>CAZFZB010000071.1:0-14555 GCA_964523415.1 uncultured Chromatiaceae bacterium | reverse complement strand
CGCGCCCGGAGCCTGCTGACGGTGACCGGTATCGGTATCGGCATCGCCGCCGTGGTCCTTCTCACCGCTATCGGCGAGGGCATTCATCGCTTCGTCCTCGCCGAGTTCACCCAGTTCGGCACCCATCTACTGACCATTGCCCCGGGTAAGGTCACCACCCTGGGGTTGTCGGGAGCAATCGTCAGCAATGTGCGCCCCCTGAGCCTGGATGATGCCCAAGCCCTGAGCCGGGTGCCTGGGGTGGAGGCCCTAGTACCCGTGATCCAGGGCAATGCCGCCGTAGAGGGTAACGACCGGACACGCCGCACCCTGGTGCTGGGGGCGAACAGTGCGGTGCCCGAGGTATGGCGCATGAGGCCCGCATTGGGCCGCTTCCTGCCGGAAGCGGAGGGGGGCGGGGGGCGGGCCCTGGCCGTGCTGGGCGCCAAGCTCAAGCAGGAACTTTTCGGGACCCTCTCGCCGCTGGGGGCCCGCATTCGCATCGGGAGCGAGCCCTATCGGGTGATCGGAGTCATGGAGACCAAGGGCCAGATGCTGGGCTTCGACCTGGACGATACCATCTTCATCCCCATAGAGCGGGCCCTGGCCCTCTTCAACCGCGACAGCCTGATGGAGATCGACATCCTTTACGCCCCGGAGTCCAGTAGTGCGGCCATGGCGGAACGGGTGCGCCAGGCCCTCATGAAGCGGCACGGCCACGAGGACTTCACCATCACCACCCAGGATCAGATGCTGGAGGTTGCCGGCTCGGTTCTGAACGTCCTGACCCTGGCCGTTGGCGCCATCGGTGGCATCTCCCTGGCCGTCGGCGCCATCGGTATCCTGACCATCATGACCATCGCCGTGCGCGAGCGACGCCGGGAGATCGGCCTGCTGAGGGCCCTGGGCGCATCACAGCGCCAGGTGCTGTTGCTGTTCCTGGGGGAGTCCCTGGTCATGGCCCTCCTTGGCGGTTTGGCCGGTCTCACCCTGGGCCTCGGCGGGGCTGAACTCATCGGAACCCTGGTTCCGGCCCTGCCAACCCATATCGCCTGGCAATTCGCCCTCGCCGCCGAGGTCAGCGCGGGCCTCATTGGCCTGGTTGCCGGTGTCCTGCCCGCCCTGCGCGCGGCACGACTCGACCCTATTTTGGCCCTGCGCGACGAATGACCTCAGGCACGCAGCACAGGGTTCCGCGAGATCGGCACTCCGGCTAGGGTCAGACCCGGGTCCGGCGCAGCCCGCGCCCAGCCCCTCCACGCACCTCCCTCATCCCAGCGCCGCCCTGGCTGAAAATCACCCTTAGCCACCCCGGCGCCATTTTTTCCGATGTTACAATGCCCCCCATTTCGAGCATTCTGGTAGGAGACAACCATGTCGGGTCATAGTAAGTGGGCTAACATCAAGCATCGCAAGGCAGCGCAGGACAAAAAGCGCGGCTCGATGTGGACCAAACTGATCCGTGAGGTCACGGTAGCAGCGCGGGAGGGCGGTGCCGATCCGGGGATGAATCCCCGCCTGCGCCTGGCCATGGATAAGGCCTTTACCGCCAACATGCCTCGCGACACGGTCGAACGCGCCATCAAGCGCGGGGCCGGGGGTAGCGAAAGTGAACAATACGAGGAGATCCGTTACGAGGGCTACGGGCCCGGTGGGGTAGCGGTGATGGTCGACTGTATGACCGATAACCGCAATCGCACCGCAGCCGACGTGCGTCACGCCTTTTCCAAGCATGGCGGTAACCTGGGTACCGGCGGTTCCGTGGCCTATCTCTTTACCAAACAGGGAATCATTAGCTTTCCACCCGGTGTGGACGAGGACGCCCTGATGGAGGCGGCCCTGGAGGCGGGCGCCGAGGACGTGGTCAACCAGGATGACGGCTCCCTGGACGTCGTCATGACACCCGAGGACTTCGGGGCCGTGCGCGATGCCCTGACCAACGCTGGCTTCGCCCAGGGAGAGGGGGACGTGACCTATAACGCCTCGACCCAGGCGACCCTGAACGACCGCGACACGGTAGAGAAACTGCTCAAGATGATCGATGCCCTGGAGGACCTGGACGACGTGCAGGTGGTCTATTCCAACGCCGACATCCCCGACGCCATCCTGGCGGAACTGGAGGCCTGATCCTGGCGCCCTTACCACACCAGGGGGATAGCCCCAGCATTGCACCCTTACGTCATCGCATCCTGGGGATCGACCCCGGCTCCCGCAACACCGGCTTCGGGGTCATCGACACCGACGGCATGCGCAGCCTGCGTATCGCCAGCGGCTGCATCCGGGTCGGCCACCGGCCGTGGCCGGAGCGGCTGGGACTCATTTTCGACGCCGTCGCCCAGGTGGTGGCGGACTATGCCCCCCACGAGATGGCGGTAGAGCAGCTCATCTTCGCCCGCGACCCCACTGCTGCCCTCAAGCTGGGCCAGGCCCGGGGCGCCGTGCTCTGCGCCGGTCTCAAGGCTGGCGTTCTAGTTCATGAATATAGCCCCAAGTCCGTCAAGCTGGCGGTAGTCGGCAGCGGTGGGGCAGAGAAGTCCCAGGTTCAGCACATGGTACGCATCCTGCTCTCTCTTACCGAGGCAGTGGCGGAGGATGAAGCCGACGCCCTGGCCCTGGCCATCTGCCATGCCCACTCCATGGGCATACCGGCGCGCCGGCGCGCCGCCGCCTCCTGGAGGGATTTTCAACCATGATTGGACGCCTACGCGGCGACATCATCGAAAAGCGGCCCCCCTGGCTGCTGCTGGACGTCAATGGGGTCGGCTACGAACTGGAGGCGCCCATGTCCACCTTTTATGACCTGCCCGCGGTGGGCGAGGCCGTTACCCTCGTGACCCACCTGGCGATACGGGAGGACGCCCACACCCTCTACGGCTTTCTACGCGAGACTGACCGCCTTCTCTTTCGCGACCTCCTCAAGGTGACGGGAGTCGGGGCCCGCATGGCCCTCGCCATCCTCTCCGGCATGGATGCCCGCCGCTTCGCCCAGTGCGTCGAACAGGAGGACCATACCGCCTTGATGCGGCTCCCCGGTATCGGCAGGAAAACTGCCGAGCGCCTGGTGATCGAGATGCGGGACCGGGTCGGCGCCCACGCGGTTGGGCTGCCAGCGCCCTCGGCCCCCTCCCGGACGACGGCGACGGACCCCGCCCCCCTCAACGACGCCATCGAGGCCCTGATCGCCTTGGGCTACCGGCCCCTGGACGCCAACCGCATGGCCCGGGCCGCCGATGACGGGGGCAAGACTTCAGAGGAAATCATTCGCGCGGCCCTGCGAGGTCTAGCATGAACCTCAACCCCCAGGCCGCCCCATCGGGCCGATCCTGAATACCCCCAACCCCTGGAAGCCTTGCCATGACCCCCATCGACCGTGAGCTAGTACCCCTGCCGAGCATCCGCGAGGTCAAGGCAGGCAGTTTCATCTTCGCTCGCCCCCATGCCCTGCCTCCGAGTTTCTGCGATGAGGTCATAGCGCGGTTCGAGGCCCACCCCGAACAGCAGCACGAGGGGCGCATCGGCCAGATGCAGGCCAAGGACCTCGGCATCAAGGCCACGACGGATCTGGTGGTGAGCAACAAGGAGGATTGGCAGGATGTGGACCAGATGTTCTTCCGTTCCCTGGCCGCCGCCCTGCGCGAGTTTCGCGAGACCTATCCCTACTTCAAGGGTCCCTTCAAGGACATGGGCTATCAGGTCCAGCGCTATCAGGCGGGGGAGTACTATCACTGGCACATCGACGGCGGCAGTCACGAGTTCAGCCAGCGCCAACTCGTCGCCCTCTGGTATCTCAATGACGTGCCTGGCCCCGGGGGTGAGACCCAATTCGCCTACCAGGATGTCAGCATCACCCCCGAGCGTGGCTCCCTGGTCCTCTTCCCCCCTTTCTGGACCCACGAACATCGCGCCGCCCGCCTGGAGTCAGGGGTGAAATACATCGCCACGACCTGGGTGGTCTTCGCCTGAGCCCGAAATCGTCCCGGGGAGCGAACCGCGAACGCCAGGGAAAGGATCAGAAGGTCACCCCGCCGGCACCGGCGGCAACAGATCCTGAAGGCGCACGGGTTCAAGTCCCAGGCGGGCCCGGTAGATGATGCGGTAGGCCATCACCCGCTCCACATAACCCCGCGTCTCGGGAAAGGGGATGCTGACAATCCACAAATCCGCCTCGGTGCAGGTCGTCGGGAGCCAGCGCGCTACCCGGTGCGGACCGGCATTATAGGCAGCGGTGGCCAGCGCCGGGTGGCCGAAGCGGTCCCGCATCCCGGCGAGATAAGTGCTCCCCAGGGTTATGTTGCGTTCGGGTTCCAGAATGGCCGCGCGCCCCGGGACCGGCTCGCCAGCCGAGACTGCCATGTCCTTGGCGGTACCCGGCATGAGTTGCATGAGCCCCAGGGCCCCGGCCTGAGAGGCAACCGTGGGATTGAAAACGCTCTCCTGGCGGATCACGCCATAGATCCAGTCCTCGGGCAACCCCGTCTGCCAGGCCTGGTCCTCCACCAGGTCCCGATAGGCGAGGGGAAAGCGCAGCTCCAGGTCGTCCCAATAGCCGGTGCGGGCCAAGGTAAAGATGGCCTGGTCATGCCAACCCAGGCCGGCGGCCAGGGTGGCGGCGGCCTCTAGATCGGGTATCTCCAGGTCACGGGTCAGGGTGCGCCACTCCCGACGCATATCCGCATCCCTGCCGAGGCGCTGGAGTTCCTGGATTCGCGCCATGACCGGCAGGGCGGCGAGGCGACCGACACGCTCCGGCTCCGCGGGGACCGGATGCGAATCCAGGGGGTAGGGAAGCCCGAGGCGGTCCGCGGCCAGCAGACCCCATAGGCTGCGTTGGCGAGCCGCGGCCGCTAAGGTCTCCCGAGCCGCCACGTCCTGACCCAGGGCGGTCTCGGCCCGCCCCTGCCAGTACAGCCAACGGTCGCGTTTCTCGATCTGGTCCGGCATGCGCCGCACCCACTCGGCGACCCGCGCCCAGTCCCGCTGGCCAATGGCCGCCCGCAGGCGCCGTTCCTGCGCCTCCAGATTATCGGAGCTTGCCGCCATCCGGTCCCAAACGGCCAGACCCCGGGGCCCATCGACCGGAATTAGGGCCTGTCCCACCGCGGCATGGGCACGGTCCCAGGCCAGGGGGTCAGGCTCCAGGGCGCCACGACTGGCTTCCAGGGCACCGGCAGCCTGCTCAGGCTGGCTGCGGGCAAGTTTGACGATCCCGTCGGCGAGGATCACCGCCGCCAGGGACGGCGGAATCGGGGAGGCATTCCCGGAGGCCTTGGGCTTGGATCCATTTTGGGCCTTGGCCCGGGGTTGCGGTGGGGGACTGGCCTGGATGTCGCCTCCAGCCAGCTCAGGAAGGGGTGCCAGCACCATGGCCGGGCGAGCCTGGACCTTGAACCACTGGTCGAGCCAGGGCCGCTCCGCCAGGGGCAACCAGGTTCCCAACTGGCGGGCCAACCCCGTCTCCCCGGCCTCCATGGCCAACCGAATACGCCGCCAGATCCGCTCTGAAGTCAGGCCACCTTGGGCCCGCCAGGCCTCGAACAGGGGGTCGCAAACCGGTGGCTGGGCCTTCGGCTTCAGCCAGAGGGGCTCCAACTCCGCAGCGCCAAGCCCCTTGTCAGGCGAGCCGGTCGCAACCAAGGCACGCAGATAGAGACACCGCTGCTCTACCGAGTCCCCATCCTCCCGGTAGATGCGCACCAGATCCTCCCAGCGCCCGGCCTGGGCCAAGCGCTTGACATAGAGGGCGCGCAGACGCTCGGCCAAGGGGGTATCCGGAAATTCGGTCAGGAAGGTCTCGATCTGGGCATCCGGTGCCGACTGGGGATCACCCAGCTCGGCAAAACGCAGATAGGGAAAAAGCGGATACTCCCGAAGCCCCTCCCGCAGGGTTTCGTAGCTTGAGCGATCCCCGTTCTTCAGGGCTCGCTCGGCCCTCAGGAAGTTAGCCCGGTCGGCGGCACGATCGGGTTCCTGACCCTGGGAGTTTGGCGCCACCGCCAATGCAACTGTCAGGAAGATCCCTAAGGCCTTGGACCCCATCATTGGCAGGCGGGGCATCGGGAGCCTCTCGGTTGTGGCATCAGGAGCCTATTGGCCGCAGCCTCGCTGGCCTCGAGGAAGGATCCGGGCAGGGCGGGCAATCGTACCGGATCACCATCGCAGCCTTCCGGAGGCAATATGCCCCTGGTACCAGGCGTAGGCATCCCGCAACCCCTCCTCCAGACCTATCGCAGCCTCCCAGCCCAAGGCCTTGAGGCGCGACACGTCCAGCAGTTTGCGGGGGGTGCCATCTGGCTTGCTCGGGTCGAAGTCCAGCCGCCCCGCGAAGCCGGTAACACCGGCGATGGTCTCCGCCAGTTCCCGGATGGTCACATCCTTGCCACTGCCAACATTGATATGGGACAGCATGGGCCGGGTATGGTCTTGGTAGACTGCCGGCTCCAGCTCCATGACATGGACGCAGGCAGCGGCCATGTCATCAACATGGAGGAATTCCCGCCTGGGGGTGCCACTGCCCCAGATGGTCACCTGGTCGGCATGAGTCTGGACGGCTTGATGAAAACGCCGCAACAAGGCGGGGATGACGTGGGAATTTTCCGGGTGATAGTTGTCGCCGGGGCCATAGAGGTTGGTTGGCATGACGCTGCGGTAGTCGCGGCCATGCTGGCGGTTGTAGCTCTCGCACAACTTGATGCCGGCGATCTTGGCAACGGCATAAGGCTCGTTGGTCGGTTCCAAGGGACCTGTGAGGAGCACCTCCTCCGCCATGGGCTGGGGGGCGAGTTGCGGGTAGATGCAGGATGAGCCAAGGAAGAGCAGCTTCTGGACGCCATGCCGATGGGCGGCATGAATCAGGTTGGCCTCGATCATCAGGTTTTGATAGATGAAGTCCGCCGGAAAGGTGTTATTGGCGTGGATACCTCCGACCCGCGCCGCGGCCAGATAGACCTGATCGATAGGATGCGAGCCGAAGAAGCGATCGACCACCACCTGATCCAGCAGGTCCAGCTGATCGTGACTGGCGGTCAGGAGGTTGTGATAGCCCAGGGCCTCCAGACGGCGTACCAGGGCGGAGCCAACCATGCCGCGATGGCCAGCGATGAAAAGGAGTTGATCCGATTGCCGGGCCATGGTCAATCCTCCACCGCCAGGGGCGTGTCATAGCCGTGGGCCTTGAGGTGGGCATGGCGCTGGGCCATCCTGAGATCCTCGGCGACCATCTCGGCGCACATCTCGCGCACGGAAATCTCCGGTACCCAGCCCAGGCGTTCCTTGGCCTTGGCGGGATCCCCAAGTAGGGTCTCGACCTCGGCGGGGCGGAAGTAGCGTGGATCAACGCGAACGATGACATCGCCGGGCTGAATGGCGGGGGCCCGGTCGCCCTCGATATCCTCGACGATGGCGTGCTCCTCAAGACCCTCGCCAACGAAGTTCAGGCTGATACCCAGTTCCGCGGCCGACCAGCGGACGAAATCCCTGACCCGATGTTGGACGCCCGTGGCGATGACGAAATCCTCGGGCTGATCCTGCTGGAGCATCAACCATTGCATGCGCACATAGTCCCTGGCATGACCCCAGTCGCGCAGGGCGTCCAGGTTACCAAGATAGAGACACTGCTCCAAGCCCTGGGCGATATTGGCGAGGCCCCGGGTGATCTTGCGGGTGACGAAGGTCTCGCCACGGCGAGGACTTTCGTGGTTGAAGAGGATGCCATTGCAGGCATAGAGACCATAGGCCTCGCGATAATTGACGGTAATCCAATAGGCGTAGAGCTTGGCAACGGCGTAAGGACTGCGCGGGTAGAAGGGGGTAGTCTCGCGCTGAGGGACCTCCTGCACCAAGCCGAACAGCTCCGAGGTGGAGGCCTGGTAGAAACGGGTCTTTTTCTCCAGGCCTAGAAAGCGGATGGCCTCCAGCAGCCGCAGGGTGCCCATGGCATCCACATCAGCGGTATATTCCGGGGACTCGAAGCTCACGGCAACGTGGCTTTGGGCGCCAAGGTTATAGACCTCATCGGGCTTCACCTCGCGCAGGATGCGGGTCAGATTGGAGGAATCGGTCAGGTCCCCGTAGTGGAGGCGAAAGTGAGGTTGATCGGCGTGGGGGTCCACATAGAGATGGTCCACGCGCTGGGTGTTGAAGGAGGAGGCACGGCGCTTGATACCATGGACCTCATAGCCCTTGTCCAGCAGGAACTCCGCCAGGTAGGAGCCGTCCTGGCCGGTGATGCCGGTGATGAGGGCGCGTTGGGTCATAACTTTCGTTCCTTATCGAGATGGATCTTTCGGGTGCTGGGATCTGAAACTGGTAGCCAGGGGCCGATGGGGTCATGCGACTCAGAATAGGGAAACCGGGAGAAACCTTACCCAGGGGTCACTGTTTGCGCGCCAGGGCCTGATCCGCGAGCAAGGCCCGGCAGGCGGCCAGCATGGGGGGGGACGGCTTTTCCCCACCCCCTTTTTTCGGCTTGCGGGCCTCCTCGGTAAACCACCAGGCCAGCTCCGCGCCACAGCCCTCGCCCGGGGGAATGGGAGACTGGTCCTGGCAGGCAGGGCTATCCTTGGGGCACTTGAGGCGAACATGGAAGTGGGCGTCATGACCCCGCCAGGGGCGGATCTTGCGCAGCCAGCGGCGATCGCCGGTTTCGTTATCGCAAAGGGCCAGTTTGATGGCCGGATTGACAAAGATGCGCTCGACACGGGCATCCTCGGCGGCAAACTTGAGCAGACGGCGCTGGTCCTGACCCCAGAGCCCGTTCACCGCCAGACCATCGGCCCTGACCATGGTGGGCGGGGCATCGGCTTCCGGGTAAGACCGGTTGGCCTGGGCGGGGGAGTCGGCGAGTTGGAACCAGATATCCAGATCCAGGCCATTTTGATGGCTGCGGTGCGAGGAGGACATGAGGCCGCCGCGGGGTTGCGAGAGATCGCCGATCATGACGTAGCGACCAGAGGCCTGAGTCTGGCTAGCGCCAAGATCCCTGACGAAGGACAGGGTTAAGGGATGACCGAACTGGCGCAGACGCTCGCGGCGGATCTGAACGAAACCCTCGCCTTGGGGTGGCAGGGAAGCCGCTCCGGCCAGGCAACCATTGGCAGCCTCGCCAATGGCCGCGGGGGGGCCCGTCGAGACGGAGCGGACCTCTGCCCAGGAGTTGGCCAGGATGGTAGGGCTCATGGCCAGAAGTAACCAGAGGCCCAGGCCCGTGTTCAAAACGAAAGGTAGCCGTTTCATCCCCGCTTCACTCCGGTACTCGGCACGACAATTGGCTAGGCATGACCGATCAGTTCATCGACATGAGTGCTGACACAACGGCCCAGGGCATTCAGCTCGTAGCCACCCTCCAGGCAGGAGACGATACGCTCATGGGCATGCCTGACCGCCAAGTCATGAAGGTGGCGGGTGATCCAGCCGAAATCGGCGGTATGCAGGTTGAAGTGGGCCATGTCGTCCTCGGCATGGCCATCGAATCCAGCGGAGATCATGACCAACTCGGGCGCGAAGGCGTCGAGGCGAGGCAGCCAATGCTGTGTCACCGCGGCCCGGAAGGCCGGACCGTCGGTGAGCTTGGGCAAGGGCAGGTTGACGATATTGGGGGAGCTCTTCTCCCAGCCGGTACCGGGATAGAAGGGGTGCTGAAAGCTGGAACAAAACAGGATCCGCTCGTCGCCCTCGAAGATATCCTGGGTACCGTTGCCGTGATGAACGTCGAAATCGACGATGGCGATGCGCTTGAGGCCATATGTCGCCAGGGCATAGGCAGCGCCGACGGCGACATTGTTGAAGAAACAAAAGCCCATCGAGCGTCGGCGTTCGGCGTGATGCCCCGGCGGACGGACACAGCAAAAGGCGGCATGGTGCTTGTCGCTCATCACCAGATCCACGGCCAGGATGGAAGCACCCGCAGCGCGCAGGGCGGCGGGGAGGGTGCCAATGCTCATGGAGGTATCGCCATCGATCCAGGACAACTCGCCCGCCACCCGGGGGGCTGAGTCGAAGATGAGATCGACGTAATCCTGATCGTGAACACGCAGCAACTGCTCCCGGGTGACCTCGGGGGCGTCATAGTGCGTCACCAGCATCTCCATGCCAGAGGCAATCATGCGATCCGCGATGGCATAGAGCCGCTCCGGACACTCGGGATGATGGGCGCCGGGTTTATGCTCCTGACAGAGAGGGTGACCGATAAAGGCGAGGTTCATGCGACTTGTCTCTCCCCGGTTTGCGCTGGTCCCAACCCGACGGCATGGCCTGTCGGGAACTGCTTTACTAAAGTGAATGGTACCCCCGTCCTAACGGGCGGGTCTCATTATCAGGTATATTGCTGGCTATTGGGATGCGGATTCCGGCAGGACCGGCGGCCAGCCACCGCCTATGAGGTTAACCCGACCGCACCGCACAATTCGACATCCATCGACTCATTCCCAGCACAATTCCCAAACCCATTAAAGGGACCTCAATCGTGAAACTGTCAGATGTGGACCCGCTGTTCGTTCCTACCGGCGTTGCCGTATTCGGGGCCAGCGACACTCCAGAATCCATAGGAGGCCTGATCTTCCGCAACCTGATCGAGGGCGGATTCCGGGGGCCTTGCTTCGCCGTCAACCCGAAAGGCGAGGAGGTCGCCGGGAGGCGCAGCTATGCCAGCCTCGAAGAGGTAGACAAGCCTCTCGATCTGGCCCTGATAGCCACACCTGCGGAGTCGATACCTGGCATCCTGGAGCAATGCGGTACCAAAGGGGTACGCATGGCCGTCATTTATTCGGCGGGCTTCGCCGAGGCCGACGAGGCCGGGGCTCGCCTGCAGGACAGGGTCGTGGAGACGGCACGTCGCCATCACATCCGGGTTCTCGGTCCCAACACCATGGGCATGCTCAGACCCCAGAACCGTCTCAACGCCACCTCCGGCGTCACCACCAAGGCGGTGAGCGGTAACGTCGCCCTCGTGTCTCAATCCGGCGCCGTATGCAGCGCCATGCTGGACTGGTCGGTGCCGCGCCACATCGGCTTCTCCTCCATGATCTCCCTGGGCGCGGCGGCAGATGTGGACTTCGGCGACGTACTGGACTTCCTGGCCCTGGACGCCCACACCCAGTGCATCCTCCTCTATGTCGAGGGTATCCGCAATGCCCGCCGTTTCATGAGCGGCCTGCGCGCCGCCGCCCGGATCAAGCCCGTAATCGTGGTCAAGGTGGGCCGCATGGCGGCGGGCTCCCGCGCCGCCAAGTCCCATACGGGTGCCTGGGTGGGCTCCGCCGAGGTCTTCAGGGCGGTCATGGAACGGGCCGGAGCGGTCCAGGTGGATGCCCTGCACCAACTCTTCGCCGCGGCCCACGTCTTTGGCTCCAACAAACGCCTGGGCGGTGACCGCATCGCCATCGTCACCAATGGCGGTGGTCCGGGCGTGCTCGCCGCCGACCGCGCCGCGGAGCTGGGCCTGACCCTGGCCACGCTCTCGGACGAGACCAACGTCAAACTGGGGGAGATACTGCCGAGTTGCTGGTCTCATGGCAACCCGGTGGACGTCTTGGGCGAGACCACAGTGGAAGGCTACGGCAAGGCCGTGGAACTCTGTCTGTCCGACGGCAATGTCGATGGGGTGGTGGCCATCCTGGCCCCCCTGTCCATGACCGACACCACCGGGCTGGCACAGCGCCTGGTCGAAATCAGCAAACTGAGCCGTAAGCCGGTGCTGACCTGCTGGATGGGCGCCGGTCTGGTCGCCGATGCCGTGGCCCTCTTCGCCCAGAACCGCGTCCCTCATTTCGAAAGCCCTGAACAGGCGGCCGAGGCCATGTCCTACCTGGCCAACTACCACCGTAACCAGAAGCTGTCCATGCAGTACCCCGGCCCTCTGTCCGAGCGCCGCAACCCGGACGTGGAGGGGGCGCGCCTCATCATCGAGGGCGTCATGGCCGAGGGCCGCAAGACCCTGGGCATCGTCGAGGCCAAGGCCATCCTCTCCGCCTTCCGCATCCCAACCATGCAGGCCGTTGCGGCGCGCTCCGCCAACGAGGCACTGATGGCGGCCCAGGCCCTGGGCTTTCCCGTGGTGATGAAAATCAGCTCGCCGGATCTCACCTACAAATCGGATGTGGACGGGGTGAGACTCAATATCCGCGATTCCCAATCGGTACGCCGTATCTTTACCGAGTTGGTGGAAAGGGCCAGGGTCATGCGACCCGAGGCGCATATCCAGGGCGTCACCGTGGAGCACATGGTCTCGAAGCGAGCTGCCCGGGAACTCATGATCGGTGTCATACGCGATCCTATTTTTGGTCCCATCATCAGTTTTGGTGCCGGTGGCATCGAGGTTGAGGTGCTGGAGGATCACGCCGTGGGCCTGCCGCCCCTCAATGATTTCATCATTGACACCATGATCAACCATACCCGGGTCGCCCGGCTCATGGGGGCCTTCCGGCATATGCCGCCGATGAACCGCAAGGCCCTCTCAAAAATATTGCAACGTGTCTCAGAGATGGTCTGCGAGTTACCAGAGATCATCTCCATGGAGATCAACCCCCTGATCGGCAATGATAAGGACGTCATAGCCGTAGATGCCCGTATCCAGGTCCAATATCGGCCACCACAATTGCCCCCCTATGGGCACATGGCCATCCATCCCTACCCCGTCCACCTCATCGAGCGGGTGCAAATGCCTGACGGCACCGACCTGGTTATAAGACCCATTCAGCCCGAGGATGCCCAGATGGTGCAAACCTTCGTGCGCGGCCTGTCGGAGCAGACCAAGTACTTCCGCTACATGCAGGCTATCAAGGAACTGACACCGGAGATGCTGGTACGCTTCACCCAAATCGATTACGACCGGGAGATGGCGCTGATCGGTGTCAAGGAGGGGAACGAGGGTGACGAAATGGCCGGTGTCGCGCGCTATTCTTCTCACCCGGGAGGTGAAACCTGCGAATTCGCCATCGTCGTCTCCGACACCTGGCGAGATCGGGGTATCGGCGCCCGCCTCATGCGTTCCCTGATGCAGAATGCCCGAGACCGGGGTTTCCGCAACATGGATGGCGAGGTGCTCACCGCCAATACCCGCATGTTGGCCCTGATGCGCTCCCTCGGTTTCCGCATCGAACGGGATCGGCAGGATCCCGGGGTGCAGTTGGTAGAAAAGGTGCTCTGATTTTATCCCCTGGGCGGGGGGAAACGTATAGAATCCCCAGCCCTGGCCGGAAAGGCCACGCTGTCAATGACCCACGCCAGCCTTACAGGCTAATACATAACTAATCCAAGGAGATACCCAGATGAGTCGAGACGTAGTCGTTCTGAGCGCGGTGCGCTCCCCCATCGGCACCTTTGGTGGTGCCCTGGCCGAGTTCGATGCCAGCGAGTTGGCCGGCGTCGTCATGAAGGAGGCGGTCAACCGTTCCGGTGTCGATCCCCAACTCATCGAGTACGTGACCGTTGGCAACACCATGCCGACGGATTCGCGCTACGCCTACGTCGCCCGCGTCGCCTCCATCCAGGCCGGCCTGCGGATGGAGTCCGTCGCCATGCAGGTGTCGCGCCTGTGCGCCTCGGGCCTCCAAGGCATCGTCACCACCGCTCAGAACATCATGCTGGGCGATGTCGACTATGGTATCGGCGGGGGCGTCGAGGTCATGTCCAAGGCCGCTTACCTCCTGCCAGCCCTACGTTCCGGCGCCCGCATGGGCGACACCACGGCGGTAGACTCCATGGTCGCCGTCCTCACCGACCCCTTTGGTGTCGGCCACATGGGGATCACCGCCGAAAACCTGGCCACCAAGCACGGCATCTCCCGCGAGGAGCAGGACATCTTTGCCGTCGAGTCCCAGCGCCGGGCCCTGGCCGCCATCGCCGAGGGCAAGTTCAAGTCCCAGATCCTGCCGATCGTTAAGCAAACCCGTAAGGGTGAGGTGGTGTTCGACACGGACGAACACCCCCGCGCCGGTACGACCCTGGAGGTCCTGGCCAAGATGCGGCCCGCCTTCAAGAAGGATGGTACCGTCACTGCTGGCAACGCCTCGGGTATCAACGATGGTGCCGCCTTCTTCGTTCTGGCCGCCGCGGACCTCGCCTCCCAGGCGGGGTACAAACCTATGGCCCGCCTGGTCTCCTATGCCGTTGCCGGCGTCAGCAACGACGTCATGGGTGAGGGTCCGATTCCGGCGTCCCGCATGGCCCTCAAGAAGGCCGGCCTGACCCTGGATCAAATGGATGTCATCGAATCCAATGAGGCCTTCGCCGCCCAGGCCCTCACCGTCGCCAAGGTCCTCGGCCTCGACCCCGCCAAGACCAACCCCAACGGCGGCGCCATTGCCCTCGGCCACCCGGTGGGCTGCTCCGGCGCCTTCATCGCCACCAAGGCCCTTTATGAGTTGGAGCGCATCGGCGGCAAGTACTGCCTGGTCACCATGTGCATTGGTGGCGGGCAGGGCATCGCGACCATCTTCGAGCGGCTCTGATTCCTTACAAGGAAACCCAAAGGCATCGATAAGGCCTGATCCCGGCCAGGTGGCTCACCACCCCTGACCAGCCAGGAAGTCTGATGGGGCCCACCGCGCCGGCTCTTGCCCGGTCCGGTGGGCCCCATTTTT
>CAZFZB010000070.1:12082-14567 GCA_964523415.1 uncultured Chromatiaceae bacterium | reverse complement strand
AGGGGCAGGCACAGAGCGCGGCAAACACACCATTCCGGCCCTGATCCTAACTGAGGATGCACACCGAGGTGACGCGCAAGAAGCCGCCATATTCCTAAGGTTTATTACCCTGGCATCATCTGGCGCCAGCAACCTGCCGCGTGCTACTCAAGGCACCGGGGGGCGGAGCACCTGCCGGAGTACCCCTCGGCTATCTTCAGTCCCTGGAGCACCTGGGTGGCGGCCAGAGGATAACGGGCGGAAGACCAACCCGTTTCAGTGCGGAACCCCGTCAGGTCTTGGTCCTTAAGCGCCGGAAGAGGAATCCGCCTTGGCCGCGTCCAAGGCGGCTTGCAGCTTCGCCTCTTCCTCATGACTCAAGGAGGTCCTGATGATCTTGCCACCGCAGCCTTCCAGTTCCTCCAGCACCTTGTCCGGCGTTGCCTTTCTCACCAGCACGAACAAGGCCGAACTGCCGTTCTTGAATCCTGCCGCTAGGTCCTTCATAAAGTCGTCGTCCACGCCGATGTCCGCCAGCGCGCCACCCACCGCACCAGCCGCCGCGCCTGCCGCCATGCCGAGGAGCGGGTTAAGGAAGATCAGGCCGATCAGCGCCCCCCAGAAACCACCGGAAAGGGCACCGCTTGCGGTGAGGTTATGGATCTGGTGCAGTTTGATCTTGCCGTTGTCGTCCTTTACCGCGATGGCGGCGTCTTCCAGATCCACAAGGTATTCCTTCTGCATCTTCAGCAGCTTGAGCCGCATCTCCTCAGCCTTAAGCATGTCGTCAAAAGCGATTACTACCAAGTTCGTCATGGTTTATATTCTCCTTGCATTCAATGGATAACGGGAGGTGCCAGACCGCGGTTGGCGCGGCAGTGCCCACTATATCCAAAGGCGCCTGATTATGCTTGTCGCTGCGTCATGGACCTTGCTGCAGCGCATCAGTCAATTCCACATGGTCTGCAACAAGCGGAGGACGACATGACCGGCGCCAATGGCTCTGGCATTTGCCCGTGCCGGGTATCGTGCCCCGGGATGACCTCCCCTGAGTTTCCTTACGGGTGCGCCAAGTGGTCGCGACCAGCCCCCTTCAGGGCTGTGATCAGGCATCCTGTTCGTCGCCGCACGCATGACGAAAGGGTGATCATTGAAAATGAAGGCTGCCGGTTCCTTTAGCCGCGAGATGCGTCTTTTCCTTTTCGAGGTCTGCCGTAGAATGTGCCAGGCGAAATCAGGATGAGGGGGGGATTCCCACAACTGCTCGAGTCAAGGATGGACTTGGCGTCGTACCATTACTTCCGTCCGCCTACCTCCTGCCTCCTGGAAGGTCAGGAAGGGTGGCCGATTTCCTTCAACCGCGGGCCCAACACCCGAACTTTGGCTCCTTCCTAGCAGGAGACCTAATGACAGCTGATTACCTAGCCCCCAAGTTCCACTCCGCTGAACTAATTAGGAGAAGTCTTATGAAATTACTCATGCCGGCATTTGCGGGCTTGCTTGCGGGCTGTGCTACCGCACCGGAAATCATTAGTTCGTCAACCGATAACGTCGTTATTTATGACCCGCCGTCCGTTTCGGCGGAGGCGGGGCAAGCGCTAGCGGACCAAGAGTGCGGCAAATTCAATAAAACCGCCAAGTTGGTACGCAAATCGGATGCAAGTAACCCCTGGGCTGCCTCCTACTTCTTTTGTATAGACCCCGCGGGGAATGCCGCCGAGACCAAAAATGAAAAAACCGATTAAACCGCTGGTGCTGGTACTGCCATTTATCCTGACGGGTTGCGCCCCGGAGGTTCTCCTGTCGGATGCCAATAATGTGGTCGTCGATGCCAGTCTCAAGCGCCCGGAGGAGGCAAAGGCCATAGCCGACCGAGAATGCGCCAAATACGGTAAGGTCAGCTATTTGATGCAGGAAGCCGATAAAAACAACCTGTCGACCAATTACATCTATGAATGCGTTACCCCTTGATGATAACCACCACAAGGGCGGACTGTAGAATCCATGTCCTTAGCTTTCCGGCGTGCGGGTCATAGGCACGCCAATCCAGACCCTCATCCCCGCCACAAGAACCTTACCCGGTGATCCTATGAATATACTCTCCAATGTCCTGTTCGTGAGTCTGGCCATCACCCTGGGGCTGAGTGCCTGCGCTGGCAGTAGCGGTCCCACTCGCGTTGACTCCGACCATTGGCAGATCATAGCCAGCAATTACATCGAGGCTGCCAAGCTGGCGAATGCCCATTGCAAATCCCTGGGGCAAAATTCCCTTAAGGTTACCAAGCGCCAGGCCCGCGAGGATAACATCGAGATCCTCTACCGGTGCACGGATGAATAGCCTGACCTAAGTACCTATGCAATCCCTGACCTTGAGGGCTACTTCCAGGGCCTCCAGGCCAACCCGACCATCCACCAAAGGACGGTGCTGCTCGCGAACGCAGGCGACGAAGGCCTCGATTTCGCGGTCGAGGGGCTTGACTGGCTCGACCTTGATGCGCTCACGCAC
>CAZFZB010000070.1:7157-11982 GCA_964523415.1 uncultured Chromatiaceae bacterium | reverse complement strand
TCGACAAACTCCCCCATGCGCTGGGTCTCGACGAACCGGGGACGATCGATATGTTCGGCCAAGGCCATGACGCCGGCATTGAAGCGCTCCAGATGGCCGATCTGGAGAATGGCCCCTCCTCGTTCAGCCAGATCGACGATGCGCTTGCCCTCCTCCCAAGTTGCCGCGATGGGTTTTTCCAGCAACATGTGGATGCCACGCCCCAGAAGGGGTTCAGCCACGGCCAGATGGGCGGTCGTCGGTACCACGACGGAAACGGCATCGACCTGGTCGGCGATGCCATCCAGGCCATCGAAGGGGGCGCAACCCGCTTCCTGGGCGACCTGACGCGCCCGCTCCAGATCCGTGTCAACGACCCCTACCAACTCCACATTGGGCAGGCGGGAGTAAATCAGGGCGTGAAAACGCCCCAAATAACCGACGCCAATGACGGCTACACGAATTTTGTCAGCCATGTCTGATCCCCCTAGAGGCAACGGTCATGCGCGGAATCTAGCCCCCAAAGACCCGGTCAAGGGGTGCCTGTCGGGCGAAGGGGATGCGATCCGCGCCATAATAGACCTGGATCTGGTAGAAGAGGGTCACGACCATTCCGATCAAGACGGCCAATATCAGCATGGTCAAGGGGTCGCGCTTGCGACGGCGGGGGGTAAGACTCATCGGGAGGAGGATACAACCAGAGGTAGGAGGTTACAAAACAAAAGGTTAGCTCACGTGGAAGGTCAGGAACCATCATGGGGGCCACACCAGTGAGGGGGTGATTATCCTCCATTTCTCTCCCTCGCGCGCCTCGCATTTGCCCTTATTCCCCGTGGACGCAGACCAGGCCCCAGATCGGAAACCAGACGGGGCTGGCCATTGTATTTCCTGTAGGACCCCCTTATCCTGCAATTATGTTATCTGGGACACTTAGCCATGCCCTCCGATCATGATCCCCGCTATCAAATATCCGTCCAGGCCCAGAGCTTCTATATCCTGGAACAATCCCAACCGGAAAAGGGCCGATATGCCTTTGCCTACACCATCACCCTCCAGAACATTGGCCTGCGGGCCGCTCGACTCCTCGACCGCCATTGGATCATCACCGATGCCAATGGCAAGGTGCAGGAGGTCCGGGGCGACGGGGTGGTAGGAGAGCAGCCGCACCTGGAACCCGGGGAGACCTTCCAATATACCAGCGGTGCCTTGTTGGAGACCCCCGTGGGGACCATGCACGGCAGCTATGGCATGATCGCCGACGATGGCACACGCTTTTCCGCCCCCATCGCCCCCTTCTCCCTCTCCACACCCATGCGGCTGCATTGACAGGCTCGCTGACTCCCTCTGACTCCTCCGCCTTGTTTGACCACCAGGACTCATGACCACTTACGCCATAGGTGACATCCAGGGTTGTTACGACCCCTTCCGCCGGCTGCTCGACAAGCTGGAATTCGACCCAGGCCAGGACCAAATCTGGTTGGTCGGTGACCTCGTCAATCGGGGGCCGGACTCCCTGGGCGTATTGCGTTACGTCAAGAGCCTGGGTGAGTCCGCAGTGGTAGTGCTGGGCAACCACGATCTCCATCTTCTGGCCTTGGGCGCGGGAAATGACAAGACCGCCACCATGAGCAGTCTCCACGATGTCCTCATGGCCCCCGATCGCGGGGAACTGCTGCACTGGTTGCGCCACCAACCCCTCATGCATTATGACGCCAGCAAGGACTTCGCAATGGTCCATGCCGGTCTGGCCCCCCAGTGGGATTTATTGCAGGCCCTTTCCTGCGCCCAGGAGGTGGAAGAAGTCCTGCGCGGTCCTGACTACCATGTCTTTCTTCACGCTATGTACGGGAACCTGCCGGATCGCTGGTCACCCTCCCTTAAAGGCATAGACCGGTTACGCTTCATCACCAATTGCATGACGAGGATGCGCTATTGCCTGCCGGACGGTACCTTGGGGCTCAAGGAGAAGGGCCCGGTGGGCACTCAGACCAGCCCCTACATCCCCTGGTTTGAGATACCCTGGCGTGCCAGCAGCGACTTTCGCCTCGTCATCGGCCACTGGTCGACCCTGGGCTACATGGCCAAGAATAACGTGTGGGCCTTGGATACCGGCTGCCTCTGGGGCCGCTCGCTCACGGCTATCCCGATCCGTAAGAAGAAGGACATCGAACCCATCTCCCTGGATTGCCCGATAGGGGCCATGCGGGACTAGGGCTTCACCCGTTCGAGACTGACAAAGCTGAGGTTGAAGGGATTCGCCTCGTCCTTCGCCCGCTCCTCGCGTGCCAGCTCCCGCCACTCCGCCGGATCCCAAGGAGGGAAATAGGTATCCCCGTCCTCGATCCAGGTATCGACCAGGGTCAGATAAAGCCGCCCGGCCCGGGGCAGCAGGGCGCGAAAGATGGCCTCCCCGCCGATCACCATGACCTCTTCTTCACCCTCCGCCAGCGCCAGGGCCGCCTCAGGCGTGGGTGCGACCATACAACCCGGGGCCTGATAGCCCTGGGTACGGGTTACGATGATATGGCGTCGCCGGGGCAGCAGACCCGGCAGGGACTCCCAGGTGCGACGACCCATGAGGAGGGTCTTGTCCAGGGTGAGGCGCTTGAAGTGCGCCAGGTCCGCCGGCAGGTGCCAGGGCAAGTGGTTGGCCCTGCCGATAACCCGATTCCGGGCCAAGGCAGCGATCAGTGCGACCCGGGGGGAATGGCCGGCCACTCCCTTGCCCGCTAATGGCCGAGCGTGGCCGCCTTACGGGTGGCCTCGGTGGCGGACCAAAGACGCTCCAAGGCATAGAAATCGCGCACCTTGGGCAGCATGACGTGAACCAGCACGATATTGAGATCCACCAGGGCCCATTCCCCCGCGTTCACGCCCTCGGTACCCAGAGGGGTCTCACCCGCCTCCTTGGCGCGAAAGGCGACAGTCTCGGCAATCGCCTTGACGTGCCGCTCGGAGGTACCGGAGGCGACGACCATGAGATCGGTGATCGCGGTCTTGCCGCGTACATCCAGTACCTGCACATCCTGGGCCTTCATATCCTCCAGGCTGTCCAGTACCAGTTGCTTGAGCTGATCTAGATCCAAGGCATTTCTCCCTAGGGGTAGAGGGGTTGGGAAGGGGTAACCCTGGACCCCTGGTCACGGAGTCCCGGGGTCACCGGTAGAGATTATCGCCACTGATGAAGGCGATTACCGCATCAGGTAGCAAATAGCGTGGACTCAGGCCCAAGGCCACCAGGCGGCGGATGCGGGTCGCCGAGATCGCCAGAGGGGTCACATCCTGAAACCAGATGTACCCCGAGGGGGCCTCGAACAACTGGGAGGGCGAGTTGCACAAACGGGGCGCGGCCCAGAAACGCAGCTCTTCGACCTTGGTCCCCATATCCTGATGGTTAAGCCCGGGGCGCCCCATGACCACCAGATGGGCCAATCTCAGGATATCGTCCGGCCGGTGCCAGGAGAGAAATCCGGCATAGGCATCGGCCCCAAGCAGCAGGCACATCCCCTCCTCCGGGCCCAGCTCCGAGCGCAACTCGACCAGGGATTCGTAGGTGAAGGAGGCGCCTGGGCGTCTCAACTCCCGGTCATCGATACACAAGCCCGGCTCATCCGCCACGGCCAACCTCAGCATGGCCAGCCGTTGTTCGGAACTGGCCAAGGGCTGAGGGCGATGCACGGCCTGGCGCAGAGGGATAAGGCGTACCTCCCGGAGGCCCAGATCTTGGCGCACCTCCAGTGCAGGTCGCAGGTGACCAAAATGCACGGGGTCGAAGGTGCCACCGAGAACCCCAATCATGCCTCTAAATCAACCCCGCCGGGCGAGCCCAGGGCCCCTATCAAGCCCGTACCTCGCCGTTGCCCAGGACGATGAATTTGACCGAGGTCAGTCCCTCCAGGCCAACGGGGCCACGGGCGTGAAACTTATCGGTGCTGATACCGATTTCCGCACCCAGGCCATACTCGAAGCCATCCGCGAAACGGGTGGAGGCGTTGACCATGACGGAACTGCTGTCCACCTCGCGCAGGAATCGACGGGCCCGGCTGTAATCCTCGGTGAGGATGCTGTCCGTATGTTGCGATCCATGCCGGGCTATGTGGTCCATGGCCTCGTCCAGATCCGCCACCACCCGAATCGACAGGATAGGCGCCAGATATTCAGTGTCCCAGTCCTCCGCGGTCGCTGGAAGCGCCTGGGGGACGAGTCCGCAGGTCCGCGGGCATCCTCTCAGTTCGACATCCTTTGCCAGCAGGGCCGCCGCAATACCGGGCAGCAGGTCCTCAGCAACCCCCTCGGCGATCAGCAGGGTCTCCAGGGTATTGCAGGTGCCGTAACGTTGGGTCTTGGCGTTCATGACGATAGGCAGCACCTTGGCTGGATCGGCCTTATCATCGATGTAAACATGACAAATACCATCCAGGTGCTTGATGACCGGTACCCTCGCCTCGCGGCTGATACGTTCGATCAGGCCCTTGCCGCCGCGGGGAATGATGACATCCACGTATTCTGGCATGGCGATGAGGGCGCCCACGGCCGCGCGGTCGGTGGTGGCAATCACCTGAACTCCGTCCCTGGGTAGGCCCGCAGCGGCCAGGCCACTTTGAATACAGGTGGCTATCGCTTGATTGGAGTTAAAGGCCTCGGAGCCACCCCTAAGGACGGTGGCATTGCCGGATTTAAGGCAGAGGGCCGCCGCGTCCGCCGTCACATTGGGCCTGGATTCATAGATGATGCCGACCACGCCCAAGGGGACCCGCATCCTCCCTACCTGAATCCCGGAAGGCCGGTAGTTGAGATCGAAAACGGCCCCCACCGGGTCCGCCAGGGCCGCGACCTCCCGCAGCCC
>CAZFZB010000070.1:1273-7057 GCA_964523415.1 uncultured Chromatiaceae bacterium | reverse complement strand
TGCCGCATGTAGGCGGCGATATCGCTGATCTGAGTCTCGGACATGGGTGAGATCCCGTAAGGCTGATGGATAGGCAAGTTTGGCAAGCCCAAGGGGCTCATGGCTGTGCGGATTCTAACAGAAACGTCGCGGGGGTCAGGCCGGAAGCAGGCGGAGGGGAAATAGCCGGAAAAGGGACTCCGCAAGCCCAGATAGAATGCGGTGGGGGGGCTAGCCTATCAGCTGCCCGGGAAAGGCCCTTCACCAGCGCCGGGAACCCAACCTCCTCGATGACCAGCCGCACACGGAGACGGGCTGATCAGGTGCCTGGATGGCATCTGGATAGCGATTCCTTAGAGAAATGAGAAGGTGACATCGAAGAGCCGCTCGACGGCCTTGATCTGACGTTTGTCGGCCAGAAACAGGACAACCCGATCCTCCTGCTCGATCTGGATGTTGTGGTGCGGAAAGATGAGTTGGCCCTGGCGAGCGATAACGCCGATGCTGACGCCCGGGGGGAACGCCAGTTTGGCGATGGGGCGTCCAATGACGCGCGAGGAGCGCCTATCGCCATGGACGGTAAGTTCGATAGCCTCGGCGGCGCCCCGGCGGAGCGAGTACACGGCCTCGACATCACCTCGGCGAATATGGGTGAGGAGGGCCCCGATGGTGACCTGTGCCGGCGAGACGGCAATATCGATAGTGGTGTCCTGTACCAGGTCCACATAACTGGGGCTGTTGACGATGGCAATGGTCTTGCGCACCCCCAGCCGCTTGGCCAGGGTCGCGGACAGGATATTGGCCTCCTCATCGTTGGTCACGGCGCAAAACACATCGGTATTGGCGATGCCCTGCCGGTGCAGCAAATCGGCATCGCCAGCATCTCCACGCAGGATGACGATGCCGTCTTTCAGGGTCCCTGCCAGATTGCGGTATCGCCCGATGTCGCGCTCGATGACGGTAACCCGATGGTTCGCGGCGATACGTTGCGCTAACTGGGTACCGATATTGCCACCCCCTGCGATCATGACCTGACGATAAGGTGCCTGAGAATGGTGGAAGGCACCGACAAAGCGCGGTATGTCGGGACTGGCGGCCAGGAAGAAAATCTCGTCATTGACCCCGATGATGGTCTCACCCTCCGGCATGATGACCTGGCCACGCCGGTAAATGGCCACCAGCCGGCTTTCCGTGTTGGGGACCAGGCTCGGCAACAGATGCAGCGGTTGACCGACCATGGGACTGCCCACTTGCACCCGTACCGCCACCAATTGCGCCTGGCCATCCAGAAAGTCGAGAATCTGCAAACAACCCGGCTGTTCGATCAGGTGAAATATAAAAGTAGTGACAAGCCGTTCGGGGCTCACGATATAGTCGATGGGGATGGCCTGGGCCGAAAAGAGTTGGGGGTGGGCGAGATAGTTGGTATCCCGTACTCGCGCCAGCCGCGTAGGGGTTTGAAACAGGGTGTGAGCGAGCTGGCAGGCGATCATGTTGGTCTCATCGCTGTTGGTGACGGCCAGGATGAGATCGGCGTTTTGAATTCCAGCCTCGATCAGTACCTCCGGGTAGGCGGCATGACCCGTCACCGTGCGCAGGTCGAGACGTTCCTGCAAGAGTTGCAGCAAGAGGGGATCACGATCGACCACCGTGATGTCGTTATCCTCGTTGGCGAGGCTATGGGCAACCGTACGGCCTACCTGGCCCGCACCGAGGATGACGATTTTCATGACCTTTTAGTCCGACTTCGTGGCATGGCGAATATCAATGCCGCCAATAGGCCGGCAGGAAGAGGATCAGGAGGGTGAAGATTTCAAGCCGGCCCAACAGCATGGCAAAGGATCCCAGCCATTTGACCACATCATTGACCTCGGCGTAGGTGACGGAGACCTTGCCAAGACCCGGTCCGCAGAGATTGATAGTGGACTGGACTGCGCCAAAGGCGGAAACAAAATCCAGGCCAGCCCCCATCATGGCAATCGTCAGCAGCAGGGTGCTGGAGATGTAGAGGACGTAGAAGCCCCAAACTGAAAACAGGATCTGCTCCGAGACCGGCCGCCGGCCCAGCTTGATATGGGATACGGCCTGCGGATGTGCGAGCAAAAAAAGCTGTCGCAGTCCGAGCTTGCCCAACAACTGGATGCGCACCACCTTGATCCCGCCCGCCGTGGAGCCCGCACTACCGCCGATAAAGGAGAGGGTAACCAAGACCAGGGGCAGATAGAGGGGCCAATCGGCAAAGACCGCGGTGGTAAAGCCCGTGCTGGTCAGGATGGAGGCGACCTGGAAGGCACCATGGCGCAGGGCCTGCCAGCCATTGTCGTAAGTCCCGGTGAAGGCCAAGGTGGCGGCAACGAAAAGGGTCGAACCCAAAAAAATGAGTACATAGGCCCGCACCTCCGAATCCCGAACCAGGGGCCACAGCGACCGGCGTTGCCAGGCGAGGAAATGGACGGCGAAATTGGCGCCCCCAGCAAGCATGAAGAAGATGGCGATCCCCTCGATCAGAGGGCTGTTCCAATAACCAAAACTGGCATCATGGGTCGAGAAGCCGCCAGTCCCAACCGCCGCGTAGGAATGGCCAATAGCATCGAAAAGGCTCATCCCCGCCGCCCAAAAGGCCAGGGCGCAACCGAGGGTGAGGACGAAATAGACCAGCCAGAGGGAGCGGGCCGTTTCGGCGATGCGGGGGGTCAACTTTTCGTTCTTGGAGACCCCGGAGGACTCGGCCCGGTAGAGCTGCATGCCACCGACACCCAGCAAAGGCAATACCGCAACGGCCAGGACGACGATGCCCATGCCACCGAGGAAGTTGAGTTGCTGGCGATGGTATAGGATGGAGGGAGGCAGTTGGTCGATGCCGCTGAGGATGACGCTTGCGCCCGTGGTGGTGAAACCGGAGATGGACTCGAAGACCGCGTCCGTCAGACTCCAATGCAGTCCGAACATGAAGGGCAGGGCCCCGACCACCCCCAGCAGGATCCAGAAGAGGGTAACCACCAAAAAGCCATCGCGCACCGAGAGTTCCTGGTGCGCTTTCCAATTGGGAAGCCAGAGCAGCCCCCCCGCTACCAGGGTCAGGAGAAAGGATTTGTAAAAGATTCCTTCCTGGCCATCGCCATAGTAATAGGCAACGCCGATCGAGGGCAGGAAGTTGAGGCTATAAAGTACCAGTAGGATGCCGAATAGCCGGGTAATGGCGCGCCAATGCATAGAGGTCGAAAGCTCGAGAAGGGTTTGTTCCAGGGTGCGTACCCGCCTTCGCGGCGGTAGCCAGGACGGCCCCATGCCCTATTTCGGGTCCCCTAGATCTAAAATGACAAAAAGATTATCGAGTTCCCAGGTGGGGAGGTCATATAAAAGTTGTGTAAATTTTTTATGAAATTTTTACACCAAGTGCTGTGCTGCTGCGACAGTATAAACATTCTATTAAATTCCCTCCTTGATTCCTTCTGGTGCGCGTTTTGACCTCATCCGTCTTCTCAACCAGGGCTATTCCCCGCATCGAATACCAGCCCCAGACGGATACACCCCTTATGCCCTATCTATTTGCCGTGATGGTCGTGACGGTTACGGTGGCCCTCGCCTTCCTCCTACCTGGCCTTTTCTCTCATGCCAGCCATTCGCTCCTCTTTCTAACGGGAGTTCTCGTCGTCTCCGCCCGCGCCGGACTAGGCCCTTCCCTGTTTGCCAGTTTCCTGAGTTTCCTCGCCTTTAATTTCTTTTTTACCGAGCCTCGTTACACCTTCAAGGTGGCAAGTGATGGGGACGTGACCACCCTGACCTTCTTTCTGTTGGTGTCAGCCATTTCGGGAAATCTGGCCTCACGCATGTGCGAGGAAATGGCCGAGCACCGCGCCTCCCTGGCACGTATCTCCAGCCTCTACGATTTCAGTCGCCGTTTGGCCTCCGCCATGAACGGGGAGGAGGTGCTCGATGCCTTGGCCGATCAACTCGCCTTGACGCGCCCCGGAAACATTGGGACGATCCGCATCCTGATCACCGAGGGTCAGAATCCGCCAACTGAGCGCCGCCGACGAGGTGATGACCGTCACCCGGCCCCTGAGGACCTGATCGCCGCCTGGCATCAGGTTGGGCGGGGGCCCCTGGTGAGGGGTGACTGGATCTTCCACCACCTGGCTACGGATCGGGAGATCCTAGGCCTGGTGGCCATGACGGGGCAGGCCGATCCCAACTGGAACGAGTCGCTGCGCAGCCTGTGCGATCAGGCCGCCTTAGCCTTGGATCGTATCCGCTTGGCGGCGGATCTAGAACAGGCCAAGCTGATCTCCGAGACGGAGCAGTTGCGTTCGGCCCTCTTGTCCTCCGTCTCTCATGATTTGCGCACCCCCCTGGCCTCCATCATCGGCTCAGCCACCAGCTTGCTGGAATATGGCGATGCCATAAGTGTCGGGGATCGCCGGGACTTGTTAGCCACGGTCGCCGCCGAGGCCCAACGCCTGGATCGCCACATCCAAAACCTGCTCGACCTGACCCGCTTGAGTCAGGGCAAACTTAATTTACGTCGCGATTGGGTGGATCTGCATGACATCATCGCCAGTGCCATCACCCGGCTCCCGGACGTCCTCGCCGGTTTGCGGGTGGAGGTACAGATTCCAGATGACCTGCCCCTGCTCTGGGTTCAGGGCTCCTTGATCGAGCAGACCCTGATCAATCTGCTGGATAATGCGGCGCGCTTCTCCCCCGCACAGGGGCGAATCGGTATTCAGGCGGTACGGGCCGGGGACGAAATCTGGATCGAGGTCTCTGATCAAGGACCCGGCATCCCAGAGAAGGAGCGAAAGGCAGTGTTTGACATGTTCTACTCGGTGCGGCGCGGGGATCGTGACAATCGCCTTGGGAGTGGCCTGGGCCTGGCCATCTGCCGGGGCATGATTGTCGCCCACGGAGGCCAGATTCTGGCACTGGCGGGGCCTTCGGGATTGGGGACCCAGATCCGGCTTAGTCTGCCCCTTACCAGTCCGGAGGCCAAGCCATGACTCGGATGATGAACAGAATCGAGAACTTGCTGATCGTCGAGGATGAGGCCCAGATCCGCAAATTCGTGCGCATCAGCCTGGAGGCCCAGGGCTATCAGGTGTGGGAGGCGCGCCTGGGGGAAGAAGGTCTCAGGTTCTGCGCGGCCTCCCCCCCCCAATTGGTAATTCTGGATCTGGGGTTGCCCGATCTCGATGGCTTCGACTTCATCCTTCGCCTCCGGGCCTGGTCAACCATTCCCATCTTAGTACTATCGGTGCGAGCCTCGGAGATCGAGAAAATCCAGGCCCTGGACGCCGGCGCCAACGACTATGTGACCAAGCCCTTTGGCATCGGCGAACTCATGGCTCGCGTCAGGGTATTGCTGCGAAAGGAGGAACGTCAGGCGGCGGCCTCGGCTCTGTTCGAGTCTCCCGGCCTGAGGGTCGATCTCGGACGACGCGAGGTTATGGTGGATGGCGCCCCAGTCTCCTTATCCCGCAAGGAATTTTCCCTCTTGGGCCTCCTGGTGGCCAGCCAAGGCCAGGTCCTGACCCATGAGCAGATCCTTCGCGAGGTCTGGGGTAGCGGTCACCAGGAGGACACCCATTACTTGCGGGTACTAGTTGGTCATCTGCGGCAAAAAATGGGCGACGACCCCATGCACCCACGATTCATCCTGACGGTCCAGGGCATCGGCTACCGTTTAGCGGTGTAGGTTTCACCCTCCTTCACGCCCCTTGGCCTTGCCTGAAACCATTCACCAACTGAAGGTCACCCCTCAATTCAAACATGGCAATAACCATCTCACGATCGACCCGGCGTCTG
>CAZFZB010000070.1:0-1173 GCA_964523415.1 uncultured Chromatiaceae bacterium | reverse complement strand
GATCAAAAATATTCCGTGGTTTTCGGCAAGCTGGGCCAGGACCCTTCCGCCATGGCCAACATCAAGGATGCCCGAGCGGTTGTGACCCTCGGTAACGATCACGACAACGCCACCTGCACCATCCTCGCTCGTGAAGCGGGTTTCAAGGGACAAATCTTCGCCCTGGCCAGAGAACCCCTGTATCGGACGCCCATGCTGCGCATCGGCGCTACCGACGTCTTTACGCCCGCCCATGTCCTTGGTGGCGCCCTCGCCTCACGGGCCAGCCTGCGTATCAGCCCCCCCGCCGAGGGCATGCATCTCCTGGGTACTCAGATCGGCCTGACCGAGTTTCGCATTCGCCCCGACAGCCCCCTTGCCGACCAAAGGCTGGGGGATCTGAATCTCCGCTACCAATACGGTGTATCCGTGATAGGGCAATGGTATGGTGGCACCTTCTCCGCGGCGCAGGGTCCCGATACCCAACTCAAGGCCGGGGCCATCTTGATCGTCGTTGGCCTCATTGCCAATCTGGAGAAGGTCGAACGGATGGCCATGCCGATCCGGCGTTCCGGGCCTATCGTCGTCGCTGGTTACGGCGCCGTCGGTTTCAAGGTTGCGCAGATGCTGAAGGATGTCGGCGAAAACTGCACCGTCATCGACATCCGGCGAACCTCCGGCGTCGATATCATCGGCAACATACTTGAATTCTCTACACTCAAGCAGGCCCAGGTGCGGGATGCGAGCGCCATCATCCTGGCCCTGAGCGATGATAGCGAGGCCATTTTTGCCACCGCCGCGGTGCGCGACTATGCCCCGGAGGTACCCTTGATCGTCCGGGTCAGTCGCACTCACAACACCGAACGGATGTACCGTTCCGGGGCGGATTTCGCCATCTCGGAAGGGGAGGTGGCGGGAAAGATCCTGGCCTATCACCTGCTGGACAAACAACTGGTGCCCGTTGAGAACAGTATCAGGATTACCCGTCTGGACGTCGGTACCCTGGAAGGTCAACATCCCTGGCACGCCCAAGTGCGGGAAAGGTCGGGCGCCAACATCATCGCCATCGAACGGAGCGGGGAGGCACTGGTGGAATTCCCCAAGGACTTCCACATTCGGGCCGACGACGTTCTTCTCGTCTGTGGTACCGTCCGGGATCTGGGGCGCTTTCAGCATGAATTTGAGTCCCTTCCC
>CAZFZB010000069.1:2969-14917 GCA_964523415.1 uncultured Chromatiaceae bacterium | reverse complement strand
TCCTGGAGCCCCAGCGACCCCGCCGCGAACTGGGACATGCGGGCCGATCTGAGCGATTGGCTCAAGTGGGTCGAGAAGGGTATCGGCATGACCGGCATGGGCATGGCCTTCATGACCGGCAAGCTCAAGTTCAAGGTTGGCGACTACAAGGCCATGATGAAGGATCCGCGCATGGCCAACCCCTTTGTCAAAAGCTTTGGCCTGATGCAGAAGATCGGTGCCGACGAACTCGGCTGACATCCGGCACTTGGGGGCCACCCCAATACCTGCCAGCGAGAGCCCGCCCCTGGCGGGCTTTTTCATCTTTGCCTACCCTATTTCTGACGCCCCAACCGGGGTGCCGGACCTCGGTGTCCAACCGCCAGGCGGGAGGCTGGACCCCCAGGGGAATCCGGAACCATCACCGGGGCGGCGAGTCTCACCGGCTTGAGTATGGACTCCGCCTGTTCGGGGCAGCATCCGGCGAGTGGTGTCACCGGCTGGCTGACCGCTCATCTATCGAGACTATCCTCACATCTTCAAGCAACTACAAGCAGGAACTTTAACCTATGAACTGGAAAGAACATCTCGACAAGGCCGTAGCGATGGTGAAAGAAGCCGCCACCAGCGAGAGGGCCCAGGAACTGGCCGCCAAGGCTAAGGCCACGGCCGGGGTACTAGTGGAAAAGGCTAAATCTGGGGCACTGGAAGCGGCCGACGCCCTGGTCGAGGCCAACCGCGACCCCTCGTCCCTGTCGGTACATTTCATGAACGCGGATCTCACGATTCTGTCACCCGGCGAGGGCATCTCGATCACGCGGCCCGATGCCGCCACCCTCGTGGTCGGGGATGGACAAGGTAATGGCCTGGTGATCAATGCCGCTGCGGATCCTGCCTATGTAGCCGAGATGATCGGCGCGGTCGCAAGATTGAATGGCAACACCTTCGACCTGGGTGCGGAGGACGGCGTCAATGTGGTGATAACCAAGTTCTGACGCTCCAGAGACCTCTTGCTGGCCTACCTCAGCTCTCCCCATGGCGGGCCTTCCATTCCTTGGACCCGCTGGGAGCGTGTGAGGAGGGATGGATCTTGGCAGCACCTTGGCATTTTCGATCGCTCGGGACCTCCCGCTGGCAGAGGGAGCCTGACTAACGCTGGGTATACAATTACCGCAGAGGTTTTTCGGGAATCGCCACTATGCCGCACGCCGCCCGCACTTGGTTTCTGGTCACCCTGGCCGCCGTCGGCTTGGGGACCTGGTGGTATCTGCGCGAACCCGAACCCGTCAAGGTTAAGGCACAAGCGGCGACCTTGGGGACGGTGGAGGAGATCGTCGCCAATACCCGGGCCGGGACCCTCAAGGCCTGCCACCGGGCGCGATTGGCTCCAGGGATTGGCGGCCAGATCAAGACCCTGGCGGTGCGAGAAGGGGATCGGGTCAAAGCCGGCGATCTGCTGCTCGAACTTTGGAACGACGACCTCGTCGCCCAGGTCACCCTGGCGGAACGGGAAGCGGACGCCGCCGGGGCCCGGGCGCGTTCCGCCTGCCTGAACGCCGAGAATGCCGAGCGTGAGGCCGCCCGCCAGGTCAAGTTGCAAGAGCGCCGTCTGACCTCGGAAGAGGTCCTGGACCGCGCCATCACCGCCGCCCAAGCAGGGCGGGCCAACTGCGAGGCAGCGGAGGCCACGGCCCGGGTCAGCGCGGCCCAAATCGGCGTCGCCCGTGCCAACCTGGCCAAGACCCGGCTGACCGCACCCTTTGCCGGCATCGTCGCGGAGGTTTCTGGCGAGCTGAGCGAATACGCCACCCCCTCACCCCCCGGCATCCCCACCCCCCCGGCGATCGATCTCATCGATGATGCCTGTCACTACATCTCGGCCCCCATCGATGAGGTGGATGCCGCCAAGGTGCGGACCGGCGCCGAGGTCCGGGTCACCCTGGACGCCTTCGGCGATCGGGTCTTTCCCGCCCGGGTGCGGCGTCTGGCACCTTATATCCTGGATGCGGAAAAGCAGGCCCGCACCCTGGAGGTTGAGGTCGAGGTTATTGATCCACCTAAGGAACTGGCCTGGCTGTCCGGCTACAGCGCTGACGTTGAGATCATCGTCGAACGCCGGGAGGGCGTCCTGCGGGTACCCACGGCCGCCCTGAGGCCCGACAGCAGCCTCCTGATACTGGATCAGGGGGCGGGCCGTCTGCGCAAGCGCACCGTCCAGACCGGCCTGGCCAACTGGGAGCAAACCCAAATCACAGGGGGGATTAACCCCGGCAACCTGGTCGTCCTGTCCGGTGATCAGGAGGGGGTGGTGGACGGTGCCCGCGCCTCGCTGGATGAGCAGGCCCCATGATCGAACTCGAGGGCGTCTCCCGCACCTTCGAGGTGGGTGGCCAACCGGTCCACGCCCTGCGCACCATCGATCTAACCATCGCCGCAGGCGAATATGCCGCCATCATGGGTCCCTCGGGCTCGGGAAAGAGCACCCTCTTACACATCCTCGGCCTGCTGGACCGCCCGGATAGCGGTCACTACCGCCTCGATGGTCTGGAGACCACCGAGATAAGCGAGGAACGCCGCGCCCAACTCCGGCGCGACCGCATTGGCTTTGTCTTCCAGTCCTTCCACCTGATCCCCCGTCTCTCGGCGGCGGAAAATGTGGAGTTACCGCTGATCCTGGCGGGCCTGGCCCCAGCCCAACGCCGGGAGCGGGTCACCCGGATTCTGGCGGCGGTAGGTCTGGCCGATCGTGCCCATCACCGCCCCGACCAACTCTCGGGTGGCCAGCGCCAGCGCGTCGCCATTGCCCGTGCCACCATCCTGGAGCCGGGCCTGATCCTGGCCGACGAGCCCACGGGCAACCTGGACCGCGCCTCAGGTCGCGAGGTGATGGAGACGCTGGAGTCCCTCAACGCCCAAGGCCTGACCCTGCTGATTGTTACGCACGACGCTGAACTTGGCGCTCGCGCCCAGCGCCGTATCCGCATGGATGACGGGGCCATGCTTGCCGAACCCCTAGCGGGGAGCGGCTAGCCCTGGCCGGGGGTTCAGACTGACGGCCTGGCCTTCACCAAGGACCCGGCAAATGTAAGCTACACCCCAAGGTCCCACTTACCCCCAGCTTCTGTGGATAAGTTTGTCGATAAGCCCTGATCAGCGGTCGGGAGGGCGCGTCCTAAAAGGGTTGTTGCGGAATTGGCTAGATATTGGCCAACTTGTTATTACCCCGCTAATACAATCGGTTAGTAACGGCCGCTCTTTTCGTGTTAAGGTCGCCATCATCCCTTCGCCGCTTAGTTTTTCCTTGTGTGTATGTCGGAATTTCGGGTTGACCTGCCGGGCGGAGAGACTGCATCCGCCAAGTCATCTGTTCACAACCGGGGCAAGGCGGGTACCCTCGGCCTCGTTGCCAAACGTCTCGCGCTCATGTTCCACGCAATTTCCTGACCATGGTCGATCTAATCGACTTCGATCCCCCGCAACCCGCTGGAGCCCGGCTGCCGACAGCCAGGATCGAGGATTTTCTGTCAAGCTATCCGCTGCCACGGGAAATCGGCAGCGGTTGGCATACCCTGGACCCCTATTACGCCAAAGCCCTGCTCGCCCTGCTCTATGATGCCAGCGCCGAAACCGGGGCCCTGAAACAGCTCTTTGCCACGCGTATTCTGCACAAGCTGCCACATCTGGGACACGCCCTGGATATTGGCAGTGGGAAGGGCAGGCTCCTCGAGATCTTCAGGAACTTTGAACGCATCACCCTGGTCGAGAGGGATGCCGCTAGCCTGATCGACCTTCGTCAAGCCCTCGGTGACCTGCAGATCCCGGCCCAGATTCTGGAGCGGGATTACGACCAGATTCCTATCGAACGGCTTACCTCCGATCTCACTGCCTTCACCCACTCCATTTATTACTTTCATGAGGACTGGGGAAGACTGGCGAGAAGGGCCTTTTCATCCCTACGACCAGGTGGCAGCCTGGTCTTCACCCTCAACGGCGACGAAGGGACGGCGGCCCTGATGGTGGATGATCTGTCTCGGCTGGGCATCCCAGGTCTGACCAAACTGGATATAGCGGGTTTCGTAGCCGCCTGTGCCGAGATAGAGGAGGCCGAGCTATCGGTTTATCGCCTCCCCTGTAAAATCCATCCCCAACGGCAACCGGAGTTCATGGTCCACATGGCGAGAATCTTCCTGGAAGACTTGTGCGTACCCATCCCCACCGCCCTCGTCCGATCCTATCTCTTAGCCAATAACCACCACCTAGGCTTCGTTGATAAGGTCATTGAAATCAGAAAAAGGCCAGGGGCGCCGCTAGGGAGGGATCAAGGGTTAGATCAGGTAACAATCTGATAATTCTACCTGTAAAGAGCTGGAAGGCATGAGCCGATCGGCCAGACCGCAACCTTCCCGCTCGGCTAAGGGATGAACCCTGCGGCGCCCTGTCCTTCCTACTGGACCTGCCGGCCTGACCCCCCAAGGTCTTGACGGAGTCCTGTTCCCCCATTAGCCTGCCGCTGGCTACATCTGGTGATAATCCAGGATGCTTGAATTCATACTCATTTCGGATTTGGCACCCCGGTCGTCTCTTTATCGGTCGACTCACTCGCATTCACTGGTCATAGGAGACCCTAATGGATACTGCAACACTCATCGGCGGTGTAGTTGGTATCGCCGCCGCACTGGTTCTGATCGCAATCCTGGTGTTGATCTTCCGCTGGCTATGGAACACCACGATGCCTGACGTCTTCGGGGTCAAGCAACTCACCTTTGGGCAGGCGCTCAAGATCCTCATCCTGGCGGGCATCCTCTTTGGCGGCCATCGGGTGACCGAGGTGCCCAAGGAGGTCGCCAACGAAACAGCACCGGCGACGACAGCGGCCAAATAGGCCCTCTCTCACCCTACCTCACGAGACCCAATTATGAAGAAAGTCGTAGTGATTTTGTCAGCCCTGACGATGACGCTGGCCGTCGGTTGCACCGAGAAGCCACAGCCCGCTCCAGGGCCAGGGCCAGGGCCGGCGGAACAGGCAGGCAAGCGGATCGACCAGGCCATCGAAAAGGCCGGAGAGAAGACCCAAGCCGCCTTGGAAAAGGCCAAGGTATACACGGACGAGCAGGTGAAGGCGGCTGGCAAGGCCCTCGAGCAGGCCGGCGAGAAGCTTCAGAAGTAACCCCCGCCCACGCGGACTGACTGATATCCCGATCATTGTCCGGAGGAACCTCATGGACCTCTTCAAGCATAACGTTGGCAAGCTCGATCGCCTCATCCGTGTCGTCCTGGGGGTGCTGCTGATTAGCAATGTGTTTTTCGCCCTGCACCATCCGATCGGCTGGATCGGCGTGATCCTGGTGCTGACGGGTATCGCCGGCATCTGCCCCCTTTACTCCCTGCTTGGCATCAACACCAGGTCGGCGGCCGAGAAGGTCGGACTCAAATAACTCACCGGGGTCAGCCCCCAAGGAGAAAACCTCGTGGACGTCCAGGGCCTCATCGTCTTCTTACTCATCGGTGCTATCGCTGGCTGGATAGCGGGCACCCTCATGCGTGGCGGCGGCTTCGGCCTGCTCGGCAACATCGTGGTCGGCATCATTGGTGCCGTCATCGGCGGCTTCCTGTTTGGCTTGCTGGGCATTTCCGCCAGTGGGCTGATCGGCTCACTGGTAACGTCCGTAGTCGGCGCCGGCGTTTTGCTCTTCGTGGTAGGGCTGATCAAGAAGGGGTAGGTCATGCCGCGATGACCTCACGACAATCCGCAACATCGGGCGCGCACCAGTGCTTCAGGGTCGAGACGCGCCAGGCCAAGGTGGCCATTTTCGAGGACATCGTGGAGGGTAATTGCCAATAGCTCATCCCTTGGGCGCCGCAGACGCGGCGCCTGCACCTAACCCCCATTTCTTCCCAAACAATAAGTTATATCCAGCTACCAAAGGAAAATCCGCTATGAAGAGAACCCTCGTTGCGGTCCTTGCCTTGCTCGTGGCCGGCACGGCCAGTGCCGGTGTTCCCATCTTTGCCGCCAAGTGCCCGACGGGTATCACCGCCGACTCAAACGCCAAGGGCCAGATCTACGTCAATGGCAAGGTCGCCAAACTCATCAAGAGACCCGACGGACAGGTTACAGCCAAATCCGGTGGAACCTATATCGACATCACCCCCCAGGGCAATCAGCCACCACTGGTCACCTACACCGCCAAAGACAAGTCCCATGGCGTCTGCGAAGTCGTTTCCTTCAAGGCACCCGACAGCGATGCGGCAAGCGGCGGTGGCGGCAGTCATCGCGCATCCACCTCGGAACGGGCGGGCCAGGGCAAGTTTGATGCCCATGGCCCGGTAAGCTGCGCCCAAAGTAAGGGGCAACCCATGGGGCAATGCAACGCCGCCGTGGCGCGTGATCCGGGCGGCACGGCGACTGTCGTGGTCACCCGCCCCGACGGGCTTACCCGCGCCATCTTCTTCGAGAAGGGCAAGGCCATCAACGCCGACCTGAGTCAGGCCGACGGCAACATGCGCTTCCATGCAACCAAGCGTGGCGATCTCTACCTCATCGAGGCGGGCAACGAGCGTTACGAGATCGTCGAGGCCATGGTCTTCGGCGGCTGATCGGTAGGCGCACCGGCAGGAGGGCAGGACCTTGGCAGAGCGGAGGTGTCACCTCCGCGATCGGGTGGCCAGGTCAGTCCTGGCCACCGCTGCCCCAGACCAACAACAGGGGTCCAAGGGGATGCGTCGAGCCTCTGCCTGCAAGGGTGTCCGTGCCTACTACGCAGGCCCAAGAGCCTTTTTTCCGACTCATCCAGATAGTAAATGGTCTGCCTGGCAGGGCGGAAAGTATCGGCACCTTTATGGACGTTAGCCCTGTTAATTATTTTCAATACAACTCAGGATGTTTTAATCTGAATTCATTTACTATTTCTATATTGTGCGGCGTAGCTATCCCCAACTCCTTCCCCAACTGAATCACAAGCCCGTTTAGAAAAGCGAGTTCAGTTATTTTGCCCATCTTTATATCCTGGCAAGTAGAGGCATGATGATTCATGGTTTTTACAACCCTGGAGAAATTATACCACAGGGCCTTTTTGTCTCTATTAATTACAACCTTCTTCGATAACACCTCATAAGACTCATTGAAAACATTTTCGATCCTTTTCACCACTAAACCATCTTCGAACAACTCTTTGAAAGATTTTGAATAAATTGCAGAAAAAATATTGATAGAACAATTACAAATAGCCTTTTCCGCCCGCTGTCGAATTATATCATCTATTTTTGTTATTTTGATATCCGATTTTTTAAGAAGCAGATATAAATCCTCCTTATTCTGATCGACTTCAACAAAGAATCCTCCTCCTTTTGCATAGTTCAACTGATTACCAATCAAATTAAAACCATCGTATACGAGAACACTGGTCATGCTTTGTTCTGGGTTTACTCTGTACTCACTGATGTCAAAGAAAGAGTTCTGAATCAATACAATTGTTTTTGACTGGATGCCACTGCCAGAAAGAATATTCAGATTATCTTTCAAATCAGTTAGTTTTGAAGTCAGAAAAACGTAATCGTATTTCACGTCTCCATTTATTGCGCTGGAAACCGATGGGAAATCAAATCTCTCGTCATTGATATAAAGAAACATACCGATCCTTTCCGCTTTCCTTCCAATGACATCCACGTGGCACCCTGAGTGAAAGAATTTTGCCGCCAGGAAGGATCCTACCGAGCCCGCACCAAATATTAATATTTTGTCTGAATTCATGATGCATCCTTATCGATATATTCAACGCAGGGTAATCCAATGCGTTATCAGTGTTCACGATATGAAATTCCCTGTATTACCTTCTCAGGATATTCCGCAAAGCGAAAAGCCTGGTGGTAAATCAGAAAATTTGCTTGATCAAGGTACTAGACTCATCCTGATCCGCGTCATGCAAGACTGAATGCACTGAATCCCCACCGAATTCTTGGCTAGCTTTGCGACGCCTCGGGCTACGAGCAACCGTAGAGCCTGATTCCACAGCTATGCTGACCAAGCATGCGCTATCCTCCTCCGGAACGGATGCGCCCCCTCACCACCTGGGTCTGCCCTGCCTTCCCTGGCTTCCATGCACTAACACTTTGCCCACAATGTTATTGCCTAGTGGGAAAAGGGAAATGCCTTTGAGGAGGGTGCTGCCGCACCATGATATCTATGGCATTGGTAAAAGCAGCTTTTCCGATTGAATTTAAGTGGTGCCCGGGGCGGGATTTGAACCCGCATGACCAAGGTCGAAGGATTTTAAGTCCTTTGCGTCTACCGATTTCGCCACCCGGGCGCGTGGGCAATGAGTGTTGGATGCTATCCAGCCTGGTCGCAGATTCGGAAGGCCCTGACAAGGAATAGCGAGGAGGGAAGTGGAGGCTGAGCCCGGAATCGAACCGGGGTGCACGGCTTTGCAGGCCGCTGCATGACCACTCTGCCACTCAGCCTAAGGCGGCGCAGTATATAACTGGTTCTGCGCCTTTGTCATCCCGATGTCACCGCTGACGGCAAAAATCCCGGTCGCCCGGGATTGGTTCAGCCCAGACCAAAGGCCTTACCCATCCCTGCAACTCCTTGTGCTTAAACCTTCAATGGCTCCCCAGCAGGCCTTTGAGGCCGGCCAGATGGGCAGTACCGCGGGCCCGGTTTTCCTCGGCATTGTCTTGGCGTCGGGTATCCCAATCCAGGCCACTCTCGGGTAATTCCTCCAAGAAACGGCTGGGCTGGACCTGGACCAGATTGCCAAAGCGTTTACGGCGTTTGGCCAGGGTGAAGGTCAGGTGCTCGCGGGCGCGGGTGATGCCGACATATGCCAGGCGCCGCTCCTCCTCGATGCTATCGTCCTCGATGCTGGAGCGGTGAGGTAGCAGTTCCTCCTCCATGCCGACCAGGATGACATGGGGGAATTCCAGCCCCTTGGCGGCGTGGAGCGTCATGAGGGCGACACGGTCCCCACCCTCCTCCTCCTCCTGGCGTTGCAGCACATCCATGAGGGACAGGTGGCCGACCCGCTCCTGCAGGCTCCTACCTGCCTGATCGCCCTTGCCCAGGGCATCGAGCCAGGCGAGCAGATCCTGGACATTCTCCAGGCGCCTTTCCGCGACGGAGAGGCTGGAGGCGTTCTCCTTGAGCCAGGCGGCGTAGTTCATGCCCTCCACCAAGGCGCGGACGGCGGCCACCGGTTCGCTATCCGCCAAGCGGGCGTGGCTATCCAACCAGGTGGCAAATTGCTCGAGACGCTCGCGGGGTCGCCGCTCCAGTTGCTGACCCAGCCCCAGTTCGCCGCAGGCACGCAACAGGGGCACGCCCCGGTCACGGGCATAGCCAGCCAGCCTCTCCAGGGTATTGGGACCTATCTCACGACGCGGCGTATTGATGATGCGTAAAAAGGCGGCATCGTCCTCAGGATTGGTGAGGAGACGCATGTAGGCCATGACGTCCTTGATCTCGGTCCGGGCGAAAAAGGAGGTGCCACCGCTGAGGAAGTAGGGGATATCGTGTTCCCGCAGGGCCTGCTCGAAGGGCCGCGCCTGATGGTTGCCGCGATAGAGGATGGCGAAGTCGCCATACTTGACCTGGTCGACGAAGCGCCGATGCAGTATCTCGGAGACCACGCGCTCGGCCTCGTGGGACTCGTCGCGACAGGTGATGACCCGGGGACGTTGCCCTTCACCGTGCGCACTCCAAAGGCGTTTTTCGAACAGGTGTGGATTGTTGGCGATGAGGGCATTGGCGAGACCGAGAATACGGCCGCTGGAACGGTAATTCTGCTCCAGCATGACCACCTTGAGGGTCGGGAAGTCCTCCTTGAGTCGGGACAGGTTTTCAGGTCGGGCGCCGCGCCAGGCGTAGATCGACTGGTCATCATCGCCGACTACGGTAAGGGCGCCGCGGGGACCGACCAGGCGTCGAACCAATTCATATTGAGCGCCATTGGTGTCCTGGTATTCATCCACCAGGAGATAACGCAGGCGCGATTGCCAGGCCTCCAACAGGTCCGGCTGGGTGCCGAAGAGGCGTGCGGGCAGTCGGATGAGATCGTCGAAATCGACGGCGTTGTAGGCGTGCAAGCTACGCTGATAATCGGCGTAGAGGCTGGCGAGACCGGCTTCGAAGTCATCCTCGGCCTGGCCGAGGGCCTCGGCAGGCTCGACGAGGGCATTCTTCCAGGCCGATATGCGGGCTTGGACGGCACCTGTGGTCAGGGCATCATCCTGCCGCCTGCCCCGCAGGTGCTCCTTGAGGATGACCTCGGCGTCCTGGGGGTCGAAGAGCGAGAAGCCGCGTTTGAGTTCCGCGCGGGCATGGTCGCGACGCAGGATCTCGAGCCCCAGGGTGTGGAAGGTAGAAATGGAGAGACCTAGACCCTCACGACCCTTGAGGGCGCTCCCAACCCGGGCCTTCATCTCCCGCGCCGCCTTGTTGGTAAAGGTCACGGCGGCTATATGACGTGGCGCCAGACCGCATTCGCGGACGAGGTGCAGGATCTTGCGGGCAATGACGCGCGTCTTGCCCGAACCTGCGCCGGCCAGGACCAGCAAGGGGCCACCCACATAACGCACGGCTTCGAGTTGTCGGGGATTGAGGTCTTTCATGGGGTGACTTGGCGAGGCCGGGGGGTGGGCGCAAGGGACCAACAGCATGACCAAAGGATGCCCACCGGCAGGGCTGGCACATGCAGGGCGGGCATTATGCCCGAGACCAGGCGCATGGGGAAAACAAAGGAGGGAATTCCCGAGCGGGACGTACTAACATAAGCAAACTGACGGAAACCTGAAGGCTTTGTCGAACCCTATGAAACGGATCCTGATCGCGACCCTCCTGGGTGCCGCCTCCCTGACGGCCGGGGGGGCACCATCCCAAACCCAGCTTGCGGCGCCGGAACTGCCTCCCGCGGGCTACACCGGGCAAACGGTAGAACCGGATGTCACCATCCTGGAGACGGATCGCGGCACCGTCTATGAGTACCGTATCAAGGGTCAACTATACATGGTGCGCATCCAGCCCCAAATCGGCCCACCCTACTTTCTCATCGATACCAATGGCGATGGGACCCTGGACGTGCAGCGGGATCAGGTCTGGAACAATGCCGTTCCCCAATGGATACTCTTTAGCTGGTAGGTCAGCGCCGGCCCAGCCCCACCCCAAGGGTCTGCTGCCGCTCAGCCGCGAGCAGGTCTGATAAAGGGGCTCGTAAAAAGAAACCCCGCCGTTCGGAATCATGAAGGGCGGGGCAAGGGCGTCCCCGGTGGGGTATCCGGGTACCCAAGTCGCCAGGGGGAGAGAGGCGACCGGGTTTGAAAACGCTTAATTCCTCAGATTCGCCGGACCGCATAAAGTTCAACTCAGGGCTGGAAAGGCCTTCCGCGTTGCCGCCAGACCTGGATCTTGGGCATCAAGCAGCGATACAGAAACGCCGGATGAGGGCACGCAGCAGGTCCAAAGTTGGCGGAATGGCCGCCGTCTCCAGGTATTCGTCTGGCTGATGGGCCTGCGCCAGGTTGCCGGGTCCCAGGATGACGGTCTCCAGGCCCAACTGATTCAAGAAAGGCGCCTCGGTGCCAAAACCCACGGCCTCGGCGGCATGACCGGTCAGTGCCTCGCTGGCCTGGACGATGGCGGAGGAGGCGGGGGTCTCCGCCGGGGGTATGGATTCGAACAGGGGCATTACCTCCCAGCCCAGACCACGTCGCTCCGCCACGCGGGCAACCCGGGTGGAAAGTTGAGCGCGTAATTCCTCGACATTCAGCCCTGGCAGCACCCGCAGGTCCAGCAAAAGCTCGCAATCACCGCAGATCCGGTTAGGGTTGTCGCCACCGTGGATATGACCCAGGTTGATGGTCGGGACCGGCACCGCAAAGGCAGGATGGTGGTGTCGCATCTGCAGATCCCGGCGCCAGTCCAGGATCTCGCCCATGACCTCCTGCATCCCCTCCAGGGCCGAATTGCCCAGGGC
>CAZFZB010000069.1:0-2869 GCA_964523415.1 uncultured Chromatiaceae bacterium | reverse complement strand
GCCTCCAATGCCAAGGCCAGGAAGGACTTCATGTCGCTGGTACCCAGCCCATAAAGGCGTCCGTCCACCTCGGTGACCTCAAAGGGGTCGCGCTGCCAGCGTCCGGCGTCATAGGGGACCGTGTCGGTATGCCCGGACAACACCAGCCCCCCTGGCCCCGTGCCCAGGGTCGCGATCAGATTGGCCTTGCCCGGTTGTTGCGGCAATTCCATGACCTCCACCTGGAAACCAGCCCCCTGCAGCCATTCCCCCAGGCGGTCGATCAGGTGCCGATTGCCCATGTTCAGTTCCGGCTTGACGCTGCTCACGGTGGGCAGGGCGATCAGGTCATTGAGCAGGGTGCGGAGTGGGGGGATTGGGTATTTCATGACTGATCCTGAGGGTATTAATGGGCCTCTTCCCAATTGTTACCGATGCCTATTTGAACCAGGAGGGGGATGGCAAGCTCGGCGGCGGATTCCATAGCAGAACGGATGCGCCCCGTCGCCTCCGGTACCGCAGCCTCCTCTACCTCGAAGACCAGCTCGTCGTGAACCTGCATGATCATACGCACGGGGGGGCGCTCGCTTTGAATCCAGCCATCGACGGCGATCATGGCCCGCTTGATGATATCGGCGGCCGTACCCTGCATGGGGGCATTGATGGCGGTGCGCTCGGCACCGGCCCGGCGGGCCTGGTTAGGGTGGTCGATGTCGGGCAGGTGCAGGCGGCGGCCAAAGAGGGTCTCGACAAATTTGTCCCGCCGCGCCTGCTGACGAGTGCGCTCCATGAAGTCCTTGACACCGGTGTAGCGCTGGAAATAAAGGTCCACGTAGGCCTGGGCCTCGGCCCGCTCGATGCCGAGCTGGCGAGCCAGGCCAAAGGCGGACATCCCATATATCAGACCAAAGTTGATCGCCTTGGCAGATCGCCGCTGATTGCCGCTGACCTGGTCTGGAGTCAGGCCCCAGACCTCGGCAGCCGTGGCCTGGTGAATATCTTGACCCGCGGCGAAGGCGGCCAGCAGACGCTGGTCCCCGGAGAGATGGGCCATGATGCGCAGCTCGATCTGGGAATAGTCGGCGGCGATGAGTTTGCAGCCTGGGTCAGCGATGAAGGCCAGACGGATGCGACGGCCATCCTCGCTACGGATCGGGATATTCTGCAGGTTGGGATCGGAGGAGGAGAGGCGCCCCGTGGCGGCCACGGCCTGATGATAAGAGGTATGTACCCGCCCGGTAAGAGGGCTGACCATTTGTGGCAGTTTGTCGGTGTAGGTCGATTTGAGCTTGGAAAGCCCACGGTGCTCCAGAATGATCCGTGGCAATTCGTGACCGGCATCGGCGAGTTGCTGCAACACGGACTCGGAGGTGGAGGGGGCCCCCTTGGGGGTCTTTTCCAGGACCGGCAGGCCCTGCTCCGAGAAAAAGATATCGCCGATCTGCTTGGGCGAGCCCAGATTGAAGGGGCGGCCGGCCAGGGTGTAGGCGGCCTCCTCCAGCTTAGCGATACGCTCGGTCAGGTCGCGGCTCTGGAGTGCCAGACAGTCCTGGTCGATGCGTACCCCATGACGTTCCAGGCGTGAGAGTACGGGAACCAGAGGAATCTCGATCTCTTGGTAAAGTCGGGCCAGGCGGGGTGACTGCTCCAACCGAGGCCAGAAGGTTTGGTGGAGGCGCAGGGTGACCTCGGCATCCTCGGCGGCATAGGCACCGGCGGCCTCTACGGGGATCTGATCGAAACCTAGCTGTTTGGTCCCTTTACCGGCAATATCCTCGAAATGGATGGTCTTATGGCCAAGATACTTGAGGGCCAAGGAGTCCATATCGTGGCGAATGGCAGTGCTGTCGAGAACATAGGACTCCAGCATGGTGTCATGGGCAATCCCCTGAAGCTCGATGCCATGGTTGGCGAGCACGCTCATGTCATATTTGAGATTCTGACCTGCCTTGGGCCGCGCCGGGTCCTCCAGCAGGGGCTTGAGGCGAGCCAGCACCGCTTCCCGGTCCAGTTGGGCCGGAGCGCCCAAATAGGTATGGGCGAGGGGGACATAGGCCGCCGCCCCTGCCTCCACCGCGAAGGAGAGTCCGACGATGCGGGCCTGAATATAGTCCAGGCTGGTGGTCTCGCTATCGAAGACGAGGAGTTCGGCTGCCTCCAGACGGGCCAGCCAGGCATCGAGGCCCGCCGTGTCCAGGAGGATTTCGTAGTGGGCAGAATCGCCCGGGCTGGCGGCAACTGCCGGGCCAGCCTTTGCATCATCCCCCGGCGCCGAGTCCTGGGCATCCTCCATCCCGTCCAGACTCACCAGCAGGCGCCGCGATTCAATGCGGCGATACCAGGAACGCAGCGTCTCCAGGTCCGGCGCGGCGGGCTTCAGGTCCGCGGGTTCCACACCCAGGTCCAGATCGACCCTGATACGGGCCAAAGTACACGATAAGGGCAACCGGGGCAGGCTCTGGCGCAGATTTTCGCCCACCTTGCCCGTGATCTGATCGGCATGGGCCATGACCCCCTCCAGATCGCCATATTCCTGGAGCCACTTGAGGGCGGTCTTGGGGCCGCAGTTCGGCACACCGGGGATATTGTCCACGCTATCCCCCACCAGGGTCAGATAATCGACGATGCGCTCCGGCGGCACGCCAAACTTATCGATGACGCCCTGGCGATCCAGACGCTCGTCGTTCATGGTGTTGATGAGGGTGACATGATCACCGACCAATTGCGCCAGATCCTTATCGCCGGTGGCGATCAGGGTCGCCAGCCCCTGCAAGGCGGCGCGGCTCGCCAGGGTACCTATGACGTCATCCGCCTCAACCTCGGGGACCCGTAGCAAGGGCAGCCCCATGGCCTGGATCACGGCGTGCAAGGGTTCGATCTGTTCCCGCAG
>CAZFZB010000068.1:5836-15046 GCA_964523415.1 uncultured Chromatiaceae bacterium | reverse complement strand
AATGTCCGCACCATCCGTTATTACCTGGCGGAGGGGCTGCTACTGCCACCCTCGGGGCGGGGACCAGCGGCTACCTATGGGGCAGGCCACCGCGACCGGCTGAGGCTAATCCGCCGTTTGCAGGATGCCCATCTACCCCTGGCCGCCATCCGCACCCAATTGGAGGCATTGGACGACGCCGGCGTGGCGGCAGCCCTGGTCGAGCCCCAGTTCCTGGCCGAACCCGAACCTGTCACGGCCTATGACTATGTGCGCCAGGTGCTAGCCAAGGCCAAACAGCCCCCGGGCTCCGCCGCCAGGCCGTCCGGAACCGGTCCTGCCCCTGCTACCCCCAGGTCGGGTCAGGTACCCGCGCCAATGGCAGGGCTGACCCCGCCACTCACGACGGGGCCGGCCCCCGGTTCCCGCAAACCGGCGCGCAGCACCTGGGAACGTATCGTCCTGCACCCGGATATCGAATTGCACATCCGCCGACCCCTGGCCCGCAGCGATCAGCGCCGACTCGAGGAGTTGCTCGAAAAGGCCCAACGGCTCTTCGACATCGATACCTGAACCCAGGCCAACCCAGCGCCAGCCGCGGGGATCCCGTTCCCCGCCAATCCCCTCACCCTCAATAAGAAGCAGGAGCCGCACATGTCCGTCATCGCCGAGCGTCTATCCCAAGTGGTCGTGGGTCCCCCCCTCCATTTCCAGAACCTGACCCTTTATCCCCCTGCTGGCCGAGGGCCCGTCCCAACCCGGCTACCAGTTGCTCGACGCGGCCCTGACCCAGGGTAGCGGCCGGGTCACCGAGGTCAGCGCCGGCGGTCATGTCCCCGAACTCCGCTTCGTTAACGACGGCGACTGGCCCGTCCTCCTGCTGGATGGCGAGAAACTGATCGGCGCCAAGCAGAACCGCATCCTCAATCTCACCCTGCTGGCCCCGGCGCACAAGACCATCCTCATCCCCGTCTCCTACGTCGAAGTCGGCCACTGGCATGCCTAATCCGCCGAGTTCGCCGGTACCCGCCGTACCCACTTCACCACCGGCCGCGCCCGCAGGGCCGCCGACGTCAGCGACTCCCTGCACAGCCGCAATTCCCGCGAGACGGATCAGGGCCGCGTCTGGGCCGATATCGAAAGCAAATCCCTCCGCATGGGCGTCACCTCCGGAACCCGCGCTGCCGCGGCCCTCTACGAGGGCCACCACGATCGCCTGGACGGCTTCCAGGGCGCCTTCAGCCCGCAACCGGGGCAATGGGGCACCCTATTTGCCGTCAATGGCCGCCTGGTCAGGCTCGACCTCTTCGACAGCCCGGCCACCCTTGCCGCCACCCTGTCCAAGCTGGTGGAGAGTTACGCCCTCAATGCCATCGACCTGAGTGACGACCTCCCACCCCGGACCACAGCCTTACCGGAGGCCTGGCTCCAGGACATCGCCCGGGCTGCGGTCGAACATTTCTCGGCGGTTGGCGAGGGCGAGGATTGGCGCCTGAGCGGCATTGGCCTGGCGGGCGGAGCCCTAGTCAAGGATGCCCGGCTCATCCATTTATGTGCCTTCCGTGTCGCCAGGGAGGACGGTGGCGACGGAGCCGACCCGGAGCGGCCGACCGGTGACGACACCCCCAACAACCACCTCCACCTCGCCCTGGCCTCGGACCGCCGCCTGGTCCGCGCCGCCGGCCACAGTCGCCGTTACCTCCACCTGCGCCTGACCGCGCCACGCGGCAGCCAGGAGCGCTCCCCAGTGGACCTGGCCCTGGCCCTGGACCGATCCGGCTCCATGGGTGGCGGCAAATGGCCGCGCGCCAGTGACACCGCCCTCGCGGCCATCGGGTGCCTGGGGTCCCGGAATCGGGTCGCCTAGTGACCTTCAACGACCAGATCGACATTCCCCCACCCCTGACCACGGTCACCGCCGACACACACTGCCAGGCTGCCAGCGCCCTGGAAGGCATAGGCCCGCGCGGCATGATCAACCTCAGGGAGGCCTGGCTGACGGGTTGCGGACTCATCGGCCGGGATGGCACCGCGGAACGCCTGCGCCGCTGCCTGCTGCTCTCCGACGGCCTGGCCATCGTCGGCCTGACCCATCCCGTGGAGTTGGCGGGACACGCCGGCTCCCTGCTACGGTTGGGGGTGCGCACCAGCACCTTCGGCCTCGGCGATGACTACAACGAGGAATTGCTCGGCCAGATGGCGGATGCCGGGGGTGGCGCCTGCCATGACATCGCCGGTGCCGAGGGTATCCAGGCCGCCCTGGCCCGCGAGTTGGGAGACGCCCTGGAGGTGGTCTGCGCCGATACCCGGGTGCGGCTGACTTGGCAGGCGGACATAAAGGTCCAGGTCCTGGGCACCTGGGAGGCTCAACCCGGCCCGGGGTCCCTGCTGATCCTCCCAGGCGATCTGGTCAGTGAACAGGTCCTCGACCTGCTGGTGGAGATCCGGTTTCCCGCCGGGGCCCTGGACAGCCCGGAGCGCGCCGCCCAGACACGCCGCCCTCCAGGAGCAGGCAGGTGCCTTCGCCGAGGTGGATCTTGCCGTGGCGGACGGATCGCCGGAGCGTACCTTCCTCGATCCCTTCGAGGCGAAGTTCACCCCGAGGCCTCGACCTACTCATTCCAGCCGCCTGCACCTTCTTACAGGGCTTGATGCTCTGCTTCCCAAAGGACGGAGCGGCCTGACTCAGGGGACCCTAGGGGATAAACACCAGGCAGGCAGCTGCTGCTAATACTCCTACTGTCCTGCAGCAGGATCCCCGCTCAACCTACGGCTGCCCCCCTATACCCGCCAGGTCCAAGAATGCGGCTCGGCCGGAGGGGTTAGGCACCCCGACCATCTCGGGCTGACCGCGTCCCCTTGGCCTGGCTGCCGTAGGAGCCCCCTGTGCGGATCTTGCGGTTTGCGCCTTCCCGGCCTTCCAGTAAGATGCGAACCGGTCCCCTTTCAAGGCCCAGGGCGCGGCCCCCCGCTAATCACACCCTTAGCCTTGTCTTTATGTGCCATCTCCCAACCGCCCTCAGCCGGACTGGCCGGGCCTGCCATCCGGCGTAGGCACCTCGCCTGCCAAACCTCCGCAACGCAAGGCTTCAGCTATGAATATGCCCGACCCGCCTGACCAGGATCTCGAAAAACGACTCTCGGACCCTCTGCTCGATGTCCTCATCCGCGCCGGCCTAGTACTGGTGCTAGCGTTCTTGTGCTACAGGATATTTGCGCCCTTCCTGGGTATGATGGCCTGGGCGCTGATTCTGGCGGTGACCCTCTATCCCCTTCATCAGGCGATAATGAGCAGGATCGGAGGGAAGCCAGGACGTGCCGCGACGCTGCTGGTGCTGCTATGCACAATCGCCATCGTGGCACCCACGGTCCTGTTGGTGAACTCCCTGGGCGATTCGCTCCATACCTTCGCAACGCAGTTGTCCGCCAACAGGCTTCAGATCCCCGCCCCTCCTCAGGCCCTGGCAGAGTGGCCGCTATTCGGCCAGAGGCTGTATTCCCTGTGGGACCAGGCGCACTCGAACCTGCCTGCCCTAATCTCGAGCATGCAACCCAAACTCGGCGAGCTGACAACCCAGGCCCTGGGGATCGTAGCCGGCATAGGTGCCAATCTGCTGCTGTTCCTCGCCTCCTTCATCATTTCCGGCATCCTGATGGCCTTCGGCGAGCCGGGGGCCCGGGCGTCCCTGGCCGTCTTCGAGCGTTTCGCCGGCGCGGCCCGGGGGGAGGAGTTTGCCAGGCTTTCCACCGCGACCGTCCGGGCAGTGGCCTCGGGGGTGATCGGTATCGCCTGCCTGCAGGCCCTGCTCATTGGTCTGGCCCTCATGATTGCGGGTATCCCCTGGGCTGGCGTCCTGTCGCTGGTAGTGCTGGTGCTGGGCATCGTCCAGTTGCCCGCCCTGATCGTCACCCTGCCCGCCATCCTCTATATCTGGACCGGCGGAGACTACGGGACTGGAGCCGCCGTCACCTACACGGTCCTGCTGGTGATCACTGGCACCGCAGACAACATTCTCAAACCCCTGATGCTGGGTCGCGGGGTGGATGCCCCCATGCCGGTGATCCTGCTCGGCGCTCTCGGGGGCATGGCCACCCACGGCATCCTCGGCATGTTCATCGGCGCCACCCTGCTCGCGCTGGGCTACCAGATCTTCATGGGCTGGGTCGCGGCGAGACCCGACCAGAGAAGGGCACCTGTGACGCCCGACCCCCAGGCACCGAGCTGAGCTGCCCCTGGTTGCCGATCAGGCCCGCCGGCATGGCCAGGCCCGGCAAACCCCGGCCCCGGGTTCCTCGGTGTTCAGCCCGATCAGGCGGGGACATCCAGCATCCCTTGGTGACGGATGAAGCAGATCACCTGGTCCAGCCCCTCGCCGGTTTTCAGATTGGTGAAGACGAAGGGCCGGGGGCCGCGCATGCGGCGACTATCGGCGGCCATGACATCGAGGGAGGCCCCCACATGGGGCGCCAGGTCGATCTTGTTGATCACCAGCAGGTCCGAGGCGGTGATGCCAGGCCCCCCCTTGCGGGGAATCTTTTCACCCTCAGCCACGTCGATGACGTAAAGGGTCAGGTCTGCGAGCTCCGGGCTGAAGGTCGCCGCGAGATTGTCACCCCCGCTCTCGATGAAGACCAGATCCAGGTCCGGGAATCTCATGCAGAGATCTTCCACGGCTGCCAGGTTCATGGAGGCATCCTCGCGAATGGCGGTATGGGGACAACCCCCGGTCTCGACGCCCAGGATGCGCTCCGCCGGCAGTGCCCCGGCCTGGGTCAGGATGCGGGCGTCCTCCTGGGTATAGATGTCGTTTGTCACCACCGCCAGGCTGAAGTCGTCACGCAGGGCCTTGCAGAGGGATTCCAGCAGGGCGGTCTTGCCGGAGCCCACCGGGCCACCGACGCCCAGGCGCAGGGGTTGCTTGGGGGATTTCATGCTTTGCTCCCTCAGGATCGAAACAATCGGCAGTATTGCCGCGGGTGGCGGCTGCTGGCGATGGCCAGGGCCGGGGCCGAGGACCCCAGTTCGGCATCTCCCAGGTTCAGGCCCAGGTTGACGGCGCCAACCAGGCCGGGGCCCAGGTCGCGCAATAGCCGCTGGCCGGCGGTCTGCCCCAGGGGGATCAGCTTGATTCCGGCCAGGACGAGGTTTTCCATCCAGCCCCAGGCCAATCCCAGGGCGGCCTGGGGCAAGGGGATACCCCAGCCGACCGCCGCGAGGGCAAAGCCAGCGCTCTGGCAGGAGGCCAGGATGGACCGCCACTCCCGGGCCCGAGGCACCTCGAGGTCCACCAGCAGGGTAGCAAGGGCGCGGCCGCGGTGGCGTTCCTCGTCGCGCAACTCACTGGTTTCACGGCTGGCCAGGAGCCACTGGCAGCCCAATTCCAGGGCCTGGGCGTCCCCCGCCACGATCGCCTGGTAAAGCCGCGCCAGCAGGGGTATCTCCGCATAGGCGAGGTTGGTGGCGGCCAGGTCACTCAGCCAGGCGCCCAGGCTAGCCTGATCCTGAATCCAGCCGGACGCGACCGCCCACTCGATACCCTGGGAGAAGCTGAAGCCGCCGATGGGCAGGCTGCCGCTGCACAATTGCAGGAGCCGGATCAGGGCCAGATCGGCCGGTTCCGGCCAGGACTGCCTCACGAGTCAGGGAAGGGGGTCGTGAACATGAGGGTGGGGGTGGGAATGAGGGTGGGCTTGACCACGGGTGGAACCAGCCCCACCCGCATAGGCCCCGGGTTCAGGCTCGAAGGGGCCCAGTTCGTCCCGCACCGCCAGGCCCAAGCCCCGCAACATGCCGTCCAGCACCGGATCTTGGAGATAGCTCAGCCGGTCGGCCTGGATCTGGATAGGCAGGTGACGGTTACCCAGGTGGTAGCAGGCCCGCGCCAGCAGCAGGGGGTCCTGGCAATCCGCCACCGACAGCCTCTCGGGCGCCGCCCGTACCTGGATGACCGGCCCCCCCGCCTCCTCGCCGCCCAGCAAGTCGCCATCCTTGAGACTGAGCCCCCGCTCCAGGAAGAGCCCCGCCTCCCGGCCGTCATCCAGGGTGACCCGCAGCCGACTCCGGACCCGGTTAGCCAGGGTCAGGGTCAGAGTGGCATCGGGGGATAGCGCCCGGTCGAGGATGCGGGTTAACCGGATCATGCCCTTGCCTGAATCCAACCCGGCCTCAGAACAGAAAATAACGCTGGGCCAGGGGGAGTTCGGTGGCCGGATCGCAGACCAGCAATTCGCCATCCGCCCGCACCTGATAGGTCTGGGCATCCACCTCAATCCGGGGCTGATAATCGTTGAGGCGCATATCCGCCTTGCTCAGGCCCCGGCAATGGGCAACGGTCCCGATCAGGCTGCCGAGGCCCAACTGGGCGGGGATCCCGGCGGCCAGGGCCGCTTGAGACAGGAAGGTCATGCGGGTAGCCAGGCGGGCCCCGCCGAGGGCGCCAAACATGGGGCGGTAATGCACGGGCTGGGGGGTGGGGATGCTGGCGTTGGGGTCGCCCATGGGCGCGGCGACGATCATTCCGCCCTTGAGGATGAGGCTGGGCTTGACGCCGAAGAAGGCGGGTTTCCACAGCACCAGATCGGCGAGTTTGCCGACCTCGACCGATCCCACCTCATGGCTGATGCCATGGGTAATGGCCGGATTGATGCCGTACTTGGCGATGTAGCGCCTGACCCGCCGGTTGTCGTGATGGGCGGGATCGCCGCTCAGGCTACCGCGTTGTTGCTTCATCTTATGGGCGGTCTGCCAGGTACGGCAAATGACCTCCCCCACCCGCCCCATGGCCTGGCTGTCGGAGGCGATCATGGAGAAGGCCCCGAGGTCGTGGAGAATGTCCTCGGCCGCGATGGTCTCGCGGCGGATACGGGACTCCGCGAAGGCGACGTCCTCGGCGATGCCCGGGTCCAAGTGATGGCAGACCATCAGCATGTCCAGGTGTTCGTCCACCGTGTTGAGGGTGTAGGGGCGGGTGGGATTGGTCGAGGAGGGCAAAACCCAGGACTCGCCACAGGCCTTGATGATGTCGGGGGCATGGCCACCGCCCGCCCCCTCGGTGTGATAGGTGTGGATGGTGCGCCCTTTCATGGCCGCCAGGCTGTGCTCGACGAAACCCGACTCGTTGAGGGTATCAGTGTGGATGGCCACCTGCACGTCCAGGGCCTCCGCCACCGAGAGGCAGTTATCGATGGTCGCGGGGGTGGTTCCCCAGTCCTCGTGCAGCTTGAGTCCGATGGCGCCGGCGGCGACTTGCTCCTCCAGGGGCGCGGGCAGGCTGGCGTTGCCCTTCCCCAGGAAGCCTAGGTTGATGGGCAGGGCCTCGGCCGCCTGCAGCATGCGATGGATATTCCAAGGGCCCGGGGTGCAGGTGGTAGCATTGGTGCCCGTGGCGGGACCGGTGCCACCCCCCAGCATCGTCGTGATGCCCGACATCAGGGCCTCTTCCACCTGTTGGGGACAGATGAAATGGATATGGCTGTCGATACCGCCCGGGGTGAGAATCTGGCCCTCCCCGGCGATGACCTCGGTGCCCGGCCCAACCAGGATCGTGACCCCCGGTTGCACGTCCGGATTTCCGGCCTTGCCAATGGCCGCGATGCGGCCACCCTTGATACCGACATCCGCCTTGACGATGCCCCAGTAATCCAGGATCAGGGCATTGGTGATGACCAGATCCACCACCTCCGCGGCGGGTCGCTGGCATTGACCCATGCCATCGCGTATCACCTTGCCGCCACCGAATTTCACCTCCTCACCATAGAGGGTGTGATCCTTTTCCACCTGAATCCAGAGATCGGTATCCCCCAGGTGCACCCGGTCCCCGGTGGTAGGGCCGTACATTTCGGCATAGGCCCGCCGGCCGATCGTCGCCATCAGTCCAACCCTCCCATGACCTGGGCATTGAAGCCATGGACCACCCGGGCGCCTGCGTAGGCTACCAGTTCGACCTCGCGGGTCTGGCCGGGCTCGAAGCGGACGGCGGTTCCGGCGGCAATATTGAGGCGGAAGCCCCGGGCGGCGGCACGATCGAAAACCAGGGCGGGATTGGTCTCATGGAAGTGATAGTGGGAACCGACCTGAATCGGCCGGTCGCCGTGATTGGCTACCCTCAGCCGCAGGGTCGGGCGGCCCGGATTAAGTTCGATCTCGCCGGGAAGGACCCGGATTTCACCTGGGATCATGGCCAGTTCCTCTGGGCTCAGACAATGGGGGCATGGACGGTCACCAGCTTGGTGCCGTCCGGGAAGGTCGCCTCGACCTGGACCTCGGTAATCATCTCGGGAATGCCCTCCATCACCTCTTCACGGCTCAGCAGGGTGCGGCCATAGTCCATCAACTCGGCAACGCTGCACCCATCGCGGGCGCCCTCCAGGATGGCGGCGCTGATATAGGCCACCGCCTCGGGGTAGTTGAGCTTGAGTCCCCGCGCCTTGCGGCGCTCGGCCAGTAGACCGGCGGTAAAGATCAGCAACTTGTCTTTTTCTCGGGGGGTCAGTTCCACGGACGCTCCTAAACGGCAGTCATCAGGCCAACCAGCGGCGGGCTGATTCATTTTCCAGATACCCAAGGGGGCACCACCATGTCATGGCAGCCTCCCCGCGGACCAGGGGTTTCTTAAGTGGCCCAGATGCGGGGGGGACAGGGCGCTAGCCCAAGCACCTGGGGCCTCAATCCGGCCCAGATCCGGGTGAAGAGGTTGCGGCACTCCTCGGTGGTATCGCCCAGATACCGGACTACCAGGAGATTATCCAGGAGGGTGACTCCGCTGGAAAGAGAGTCCTCCAGCAAGGATTGCACCCATGCCAATTCCTCCGTCCCCGCCGGGGTGGCCAAGAGGGTGGCCGTTACCGGCAGGCCGCGCAACCCGGCCGCGCCGTGCCGGCCCTGGGGCGTGACCCGCAGTCGTTCCACCAGGAGGGGGCGGTCGTCCACCAAAAATTGCAACTGGCAATCCAGATCACCACTGTCGAAACCCTCGGCCAGCGCGGGCCGTCCCAGGCATTGGTATTCCCAACCCAGGAAGCGGGAGCCTGGGGTCGCCTCGACCCGGGTCTTGAGCGACGCCCTGACGCCCGTGAAATGGATATTTTCCTGAGGGAGCCATTCCAGGCTCGCCTGGGGCCCCAGGCGCAGGGTCGTAACCTGGTGAGCCCGGTCGCCGGCGCTCCGGTAAAACTTGGTCGCCCCCGGGGTGGTCACCAGGGCCCTAGCCCCGGCCTCCAGGTTGATCTGGA
>CAZFZB010000068.1:0-5736 GCA_964523415.1 uncultured Chromatiaceae bacterium | reverse complement strand
GGCGCATGGTGATGACTAGCCCCTGGCCCCCGGTCAGGAAGGGGGGAACGAGGCCGGGCCTGCCCAGCGGATGGGGTCGAGGAGGGATAGGAGTTCGAATTCATACGGTTAAATACTCCTTGACCAGTGTCTCGTTGAGATCGGCCATGGCGCCACTGGCCATGGATCGTCCTCGGTCGAGGATGGCGAACCTGTCCCCCACCTTGCGGGCGAAGGGCAACTTCTGCTCTACCAGCAGCAGGGTCAGGCCTGCCTCGCGATTGAGCCGACGCAGGATGTCGCCGATTTCCTGGACGATATTGGGCTGAATCCCCTCGGTGGGCTCGTCCAGGATGAGCAATTTCGGGTCCAGTACCAGCGCGCGGCCTATGGCGAGCTGTTGTTGCTGACCGCCAGAGAGATCCCCTCCGCGCCGCCCCAGCATCTCCTTGAGGACGGGAAAGAGTTCATAGATGAAGCCTGGCACCTGACGCAGCCGATCCCGCCGCGCCGGCAGACCGATGCGCAGATTTTCCTCCACCGTCAGCATGGGGAACACCTGACGGCCTTGAGGGACATAGCCGATACCCAGGTTGGCGCGGCGTTCCGCCGGGATCTTCCTCAGATCGACACCCGCGAGTTCCAGGGTCCCAGTACGCACCGGTAAGAGCCCCATCACGCACTGCAACAAGGTGGTCTTACCCACGCCGTTGCGCCCCATGAGGACGGTGCACTGGCCCGCCGCCACCTCCAGGTCCAGATCCCGCAGGGCGTGACTCTCGCCATAATACTGGTTGATGCCCCTGATGCTCAGCATGACTCCGCCCCCCCCAGGTAGACCTCGATGACCCTGGGATCGTTCTGTACCCTGTCCATGGTCCCCTCCGCCAGTACGCTGCCCTGATGCAGGACCGTCACCTTGCGGGCGATGGAACGGACGAACTCCATGTCATGTTCCACCACCACGACCGTGTGCTCCCCCGCCAGCGAGGTCAACAAGGCCGCGGTATGATCCATTTCCTGGTGGGTCATGCCCGTCACCGGTTCATCCACCAGGAGAAGACGGGGGCGCTGAACCAACAACATACCGATCTCCAACCACTGCTTTTGGCCGTGGGACAGGACCCGGGCGAGGAGGTCACGCCGCTCCAGCAGCCCGACGGTCTCCAGCACCTGATCGATGTGATCCCTCTGCTCGGGGGTGATCCGGGCGAATAGGGTCGGCCAGACCCGCTTGTCGGCGGCCATGGCCAGTTCCAGATTGCCAAAGACGGTATGGTTTTCAAAGACGGTGGGCTTCTGGAACTTGCGGCCGATACCGGCGTTGGCGATTTCCGCCTCGTTGAGCTTGAGCAGATCGGTGAATTGGCCGAAATAGACGCTGCCGCTATCCGGCCGGGTGCGACCGGTGATGATGTCCATCATGGTAGTCTTACCAGCCCCATTGGGGCCTATGATGCAGCGCAACTCACCGTCGTCGATGTAGAGGTTGAGGTTATTGATGGCCTTGAAGCCATCGAAACTCACCGAAACACCCTCGATGTGGAGGATGGTGCGGTGGCTGATGTCCAGTTCCGGGTTGACCTCGGGCGTGAAGAAGCCCAGGACCTGATCACGCATCAGCTTGCGGGTTCTATCGAGGAGCCTCATGCCCTGACCTCCCGCGCCCGCCGCCAGGGCAACCCCAGGCCAGCGAGGCCATGGGGAAGGAAGAGCGTCACCACCACGAAGATGGCGCCCAGGGCATAAAGCCAGACCTCGGGCAAGGCGGCGGTGAACCAGGTCTTGGAATAATTGACCAGCAGGGCCCCGGCCACGGCCCCATAGAGGGTGGCCCGCCCCCCCACCGCCACCCAAATGACGATTTCGATGGAGAAGAGAGGCGAGAACTCGCCGGGATTGATGATGCCGACCTGGGGCACATAGAGGGCCCCAGCGACCCCGGCTAGTACGGCGGAGAAGGTAAAGATCCAGAGCATCACATATTCCACCCGGTAACCGGTGAAGCGGGTCCGTTCCTCGGCATCGCGGATGGCCATGGCGACCCGGCCGAGCTTGGAGAGGACCAGGGCGCGGCAGGCAAGATAGCCTGACGCCAGGGCCAGGGCCGAGATCAGGAAGAGGCCAACCCGGGTGCTGTCGGCCTGGAGATCGAAGCCCAGCAGATCCTTGAAGTCGGTCAGGCCGTTGTTGCCTCCAAAGCCCATTTCATTGCGGAAAAAGGCCAGCATCAGGGCATAGGTGAGGGCCTGGGTGATGATGGAGAGATAGACCCCGGTCACCCGGGAGCGAAAGGCAAACCAGCCGAAGACAAAGGCCAGCAAACCTGGGACAAGGACCACCATCAGCAGGGCGAAGCCGAAATGGCCGAAGCCCCACCAGTACCAGGGCAGTTCCGGCCAATTGAGAAAGACCATGAAATCGGGTAATTCGGGGTTGCCGTAGACGCCGCGGTCCCCGATCTGGCGCATTAGATACATGCCCATCGCATAGCCGCCGAGGGCGAAAAAGGCCCCATGGCCCAGAGAGAGGATCCCCAGATAGCCCCAAACCAGATCCACCGCCACCGCCAGCAGGGCATAGCTGAGGTACTTACCTAGGAGGGTCAGGGTATAGGTGGAGAGGTGCAGGGGATGGTCCGGAGGCAGCCCCAGATTGAGGATGGGTGCCAGTATCGCCAGCGGCAGCAATAGCCCCAGCAGCACCTGGCCACCCCGGTCGCCCTTCAGCAGTCGTGCAAGGCTCATGTTGCCGCCCTCCCCTTTTGCGGGAAGAGCCCCTTGGGACGCTTCTGGATGAAGAGGATGATGAAGACCAGGACCAGGATCTTGGCCAGCACGGCCCCCGCCCAGGGCTCCAGTATCTTGTTGGCCACGCCCAGACCCAAGCCTGCGACCAGGGTCCCCCAAAGATTACCGACGCCGCCAAAAACCACCACCATGAAGCTGTCGATGATATAGCTCTGCCCCAAGTTGGGACCGACGTTCGTGAGCTGGCTCAGGGCTACGCCGGCGATACCGGCGATGCCGGAACCCAAGCCAAAGGTCATGGCGTCCACCCATTGGGAACGGACCCCCATGGCGCGAGCCATGGCCCGGTTCTGCGAAACAGCCCGCACCTGCAGACCCAGACGGGTCTTGTTCAGGATCAAGAACAGGAGGGCGAAGACCAGGAGGCAAAAGAGGATGATGTACATCCGGTTCAGGGTCAGGGACAGGACCTCGTTAACCTGCCAAGAGCCGGACATCCAGGCTGGCGTCTCTACTGAGCGATTGAGCGGGGAGAATACCGAACGCACCAGCTGTTGCAGGATGAGACTGATACCGAAGGTGGCCAGCAAGGTCTCCAGAGGCCGGCCATAGAGAAACCGGATCACCCCGCGTTCGATCAGGACCCCCACCAGACCCGCGACCACAAAGGCGGCGGGAATGGCGATGATCACCGAAATACCGATCTGGCCCGGCAATAGCTGTTGTATGACGTATGTGGTATAGGCCCCCAGCATCATGAGTTCGCCATGGGCCATGTTGATGACCCCCATGACGCCAAAGGTGATGGCCAGACCGATGGCCGCCAGCACCAGCACCGAACCCAGGGAGAGGCCGAAGAAGAGGGTCTCGAGGGTGGCGTACCACTCAAGTTGGGCCTCAGTCCCCGCCAGGGTATGGTTGGCGGCGCTCCTGACCCGCGGGTCCGTCTCCTGCTCCAGCAGTTTGTTCAAGGCCCCACGCACCTGGGGGTGCAAGGCTCCCTCCAGCGCTTGGGCGGCGGCTATCCGCGTTTCAGGTTCCGGGCTGTTCAGATCCATCAGCGCCAGCACCAGGGTGATGGCATCCTGGACCTCAGGGTCGGTCTCCCTTTGCTGCTGCGCCAGCAAAGGATCCCGGCTGGCGGGATCCGGGTCCGTGATGAGCCTCTTGACCGCCGCCAGGCGCTGGCGGGGATCCGCATGTCCGATATGTAAACGTGCCATGGCTGCCTTGATCTGGCCACGCATCCGATTGTTGATGGCTATCTTTTTCAGATCCTGCTGGCTGACACCCTTGACCACCTCGCCGCTGAGGACCTCGGTCACCTCCTGGTCGGCATCCTTGCCATGGCCTATCACCAGACTGTTGTTGGACTTTAGCTGGTAAAGCTCGCCGTTGAGCAAGGCGGGGAAGAGCTGTTCGAGACGGGCATCCCCCGTTTGCGCAAGCTGCTCGACCCCCTGTTCCTTAACGGGAAATTTGGCATCGAGCAGGAGGGCCAGGGCCATCCCGAAGTCATCCGCATAGGCCGAGACAGGGGTCACGACCGTCAACAAGAGGGCAAACAGGATCCTGGCATGCATGGGCATTGAATTATCTCGCTAGCGAGGGACCACCCCGTGTGACCGACGGGCCGGGAGCACTCGGGGCGGGCGGGCCCAAGCCGGGCCCGCCATAAGAACACTATTGAAATCAATAGGTCTGACCTGAACAGGTCTTGGTCTTGGTGTTGTAGTTACCACACTTAAGTGTCACCCAATCGGCCTCGATGTCCTTGGAACCCTCCAGATAATCGGACCAGGCATCCCCAGGCACCAGGCCCTCGGTTTCCCAAACCACGGAAAACTGACCATCATCCTGAATCTCGCCGATCAGCACCGGCTTGGTGATGTGGTGATTAGGCAGCATCTTGGCCATACCCCCCGTCAGGTTGGGGGTTTCCAGACCTATCATGGCCGCCACCACCTTGTCAGTATCCGTGGTCCCGGCCTTCTCGACCGCCTTCACCCAGAGATTGAAGCCGATGTAATGGGCCTCCATGGGGTCATTGGTCACCCGCTTGGGGTTCTTGATGTAGTCGTGCCACTCCTTGATGAATTTCTCGTTCTCCGGCGTGTCGATGCTCTCGAAGTAGTTCCAAGCGGCCAGGTGACCTACCAGGGGCTTGGTGTCGATGCCGGAGAGTTCCTCCTCGCCAACCGAGAAGGCGACCACCGGTATGTCCTGGGCGGAGATACCCTGGTTGGCCAACTCCTTGTAGAAGGGGACGTTGGCGTCACCGTTGATGGTGGAAACCACGGCGGTCTTCTTGCCCTGGGAGCCGAACTTCTTGATCTCGGCGACGATCGACTGCCAGTCGGAGTGCCCGAAAGGCGTGTAGTTGATCATGATGTCCTCTTGTGCCACCCCCTTGGACTTCAGATAGGCCTCCAAGATCTTATTGGTGGTACGCGGATAAACATAGTCGGTGCCGGCCAGCACCCAACGCTGGACGCCCTGATCCATCAGGTAGTTGACCGCCGGGATGGCCTGTTGATTGGGGGCGGCGCCCGTGTAGAGTACGTTTTTGGAGGACTCCTCGCCCTCGTACTGGACGGGGTAGAAGAGGAGTCCGTTCAATTCCTCGAACACCGGCAGAACCGACTTGCGCGATACCGAGGTCCAGCAGCCAAAGACCGCCGCCACCTTGTCCTTGGTCAGCAACTCCCGGGCCTTTTCGGCGAAGAGGGGCCAGTTGGAGGCGGGGTCAACCACCACGGCCTCCAGCTTTTTACCCAGGAGCCCCCCCTTCTTGTTCTGCTCGTCGATGAGCATGAGCATGGTGTCCTTCAGCGTGGTTTCGCTGATGGCCATGGTCCCGGACAGGGAATGTAGGATACCTACCTTGATGGTGTCGGCAGCCTGGGCGAGGGCCGAACCAGCCAGAGTCGCAACCAGGCCGGTTGCCAACAGAAACCTTCGATAACCTTTGAAAAGGTGCATGGAGCCATTCTCCCGCTGTGTTAGC
>CAZFZB010000067.1:0-15130 GCA_964523415.1 uncultured Chromatiaceae bacterium | reverse complement strand
TCAGTGCCAGAGGCCGGTCAGGTGCCACCGGGGAGACCGCTTGACGCCGCGACCCAGAAGGCCCTGCAATTCCCGAGGGTCATCCAATGGCCAGCCAAGGGCCGGGTCGAGGAGTTCGTCGGGGATCAGTTCCAGAAGGCGGTCGATACGTTCCTGGGTCGGCGGGTGGCTGCGCAGCAGCGAGGGATCCGGCAGATGGCGGCCGGGCAGCATCATCTGCTCCCAGAAGCTGCCCTGCTGGCGCTCCAGCTTGTCCAGGGCCGAGGCCAGACCCACCGGATCCCCGGAGAGTTCGGCGGCGCTGCGGTCGGCTTCAAATTCGCGGTTGCGCGACAGGGCAAGCTGGGCGAGGGCGCTCAGGGTCGGCGCCCCGATCAGCACCAGCAGGGCCATCAACGGGGGGGTAGCCAGCCCTAAGAGCAGGGCTGGGATACTGAATAACAGCAGCACCTGGCCGATCAGCGCCAGGATCCCGGTGATGCGGCTCAGGGTGTCGGCGAAGGTCATCAACTGGATATCACCATTGGCGACATGGGCAAGTTCGTGGGCTAGGACGCCGATCAGCTCCCGACGCTCCAGCCGCCGCAGGAGACCATCCGACAATAGGATGGCCGCATCCTCCCGATGCCCGGTGGCGAAGGCGTTCATCATCCGGCTCGGCAGATAATAGAGCCGTGGCAGTCGCTCCAGCCCGGCACGCGCCGCCAGCCCCTCCAGGAGTCGGTAGAGGCCCGGCATCTCCCGGGGCGAGAGGGGTATGGCGCCATAGAGCCGGACCAGTAGCCGGGGGGAGGCCACCGGGTTGATCATCCACAGCACCGCAACCCCCAACAGGGTGCCCCACAGGAAGGGCTCGCCACCCACTTCCCAGGCCAGATAGCCGAGCAGCAAGGCCAGCAGCCCGAGCAGCCCGAGTTGCTGCAGGCCATTGCGCACCCTGTGTTCGATAAGGCGCTGCCTGTCCAAGGCCTTAACAGGGGTCTAGCTGCCGGTCCCGGGCGCCTCAGTTGCCATGGCGCTTGCGGAACCCCTCGAGGAAGCGACCGATCCGGACCATGGCATCCTCCAGGTCATCGGTGTTGGGTAGGAAGACGACCCGCAGATGGTCCGGATGGGGCCAATTGAACCCGCTGCCCTGGACAACCAGCACCTTTTCCTCCAGCAGGAGATCGAGGATGAAATGTTGATCGTTGAGGATCGGATAGATCCGGGTGTCCAGGCGAGGGAAGAGGTACATGGCCGCTTGGGGCTTATGGCAGGTAACCCCAGGGAGGGAGGTCAGGAAATCGTGGGCGAGATCACGTTGCTTGCACAGGCGCCCATGGGGAGCCACCAGGTCATCGATGCTCTGATATCCGCCCAGGGCCGTCTGGATGGCGTATTGGGAGGGGACATTGGCGCACAGCCGCATGGAGGCGAGAATATCCAGGCCCTCGATGTAATCACGGGCGTGTCGCCTCTCGCCGGAAACGACCGCCCAGCCGGCACGGTAGCCGCAGGCGCGGTAATTCTTGGACAGACCGTTGAAGGTGATAAAGAGGACATCCTCTGCCAGGGAGGCGATGGAGGTATGGGTCGCACCATCGTAGAGGACCTTATCGTAGATTTCGTCCGCGTAGATGATCAACTGGTGCTGGCGGGCGATCTCCACGATCTCCTTCAGCAGATCCACTGGATAGAGGGCACCGGTGGGGTTATTGGGGTTGATGATGACGATTGCGCGCGTGGCGGACGTGATCTTGGCGCGGATGTCGTGGAGATCCGGCAGCCAGCCCGACCCCTCGTCACAGAGGTAATGACAAGGAGTGCCACCGGCCAGGGAGACGGCAGCGGTCCAGAGGGGATAGTCAGGAGCCGGTACCAGCACCTCGTCGCCGCTGTCCAGGAGGGCCTGGATCGTCATCACGATCAGTTCCGAGACCCCGTTGCCTATGTAGATGTCACCGACCTGGACCCCGGGGATCTGCTTTTCCTGGGTGTAATGCATCACCGCCTTACGCGCGGCGAACAGGCCCTTGGACTCGATATAACCCGAGGCGTTGGGGAGGTTATGGATGACATCTCGCACCATCTCGTCCGGGGGCTCGAAGCCGAAGACGGCGGGGTTGCCAATGTTGAGCTTGATGATGCGGTGGCCCTCTTCCTCCATCTGGTAGGCGCGGGCCATTACGGGGCCGCGGATGTCGTAGCAGACATTGGCCAATTTGGTGGATTTGAGGACGGGCTGCATAGGGCTACTTCCAGTTGAGGGACTCACGACCAAGGGGGGCGAGAAGGTACCCGATCCTGCTGGGTTCCCGCAATGAGCGACGCCCATCCCAGCACAGGCTCCAGGGTCGAATAGTCGCTCAGGGATAGCCCCTTGTGTTATTGCGATATTGCCCCCATCTGCCAGCCATAACAAGATTCGATCGCCGCCCGCTTATCCGTGCCAAGGCTCGGGACTCCGGTGGCTCGTAGCACCACCCTTTGGCAACCCTTGGCTCAGGAGATCCCTATGGACTCGAATCCATCCTCAAACGCGGGCCCCGCAGAGCAGGTCTCTCTCCATGACTACTCGACCCCCGGCCTGCCATTGAGACCCCAATTCGTGGTTGCCTCCGTGGCGAAGGCGGTTGAGCCCAACGGCGGCATGGGGGAAGACTGGTATTGCTATGAATTGTCGAGCGGCCCAACCCGGATCACGGGCTATCACCGTGGTTCGCCCGAGGAGGTTATGGCTTATGCGCAAAATTGCGCCAAGGACTTCAACCATCGCAATGCCACGGGCAAGACGAGTCGCACCTTTACCAGCAGCAAGACCAGATGATGCTCCTGGTACAGCAGGGACGGGGCAAGCACGCCTCATCCTTGATCCCCCCTTACATATCCCCCCCCCGACCTGTTATCGTGGCCTTCCGCTGGAACTGTCCATCTGCTGGTAAGGGCAATGCCTAGCGCCGTGTCGACCAGGAGGGATGGTTTGCCCGAGGGTCACTTAACCCCTCCCTCTCTCTACCGTTGACTACGGTATTCCGCTGTCGAAGGAATCTTCGTGCTTGGAATTTTTCGATAGTGTCCTTTTTATCCAATGCACGAATTTTAGAGTGAGTCAGAGATGAATATTTATGTCGGTAATCTTCCCTATAGCGCCACCGACGCCGATCTGCGCCAGGCCTTTGCCCAATATGGCGAGGTGTCCAAGGTGCAACTAATAAGTGACAAATTCACGGGCGAATCCAAGGGGTTTGGCTTTGTGGAAATGGACAACAACTCGCAGGCCGACGCCGCTATCAAGGGGCTGAATGGCACCGCCTTCAAAGGCCGCAATATCACCGTCAACCAGGCCAGGCCCAAGAGCGACCGCCCCTCCCACGGTGGCGGCGGACGTCGTTATTGATCGACTAGATCAGGGGTCGGTGCGGACACCCGGTGCCCACGCCGACCCGGTGCAGCCCCCAAGGCAAAGCTATTGTGTTCCAGGTTAACCCCCTGTCTTGGCGCGTTGAAAGGCCCTGCCGGTATAGCGTGTTACCTCGTAACAATGGCGAGCCAGGATACCCTGCAACACCCGGGTGTACTCCCTGATCAGATCCGGCGCGATACTGAAGCGCTCGAAATTGAAAATAGCGGCAACCTTGTGGCCGATTGGGACCAGATGGGACTCGAAGGCCTGGACTAGGCGGTCGATATCCCGGTGGGTGCCCACCGTCAGTCCATCGAAGTCGACAAAGAGGGTATTAAGTCCGGCGTCGTAGGCAAGGCGTTGATCAATCGGTATTCCCAGCATCTCCACCCGCAAATTCATTGCCTCGGTCCCAAAGATGCGCGCATCCATCAGCCGCGGCGGCCTGGGCATCCGGGGAATGAAGGCCATCCGCTCCAGAATATCCCGCACCAGGTCCACGCCAGGGGCGATCTCGGTCAATTCCAACCCCTCAGGCCCCAGACGGAAGACGCAGCGCTCGGTGATATAGAGGACGGTCTTGCCCCGTACCGATGCCAGGGGGCCGCTGAAGGTTCGGTGCTCCACCTGTTCGACGAATTTCCGCGCCGTACCGTCCACCAAAATCCGAAGAGCCCCCCTTTCAAAGGCGATCTCCAGGTTGCCGGCGGTAAAGGTCCCGACGAAGACCACCTTTTTCGCATTCTGACTGATGTTGATAAAGCCACCCGCGCCGGCCAGCCTGGGACCAAATTTCGAGACATTGAGGTTGCCTTCCCGATCGGCCTGTGCCAGCCCCAGAAAGGCGATATCGAGGCCGCCGCCATCGTAGAAGTCAAACTGGCTGGGCTGGTCGATGATGGCCTGGGCGTTGGTTGCGGCTCCAAAGCTGAGCCCCCCCGCCGGCACGCCGCCGACCACCCCAGGCTCCGCGGTGAGGGTTATGAGATCGAGGATATGCTCCTCCGTGGCCACGGCGGCAATGCCCTCGGGCATGCCGATACCCAGGTTTACCACGTCGTTAGTAGCAAGTTCCAGGGCCGCGCGACGGGCGATGATCTTGCGCTCGTCCATATTCATGGGTGGAATGGCCGACAAGGGCACCCGGATCTCCCCCGAGAAGGCCGGGTTATAGGGCTCGCCAAAGGTCTGCATGTGATAGGAGGGCCGCTCTGCGACCACCACGCAATCGACCAGGATGCCGGGAATCTTGACCTGACGAGCGGGGAGGCTATGGCGTTCGGCGAGACGCTCGACCTGGACAATGACGAGGCCACCCGAGTTGTGAACGGCCATGGCGATGGCCTGGGCCTCCAGGGTCAGGGCCTCGCGTTCCAGGGTGATGTTGCCCTCCGGATCGGCGGTGGTGCCGCGAATGAGGCCAACATGGATGGGGAAGGCCTGGTAAAACAGGTACTCCTCACCGTCTATCTCCAGCAGGCGCACCAGATCGACCCCGCAGGCGTGGGTCCGGTCATTGAGCTTGCCCCCACCCTGGCGAGGATCGACGAAGGTGCCCAGGCCGACCCGCGTCAGGGTCCCGGGCTTGCCGGCGGCGATGTCGCGAAAGAGGTGGCTGATGGCGCCTTGGGGCAGGTTCCAGGCCTCGATGCGATCGGCAAGGGCCAACTGCTGCAGCTTGGGGACCAGCCCCCAATGACCGCCAACCACGCGCCGCACCAGGCCATCATGGCCTAAGTGGTTGAGACCCCGCTCCTTGCCATCGCCCTGGCCAGCGGCATAGACCAGGGTCAGGTCGCGGGGATGGCCGAGACCCTGGGCGTCCTGCTCCTCGCTTTCCAGAAAACGCTGTTCCAGGGCCAGGGCAAGATTCTCCGGAAAGCCGATGCCGACGAAGCCGCCCGTTGCCAGAGTGTCACCATCGCGGATCAATTGCACGGCTTGACGGGCACTGACCACCTTGCCGGTATCGCCGGCGTACAGCGAGGCAATGAGAGGATGCTGGGCCATAGGGATGCCTGTGGTATAGCTTGCCGAAGGTGGCAATGTATCATCCTCTCCAAGCTGTCAACATTCATATGATCCGGAGACCCTCATGGACCACCCCAGTCTGGCACGCATCGAGATCAGCAAGGAGTACCTCAAATTCAGCGCCGGTCACTTCACGCTGTTTTCCCCCTCGGAGCGAGAGAACCTGCATGGTCACAATTATCAGGTGCGTTGTTCGGTCATCACCCAGGTCGGCGCCAATGGCTTGGCCTTCGACTATAGTCTCATCAAAAAACTGCTTCTTAAGCTTTGCAACCAACTCGACGAGGTCGTGCTGTTACCCGAAGGTTCGCCCTACTTGCGTATCGAATCGGAGGCAGGGCGCATCTCCGTCTGGTTTGCCGAGGAATGCATCCCTTTCCTGGAACGGGATGTCCTGCTTCTCCCCATCAGTAATGTCACCATCGAGGAATTGGCCGGACTGCTCCTCAGGCGCCTGCGGGAGTTTCCGGAACTCATGGCACAGCCTCTGCTCGCCATCGAACTCGGCGTTTCATCGGGTCCCGGACAATGGGCCTATGCGGTATGGGACAAACCCCAGGAGGTACAGCCATGAACCGGCGGCTCGTGATTACCGGCGCCAGTTCCGGTATTGGCGAGGCGGTCGCCTCACGTTTTCAACGGGAAGGCTGGTCCCTGATCAATATTTCGAGACGACCCTGCCCCATAGCCGGCGTTACCAATCTCCTCTGTGATCTCTCCTTTCCCGGGGCCATCGAGGCCTTGCGGGCACCTCTCGAGGCTCAGCTTGATCCGGTCGGCACCCTTTGCCTGGTACACAATGCCGGATCGATGGAGACGGATCGTATCGACAATCTCCCGGAAGCCAATCTACGCAGTGCCCTGGAAGTCACCATTCTGTCCGCCAGCGCCCTGAATCAGATGCTGATTCCGTGGATGGCCCCAGGCTCGAGCATTCTCTATATCGGTTCGACCTTGGCGGAGAAGGCCGTGGCGGGTGTCGCGAGTTATGTGATCGCTAAACATGCCCTGGCGGGCATGATGCGTGCCACCTGTCAGGATCTAGCCGGGGAGGGTATTCATACCTGTATGATCTGTCCCGGTTTCACCGATACCCCTCCCCTACGCACCCTCATCGCGACCCATCCTCGACTGCTGGACGGCATCAAGGACCTGTCCGCCTTCGGTCGGCTGATAGCACCCGAGGAGATAGCGGCAACGATCGCCTGCGCCGCGGTTTCCCCGGTGCTCAACGGCGCCCTGATCCACGCCAATCTCGGGCAACGCGAGCGATGAGCGGGGTAGGCCCCCAAGGCGCCGCCAAGGAGACCGGTACTGGACGCATGGTCTGTATCAGCGGCGGGACCTCCGGTATCGGTACCGGGCTCGTCGCCGCCTTCCTGGCTGCCGGCGATCGGGTCTGTACCTTCGGACGCTCTCCGGACAAGCTCCACCAGCTACGAAACCGGTGGCCAGAGGCTATCGCCGACAAGCAGTTGCTCCTCCTGACCGGTGACGTCACCCAAGCCCCGTTTCGCGAGCAATTGATCAGGTTACTAACGGTACAGGGAGGAAAACTCGACGTTCTCGTCAACAACGCCGGCATCATCCGCGGCAGCGGTAGCCTGGAGGAAAGCCCGGAGGACTGGCGACTGACCCTCGAGACGAATCTTATCGCCCCCTATGCCCTCACCCAGGCGAGTCTGCCTCTGCTCAGCAAGAGCCCATCGCCAGCGGTCATCAACATCTCCTCGGTATGTGCCCAGCATCCCTATGATACCTGCACCTCAATGGCCTACTCCGCCAGTAAGGCCGGATTGGACCTCATGACCCGCCGCCTGGCCCTGGCTCTGGCACCCAGGGGTATCCGGGTCAATGGACTGGCGCCGGGGGTAGTGGTCACGGAGATGTGGGGGGAAGAGACCGAGCTGATATCGGCCACGGTCGCCAGGCGTCATGTCCTGCATCAGCGCGCGATCCGTGAGGAGGAGATTGCCGCGGCGGCACTGTATTTGGCCTCGCCGGCGGCCGCCTGTATCACGGGCTCCATCCTCAATGTCGACGCAGGATACGCCCTCGGCTAGCCAGGCCTTCCCTGCACCGGGTCAGATTCCTGATGTTTTCGGCAAGGCTACCCAATGAGCCAAATCGGCCAGTGTCTAGGGCCGGTAACCAAGTCACCACCGGATTTCAGACCATCTTGCGCAACTCATACTCCAGGATACCCTCGGCGCCGGCTACCCGCAGGCGGGGTACTAAATCGCGGACCAAACTGGCATCCACGACCGTCTCGACGGCCAACCAGGCGCGGTCGTAGAGATGGCTGACCGTGGGGGCATGGAGGCTGGGCAGTAAATTTACGACCCGATCCAGGTCCTCGGCCCTGACGTTGAGTTTGAGGGCGACCTTGTGGCGGGCAGCCAGGGCAGCCTTGAGCATGAGGGCAATCTGGTCGATCTTGGCCCGCTTCCAGGGGTCCTGGCGCGCCTGAGGATTGGCAATGAGACGGGTCTCCGTGACCAGCAACTCCTCGACGATGCGCAAACCATGGGCCCGGATGGTGCTGCCCGTCTCGGTAATCTCCACCACGGCATCCGCCAGGCCCTCCACCACCTTGGCCTCGGTAGCGCCCCAGGAAAATTCCACACTGGCCTCGATCCCCCGATCCGCCAGATAGCGCCTCGTGAAGCCCACCAACTCGGTGGAGACCTTTTTTCCCTGTAGGTCGGCGACGCTGGTTATCGGGGAGTCGTTAGGCACCACCAACACCCAGCGACTCGGCTGCTCCGAACTCTTGGAGTAGGTCAGGGTGCAGACCTCCTCGACCAGGGCCTGGGTCTCCAGAATCCAGTCCAAGCCCGTCAGCCCCAGATCCAGGGTACCGCTAGCCACATAAGGCGCCATCTCCTGGGCACGCACCAGGACGCAGGATAGCTCGGGGTCGTCCACGTCCGGGTAATAGTTGCGGGAGTGGGGGCTGATTTTCCAGCCGGCCTGTTCGAAGAGGCTCAGGGTGGACAGCTCGAGGCTGCCTTTGGGGAGGCCGAGGCGAAGACGACTCATGATGGGATCACCAGTTAAGGGGGTAGCGCTAAAAAGTGCTAAAAGACCCGCCGGGCGTCAAAGACGGGGCCATCCACGCAGACGCGCTTCATGGCTGGGCCCTCGGGGGTTCTGACCTCGACGACGCAACCGGCGCAACCCCCGACGCCACAAGCCATGAACTCCTCCAGGGAGACCTGACAGGGCAGCGTGAACTCGGCCGCCAGGGCGGCGACGGCCTTCAGCATGGGATGGGGTCCGCAGGCGAAGACCTCGACCTCGGCCAGGGCCTGGGAATCCAGGCCCTGGAGCCAGGTGCGGGCCAGATCGGTCACGTAGCCCTGTAAGCAGCCGGCATAGCCTTGCAGGCTGGCCAGCCGGCTGGGCACACCCCAGTCATCGAGCAGGGGCATGGCGGCGATCACCGCGGGTGGCAAGCCGGGAACCAGGATTTGCGAGGGGCGTGCCTGAAAGGGGAAAGGCACCTCGGAACCGAGGATGACCAGGGGCTTAGCGGCCGGCTCCCGGCGCAGGGCATCGGCCAGGAACACCATGGGCGGCATGCCTACCCCGCCGCCGATCAGCAGGGGCCGGGGCAACTTGTGATGGGACTGGAAGGGGCTGCCGATGGGACCGATAGAACTGACGATATCCCCGGGGCGTCGCTGGGCAAGGAGCCGGGTGCCTACGCCCACCGACTTGAAGAGGATCTCAATCCAGCCCGCCCGGGCATCGACGCGCATCAGGGAGATGGGCCGACGCAGCGGGAGAGACGGATCGCAGGTGAGGTGGACGAATTGACCCGGCCTGGCATGCCGGGCACAGTCGGGAGATCCGAGGCGCATCAGGTGCTGATCACCCGCAAAGGCCTGCTGGGACAGAACCTCCGCATCCTCCACGAAGAGGGTACCGCGCTGGGAAGGGCTGCTCATGATGGGTTCTGAGGTGAGTGGACGATGCGTCCAGCCAGCAGGGTCCAGGTGGCGCGCCCCTTCATCCTGGCCCCCAGGAAGGGCGTGTTATGGCCCTGACTGCGCCAGGTCTCGGCGCTGACCCTCCACTTGGCCTCGGGATCGAAGACACAGACGTCCGCGCATTGGCCGCTAGCCAGGTTGCCCAGGGGCAGGCCCAGGATGGCGGCCGGCCCGGTGGTGAGGCGGGCGATGGCCGTCGGTAGGTCCATCAGATTCTTGGCAACCAGGCGCAGCATCAGGGGTAGCAGGGTCTCCAGGGCCGCCATCCCTGGCTCGGTGCTGGGGAAGGGGGCCAGTTTGGCGTCGGCCTCGTGGGGCTGGTGGTCAGAACAGACGGCACCGACCAGACCGGCGCGCACGGCATCGCGCAAGGCGTCGCGATCGGCAAGGGTGCGCAGGGGCGGGTGCAGGTGGCACTGGCTATTGAAGCCCTCCAGGTCGTCCTCGGTCAGGATGAGTTGATGGGCGCTGACGTCGGCGGTGACGGCAATGCCCCGGCAATGGGCATCCGCCAGCATCTCCAGGGCGCGGGCGCAGGAGAGGCCACGCAAGTGGATCCGGGCCCCGGTCTGCTCCGCCAGCGCCAGGTCCCGGGCCAGGGCCACCGTCTCCGCCGCCTCCGGGATGCCCGGCAGGCCCAGGCGGGTACTGACCCGGCCCTCATGAGCGCAGCCGTTGTCACGCAAAAAGCGGTTTTCGGGGCGCAGGAAGACGGTCAGTCCGAAGGTGGCAGCATACTCCAGGGCACGCCGCAACACCTGGGTGTTGAGCAGGGGATGATCGGCCTGACTCATGACGGCGCAGCCGGCATGACGCAAGGCCACCATCTCGCTGATCTGCTCACCCGCCAGACCCTGAGTCAGGGCCCCGGCGGGAATCACCCGCGCCAGGCCGGCCTGTTCAGCGACGCGGGTAATGAGTTGGGCAACCGCAGGGGTGTCGATTACGGGCCAGGTATCCGGTGGGCAACAGAGGGTGGTGATGCCCGCCGCTGCCGCAGCGGCCGTCTCGCTGGCGATCGTGCCCTTATGTTCCTGACCCGGCTCCCGCAAGTGGGCGCAGAGATCGATCAGGCCAGGACAAACCACCTGATCGCGAGCATCTAGGTCGAAATCCGGCTGAAAACCGGGCGGGGCCGCACCCACCGCCAGCACCCGCCCCTCGGCCAGGTGCAGGTCCATGAGGCCGTCGATGCCATTGGCCGGGTCGATGAGACGGCCATGACGGATGCTGATGCGAGGGATTTCAGTCATGGGCTGCAACCCGTCCATGCCGGTTCTGGGTACCGATGCACAAGGCCATGACCGCCATCCGTACGGCAATGCCATTGCTGACCTGCTCCAGGATCACCGATCGCGGCCCGTCGGCAACCTGGGAGTCCATCTCCACACCGCGGTTGATGGGTCCGGGGTGCATGACGATGGCATCGGGCTTGGCAGTGGCCAGGCGTTCCTCGGTGAGGCCGAAGAGTTGAAAATATTCGTGCTCGCTCGGCAGCATGGCCCCGCGCATCCGCTCGCGCTGCAAACGGAGCATGATGACCACATCGGCATCCCGCACCCCCTCCCGCAGGTCGTGAAAGACGCGGGCGCCCAGCGACTCGGGCTCCGCCGGCAACAGGGTGCGCGGCGCTATGATGCGCACATCGCCGGCACCCAGGATCCTGAGTGCCGCCAACTGGGACCGAGCCACCCGCGAATGGAGAATGTCACCGACGATGGCCACCCGCAGCTTGGCAAAATCGCCCTTGTGGTGGCGAATGGTGAACATGTCCAGCATGCCCTGGGTCGGGTGGGAATGGCGCCCGTCGCCGGCATTGATGACACTCACGCCGGGGGCGGCGTGTTGGGCTATGAAGTGGGCCGCCCCGCTCTCGGCGTGGCGCACCACGAACATATCGACATGCATGGCCTCCAGGTTGCGTAAGGTGTCCAGGAGGGTCTCACCCTTGGAGGTGGAGGAGGCGGCGATATTCAGGGTCAGCACGTCCGCCGATAGCCGCTTGGCCGCCAACTCGAAGGTGGTACGGGTACGGGTGCTGGTCTCGAAAAAGAGGTTGGCCACCGTCTTACCCCGGCACAGGGGCACCTTCTTCACTGCCTGGCGGGCTACCCCCAGAAACCCCTCGGTCTTATCGAGGATCTTGACTAGGAGTTCCCGGCTCAGACCCTCCAGGGTCAGGAAGTGCTTGAGGTAACCCTGGTCGTCGAGCTGAATATTGGTTGCGGACATGGCGGGCGACGGCTCGGTTCAGTATCGGGACTGGGGATTGGCAGTGGAGGCCAAACGGGTAACGTCTGGAGGTTGAAGTCAGGAGGGTTGGGCGCGGTGGCCCAGAACCAAGGCCAGGGGCTCGGGACCCATCAGCTTGACCTGCAGGGTGGGATCCATGTCCAGTTCCCGCTTGAGATCCAGGCCCGTGGCATCCGCCGCGATGGGGAGTTCCCGCCCCCCCCGCCGCACCAGCACCGCCAGCATGACGGAGGCCGGCCGGCCATAGTCGAAGAGGCTGTCCAGGGCGGCGCGAATGGTGCGACCCGTCTGGAGGACATCGTCCACCAGGATAATGTGGCGGTCGTTCACCTCCACCGGCAGATCCGAGGGTCGCACCTGGGGATGCAGGCCTATGCGACTGAAGTCATCCCGGTAATAGGAGATGTCCAGCACCCCAAGGGGCTCGGGGAGGCGGAGGGCGGCATGGAGCCGCTCGGCAACCCAAACGCCACCCGTATGGATACCAACCATGAGGGGGTCCAGGATACCGCGCTGGGTCAGCTTGGTCTGGAGGCTGATGCTCATGGTGGCGATGGCCGCCTCGATGACCTCGGCGGAGGCGTAAATTTCAGTGGGATTCACTCAGCCAAGTCTCCAGCAGCAGTTTCGCCGCCATGGCATCCACCACCTCCAGGGAGGTGGCCTTGCGCCCCAGGATGCGGCGAGCCTCCAGGGTGGTGAGTCTTTCGTCAACCAGGTGCACCGGCAAGCCAAAACGCCCCTGGACCTGGCGGGCGAAGCGACGCGCCAGGGGCGTGATCTCGGTCTCGGTGTCATCCATATTCAGGGGCAGCCCCACCACCGCGGCCTCTGGCCGCCATTCGCGGATCAGTGCCTCGATCCGCGGCCAATCCGGCCGATCGTTGCGACAACGCAGGGTGGTCAGGGGGGAGGCGGTAGCCGTCACTTGCTGGCCCACGGCCACCCCGATCTTGCGCGGTCCAAAGTCAAAACCGATCAGAGTACCGGCGCCCATTCAGGCATGCCCCACCTCGGCGCTCATCAGGTTGAGATCAACCCCCAGCAGGGAGGCCGCCGCCTGCCAACGGCGCCCGGCCGGGACACGGAAGAGGATGTCCCCATCCGCCGGGCCGCTGAGCCAGGCATTGGAAACCATCTCCTGCTCCAATTGACCCCCACCCCATCCGGCATAGCCGAGGGCAATGAGCCGCGAGGCCGGACCCTTCCCCGCGGCGATGGCCTCCAGCACGTCCCGGGAGGTAGTGACGCAGATATTGGGGGCTATATTGAGGGTGGAGTCGTAGGTCTCACCCTCAGTGTGAAGCACAAAACCACGATCCGTCTGCACCGGCCCGCCCAGGTAGATGGGGTTGTCCAAGGCGCCAGGATCGAGAACCTCGATATCCAGTTGCTCCAGGATCTCGCCGAGGCGGATCTCCATGGGCCGGTTGATGACGATCCCCATAGCACCCTGCTCGGTATGTTCGCAGACATAGGTCACGGTGCGGGAGAAATTAGGATCCCGCAACCCCGGCATGGCAATCAGGAAGTGGTTAGCGAGGGTCGAAGAGTATGGCATGGGCATAGTATCCAGCCCCTCCCCCCCAGAGGCAAGAAGATTGCCAGGGGATACCCGGTCCCCGGGATTGGCGACCTGTCCCAGGGATCGCGATGGCCCCCTTCCCCCACCACTCCCCCAAGGCCGGTGCCAGGGACGAAATCCTTGCCCCCCCCAGACTCCCCGCGCGATCCTCCAAGCCTACCCTGGCCAATTTCGGGGGGTATCGGCCTTGACAGCCTCCTTTTCCATCACCTATTTTTTCCAGTGTTGCTTGTCGGGGATTACTGTTGAAGTTGACGCCGCCAACCTTGGAGCCGTTCACGTCAGGTGCGATCGTAGGCAACTGGCGAGCGACCCATCTGCACTTGCGAAGGAGGCTAGCGCCAAGCTGCCCGAAATGACCGGGCAGCTTGGCGCTCGTACTTGAATAACCAACTTCCCAGGCGCCAACTCGGGAGAATTCATGACGCACCTACCCCTCGAGACAGAAGTCAAGGATCCAGGCAGGCAACTGGACCTTGACAACATGACTTGGTCCCCAGGATCTGCGGGGCTCGTATCTTCCTTGCGATCGGCTGCTACTGGCGGGGTCCTGGTGCTATGGTTTGCGTTGGTCGCGGGCTGCGCCTCGCTGGACCGGCGCCCAGTAGATCTGGACCTCCGCCAGGTAGAGATCATCACCGACCCCCCCCAGTCCCTGAACTGAGCGTGGACGGACACTCAGGCAAGGGCACCGCCGCCGGGCTCGGCGCGCTCAAAGGGGGCGGCACCGGCTTCGCCTGGGGTACGCTGAGTTGTATGGGTGCCGCCTTACTTGCTCCAGCGTGCTTTGCGATCGTGGTGCCCACAATGACCGCCGTCGGAGCCGCCGGTTGGTCCACAGTAGCCGCCGTGACCTCTGAAAGTGCCGATGGAGTTGAATTCAAACTCCATCTTCTCCAGTCGAATGTGCCTGCCAACCTCCATGACCCAGCATTGGCCATGGATCTTCATGGGGCGGTGTTGGAGCGCTTTGGAATCGACCTTCCGGTGAAAGGCGAGCCAGCCAGGTCGGGGAGTAACGCCAACCAGGCACAAGAACCGATTGCACGGCCTTGGCTTATCGAAGTGGCCTTGACCGATGTTGCCTTCGAGGACAACATTCCGGATCAGCCTTATGCACTTCGCGTCCAAGGCCGAATGCGATTGATCCGTGCAGAGGGGGCCGATGCGGTCTACGAGAAACGACTGGCGGTACGCAGCAGCGCCGCACACACAACCGACGAGTGGAGTGCCAACGGAGCCTTGGCCATCAAGGGTAACCTCGATCAGAGTCTGCGCCAGCTCGCGCAAGAAATGCTGAGTGACCTGATGACCCGGCCACCTGATGCATTAAAACCTTAATCAACAAGCATCAATTCCTTCCTTAACGACACGGAAGACCTTGGCAGGGCGTGGACCAATACCTGCTCGTCGCTGTAATAGATGAATACCCTCGACAGCAGGCCGACCTCTTTATTTTGGGCTTTGGGCGAGGTGGGCAATGTCGGACGATATCGACGGGTCGCACCGACATTAATCGGCATTGAAGAGACCGGGAAACTGATGGAACCGATTGATTTCGAAGATTTGAAAGGCATGACATGCCCAATCTGCAACGGGAAAATGTCCCATGGGTATATCGCAGGGCATTGGGTAAGATTGCGCTGGACCGATAAGGAAAAAACCAAAACCATATTTTCGGGAACGCCGCTCAGGAAAAAGCTGGATTGGTGGAACGCCCCGAACCTGGAGGCGGTCAGGTGCGAGGCGTGCAAAATCGGCGTATTTCGGTATGACTATTAAACCGGTGAACAATATAGGGGTACCCTCTCCAGGGAGCCTAATGGGTTAGGGCGGTTGCCTGAACCGCCCTCCCCACCCTTCTTGGCACACCGCGGCTGC
>CAZFZB010000066.1:3151-15288 GCA_964523415.1 uncultured Chromatiaceae bacterium | reverse complement strand
CAGAGCGGACAGTTGATGTGCTACTGAACCGGACAGTTCTATTTGTTGCCAACAGGGTATGGGGAGGACCAACGTGATGCGCAGGGGCAGGGAGAGGAGATGGGGGACAGAAATTGATCGGTAACCTCCAAATAACTATGAATAATTCAGGAGGCCCATCGGTGACTTAAATAGAATTGTTTGTAAATAGCTACGGGACCCGCAAGATCATGGATTGCTTCTTCGGCAGTCACACAACCTGCGATAAAAATCCTTGCTAAAATCCCTCAGGTAATTCATTAACCGATGCATCCCGGCATACAAAGTGATCAGATAATGCTGGATAGATATTTCAAGGCGATAGGCCAAGGTATCCCTTAATGCCTGAATGACCCTATCCTTCTCAATCAATTGGCCATTTAATTCTTGCGCAAGCTCTGCCTCAGCCTGTAACTGATTAACCTCAATCAAAAGTTTCCCATTCTCGGCTTGCAGGGCTGACATGTCATACGGAATTCGATCGAGATGATCCTTGAGGATGTGAATTACCCGTTCTTTTTTCTCATTCTCGTTGTGGGCGGTGATATATCGTTCAACCCAGACATATAGTTCATCCAGCAGTAAAGAAGGTGATGAGAAGGTAAAAGCACCCGGATCATCCTCAGTCAGCGGCAAATGGTTGCCAATCAGGTGTAACCAATGAGCACGAGTTTGAATCCAGGAGAATTTTCTTGCTTGCTGAAACCCTTTTCGAATAAGACTAGAACGTTGATTTGGAAGATCGTATAAGAATGCCCTAGCCCAGTCCTCTGGGTTTTTAGAATCAACGTATATCGCCGCATCCCCAGCCACTTCCGGTAAGGAGGTAAGGGGTGCGCAAATAACAGGACATCCTAATTGCATGGCTTCGAGGACAGGCATACCAAATCCCTCATATTCAGAGACGAACATGAGTGCTTCTGCGTTGCGATAGAGAGATAGCATATCCGCATTCGAAACAAACCCAAAGTCCAAAATCTTCCCACGCGGTAGATCATAACTGGCAGCCAGTTCGGATATGTAGTCGTCGTCATGCCAGCCAGTTAAAACGAGATGAAGATCCGGTCGCTCCTGCGAAACTCTATTCATTACCTGGATCAAGAGTTCATGACGCTTATGAGGCCAGTTACGGGCGGGATATAAAATGTAGGGCAATGAAATTAATGTTCGTCCATCGGCAGGGTTGAACCACGTAGAAAGATCACCTGCCAAGGGAATAACTTGTACTTTGGATGGCGGCAAACCGAGATGGCGGATCAGGCGATTGCGGGCATCTTCCGAGATGGTCACCACTACTGACGCATTTTCCAGCTGCGAATAGCCTGCCCGACGGCTTTCCGCTTCCCCGGAGGTGAATAACTCGGGATTATCCAATGCCAGGGTATCAGGTACGCATACAATGTGAGGTATATGCTCATATTCCTTCCAATCTGAAATTGGGCGCATGCTGAGTAACGGGCTGATTAACAGATCCGGATGAATGGTTTCAAAAATAGGTGTCATCCCCGCATCTGGCATCACCGGGATAAGGTTCCCCCCGGGATTTCCCAACCAGTCACGAAATTCTCCACTAAATTGCGCTCCCACAGCAAAAAACACTTTTAATTTATTTTGCAGGGCAAGTTGGGCTGTCAGATCACAGACAATTCGGGCGACGCGACTCAGACCTCCATTACGGGGCGGATCGAGGTGAAACAAATTTACCAGGCAGACCTTCATGGGATAGATCCTATTCGCGAGTATTATTATTCAATTCGTTATTCAATCGAACAATGAGTTCCAGACGTTCCTGAGCGGCCATGCGGAGGATTTCTAATTCTGCGCTTTGATGCTGAATAACCTTTAATCGCTCGTCTGCATGATACTGTAAGATCGAAACCTTTCTAAAGAGGTCGAGCAGGGCAAGGATCAAGCGTCCCGAAGGCAGAGATTTCAGTGACGCTTCCCTCTCATTGTCAGGAATGACGCGAAGAGGTATCCGGCTGACGACGGTAAACATGTCGTATTGTGGGAAGAATGCTGGTTCATGAATTATATGTTCGTATCCAAACTTAGCGAAAAACGCATGCAGTGATTGTTTAGAAAATATAAAAAGATGTTCGGGTATCAGCATCTTGATGAACGGGTGGTTGGTATCCAGTAAGTCGCGATAGGAAATATCAGGGTCAAAGCATGGGGTCTGCAATAGCATGATTCCGTCCGGCTTGAGTAATTCAATGGCAGATCTCATAGTTTCAAGCGGTTTGGCCAGATGCTCTAAAACATCCATTTGGGCAATGATGTCTAGCGAAGCTGGTTGCAGAAATTGGCTTGCGAGTGAACCCTGCAGCATCGGCACGCCAAATATATCGCGTGCAAATTGCGTCACCCAAGGGCTAAGGTCCAGACCCGTGGCATCGTAACCGGCCCAGTTAAGAAAGGCCACAAATCCGCCGTGTGCACTGCCCAGTTCCAATACCCTGGCAGGAGGAACGCGGTATTTCAACAGCGCGCTTATCCAATGCGGGATTCGGTCTGTTAGGTCGTTCCGCACCCTTTCATGAAGTGAGGGATGCCCGCCTTGCTGCTGATGCTCGAGAAAATAATCCTTGCCATAGAATTCGCCCTCATCTTTCACAGCAGCGGAAGCGTCCTGTTGCCACTCTTTCGAGACCAAGGTGTCACATGAATGACAATGCCAATAGGCTGGGGAATAATCCGCCAAGTTATAAGAACCGCACCAGCATTGTGAGTTGCTTTTCATCAATTTACTAATGGTATCTTACGCTTATTGGATTGCCTTGGTGCTGATTGTGGACAAGGTGATATTTATCTGTGATACCGCTATTTGAGATTGCGGACTTGAGTCCTGGATTAAAATAGGAATAATTAATTTTGTCCGCGAATATTATTAATATTGAGAGATTTTCTGTTCCACGGAGTATGGCGGAACATCTGTTGTAGGCACTTAGGCGGCTGCTCTTGGCAGCTATCTGCAACCCTCTGGTTACCCGTCAGGATGCTTGTAGCAGATTCAGGCAAGACCTTTGCTTAGGTCGCGGTGAGGGCTTGCAGTTCAATTTTTGCCCCAGGTTGAGCTGCATGATTCCTAATCAGGGCGAATACCTTGATTCATGTGCTGAAAAATGGGGGGATAAACAGCCAACGCTCAGTGGCCTGCCTTTCATGGCCTCCAATTAGTGTGGGCGTACGGCGTACTCCACTTATCCTACAGGACATCCCCTTGACTACTCAGGACATGAGATCCGTAGGCGCAAACTGATACGTCAATTCTCATTATCCAAATGAAATCGGACAAATTCAGAGCGTTAGGTCCATGCAGCTAACTTACTTGTTAGCTTCGAGTAAGATTACTGGAGTCGGCGCAAAGGAGGTGTAAAATTGCAGTAAAAATAAAGGAAATGCCCCGGCTCGGCCTGGGAATCATTACCTCGTGATGGGGATGGCATCATGCTGAAGTTCCAACTTTATGAAACCGAAGGTATTTTAGTGATCTCCCCCCAGGGTTCGCTGGCCACGGAGGATTTCCAGGAGCTGAGCGCCGAGGTCGATACTTACCTGGAGCGCACCGGCAGTCTGCGAGGACCCCTGATCGAGACTGAGCCCTTCCCCGGCTGGGAGGAATTTTCTGGACTTACCGCCCACCTGCGGTTCATCCGTGATCACCACCGCTCGGTCCGTCGGGTCGCCCTGGTGAGTGACGGCGCGGTTATCTCGCACCTCCCAAGACTGGCGAGCCATTTCGTGGCCGCGGAGGTGAGGCACTTCCCGGTCTCCGAGCGGGATTGCGCCCGCGCCTGGCTCCTGGCAGCCTGAAGGAGAGGATTGCTTATGAGTGGGGTGATCTGCACTTGGGCCTAAATCTGTTCGGTGGACTGACCCGGGGGGATGACCAGGCACCCGGGCGCGGGGCATGGAGGGATGCGCTTGCCGGGATCGTTCTGTCCTCGATGAACATCCCTCAGGTCCTCGGCTACACCCGGATAGCGGGGACCCCCGTGGTCACGGGGCTCTACACCGTCTTCCTGCCTTTGATCGCCTTTGCCGTCTTTGGCTCTTCTCGTCATCTCGTGGTCGCCGCGGATTCGGCGACTGCGTCCATCTTTGCCAGTGGACTGGCGGGTATGGCCGAGCCGGGGTCCCCCCATTACATGGACCTGGTCGCCATCGTGGCCCTGCTCACCGCGGGACTGCTGCTGGTGGCCCGCATCTTCAGGCTGGGTTTTCTGGCCGACTTTCTCTCCCGCACGGTACTGGTTGGTTTCCTCACCGGGGTTGGCTTTCAGGTTGGCATCGCCATGCTTGGAGGCATGTTTGGCGTCCAGGTGGACTCTCCCCATACCCTCGACCAGATTCGACAGTTGCTGGAGAGCCTGCCGCAAACGCAATTGCCGACACTCTCTCTCGCGCTATTCACCGTCATGGCGATCCTGGTCTCCCGTGCCCTGCTTCCACGCCTGCCGATGGCGCTGGTGTTGGTGGTTGGGTCCATCTGTGCCAGTCACCTTTTCGACTTCAAGGGGCTCGGTATCGCCATCCTGGGACCGGTCCCCGGCGGCATCCCGGGCCTGTTCCTGCCCTCGGTTAGCCCGCGCGAGATCCTGGCCCTGATCCCCATCGCCATCTCCTGTTTTGTCATCATCGTTGCCCAGAGCGCGGTCACCGCGGGTGGGTTCGCCCTGCGACATCACGAACGGGTGGACGAGGACGCCGATATTCTCGGGCTATCCGCGGCCAACGCGGCCGCCGCCCTCAGTGGGGCCTTCGTGGTGAATGGCAGCCCGACCCAAACCGCCATGGCCGAGCGGGCCGGGGCCAGTACCCAACTCGCCCAACTGGTTTTTGCGGCCGTGGTAGCCCTGGTGCTGCTATTCCTCACCGGGCCCCTCGCGTACCTCCCCCATGCCGTGCTCGACGGGATCGTTTTCACCATCGCCGTGGGCCTGGTGGATTTCCGCGGATTGTGGGCGATCGGCCGGGAGAGCCCCGGGGAACTCAAACTGGCGCTTATCACCGCAGCCACCGTGACCCTGGTTGGTGTCGGGCAAGGTATCCTGTTGGCGGTGGTGTTGTCGCTGCTGCGCCATGTGCGCAACAGCTACCATCCTCATACCGCCGTACTGGCACCCGACAGGGCCGGGCGCTGGCTGCCGATACCGGCCCGCGCCGGGGTCGAGAGTAAACCGGGGCTCCTCGTCTATCGGTTCGGAGCCGACCTCTTCTATGCAAACGAGCGCGGCTTCGGAGACGAGGTGCGCTTACTGCTGGCCCAGGCCCCCACCCCGGTGCGTTGCCTGGTGATCGAGGCGGGTGCCATCAACGATCTCGACTACTCCGCCGCGGGGGCGCTGCGCGACCTGTGCGATGAACTCAAGGGGCGAGGTATCGGGCTGATCTTCGGACGGGTCGAGCCAAGCCTGCGTGCCGATATGGAGCGTCATGGCATTCTCGCCCTCGTGGGCCCCGAGAGGGCTCTTTCCACCCTACATGAGGCCCTGGCCCTGGCCCGTTGGGAATCTTCAGCACAGCCGGTCGCGGAGCATGCCACGACCGGGAGTCGGCCGGCCTCCGACCCACCGGTGCCGGAGCTAGCAAGCGATCGACAACCCCAACCGGAACCTCAGACCGGGGATAGGAGGCTGAACGATAGCCCCGGCGACCCCTCCCACCACGACCCTCAATTTCAGGAGACAGCCATGAGTGAGCAACCCTCGGCGATCAAATCCGATCTTAAAGAGGGGGGGGTGCCCTCCCCAGGCCCAGACCTCGAGAAGGTACCGGTGGACCAGGTGTTCGCGACCCTGGGGGTCAAACCGGAGCAGGGGCTCAGCACCGCCGAGGCGGAGCAACGCCTGACCCAGTACGGGCCCAATGCCATTGTCGAGAAGGAACAGGGCTTCCTGTCCAAACTTCTGGGTCATTTCACCGGCCCCATTGCCTTCATGATCGAGGCGGCGGCCCTGGTCTCGGCCATCATCGGCCATTGGGACGACTTCGCCATCATCGCCGCCCTGTTGCTCTTCAATGTCGCCCTCGAAATGTGGCAGGACCGCAAGGCCAGCAATGCCCTGGCCGCCCTGAAGAAGGGCCTGGCCCCGGAGGCGGTGGCCAAGCGCGATGGCACCTGGCAGACAGTCCAGGCGGCCACCCTGGTTCCCGGGGACCTGGTCAAGATTCGCCTGGGGGTCATAGTCCCGGCAGACCTGCGGATGGTACAGGGCGATTATGCCTCCATCGACCAGGCGGCACTGACCGGAGAATCCCTGCCGGTTGCCAAGAAGATAGGGGACGCCGCTTATTCGGGCAGTGTCGTCAAGCAAGGCGAGATGGAGGGGCTGGTCATTGCCACCGGTGCCAACACCTTCTTTGGTCGTACCGCCAAGCTCGTGGCTGGTGCCGGCTCGGTTAGCCATGCCCAGAAAGCGATGTTCCAGATCGGCAACTTCCTCATCATCCTGGCGCTGGTCCTGGCGGCGATCATGGTCGCGGTTCAGGTTTACCGCGACATCGTCGTCGTGGACAATTGGGGGCTCAAGGATGGGTTGGCCATCCTTCAGTTCGTGCTGGTGCTACTGGTAGCCTCTATTCCCGTAGCGATGCCCACGGTCTTTTCGGTCACCATGGCCCTGGGTGCACTGGCGCTCTCCAAGGAGAAGGCGATCGTTTCCAAGCTGTCGGCCATCGAGGAGATGGCTGGGGTCGATATCCTCTGCTCGGACAAGACCGGAACCCTGACCAAGAACCAACTCACCCTCGGGGATCCCATCCTGCTCGCCGACACTGACCCGCAGGACTGCATTCTCGCCGCCGCCCTCGCCTCGCGGATCGAGGATCGGGATGCCATCGACACCGCGGTCATCGCTGCGCTCAAGGACCCCGGGGCTATGAAGTCCTGGACCCTGACCAAGTTCACCCCCTTTGATCCAGTGACCAAACGCACCGAGGCAACCCTGACCGACGGGACGGGTCAGACCCTCAGCGTCGCCAAAGGCGCGCCCCAGGCCATCCTCGACCTGGCCAAACCTGCAGCGGAGGTGGCCGGAAAGGTCCAGCAGACCGTGTCCGACCTGGCGGCGAAGGGCTCCCGTGCCCTGGGGGTGGCCCGCTGCACCGATGGGGGCAACTGGTCGCTGCTCGGTATCCTGCCCATGTTCGACCCGCCACGGGACGACTCCAAGGCCACCATCGACAAGGCCAACGAGAAGGGGGTTCGCGTCAAGATGGTGACCGGCGACGACACCGCCATTGCCGTCGAGACCGCGCGTCAGCTTGGCCTGGGCACCCACATCATCCCTGCGGCGGATGCCTTCCCCAAGGATATGGACCCGAATCAGGTCCCCTCGGACATCGTCGATGCGATCGAGCGGGCGGACGGTTTCGCCCGGGTTTTTCCCGAGCATAAGTACGCCATCGTCAAGGCGCTACAGTCCCGCGGGCACCTGGTGGCCATGACCGGCGACGGCGTGAACGATGCCCCCGCCCTCAAGCAGGCCGACTGCGGCACGGCGGTCTCCGGCGCCACCGATGCGGCCCGCGGCGCGGCGGCACTGATCCTCACCGCCCCCGGTCTCTCGGTGATCAACAGCGCCATCGACGAGGCCCGGCGTATCTTCGGACGCATCACCAGTTACACCATCTACCGGGTCGCCTTGACAATGGACATCATGTTCCTGGTCGTCCTGTCATCTATCTTCCTGGGTTTCCAACCCCTCACCGCGGTAATGATCGTCGTGATGTCGCTGCTCGACGACGTACCCATCATGGCCATTGCCTACGACAACACGCGGGTGAGTGAGCAACCCATCCGATGGGAAATGCCCCGGTTGCTCGGCATCTCGGCAGTATTGGGATTCTTCTCCATCGTCCAGTCATTCGGGTTACTATTGATCGGCGTAGAGGCCCTTCACCATTCGCAGCATGCCGAGTTTTTGGGGTTAGCGGGGCAGGGGCAACTCCAGACCGTCATGTTCCTGCAATTGGTTGCCGGCGGACACCTGCTACTCTTCATCACCCGCACCGAGCGCTGGTTCTTTATGCCCCCCCTTCCCGCCGCACCGCTCTTCTGGGCGATCCTGATGACCCAGATCGTTGCCGTCCTGATGTGTGCCTTTGGCCTATTGGTCCCACAGATTCCCTGGAAGCTGATCGGTATGGTCTGGGCCTATAATCTGGTCTGGATGGTCCTCATGGGCGCGGTCAGACTGGCCACGGAACGGTTTGCCACTTATCGCACGGCCCGCCACCAGCGGAGTATCCGCTTGATGAGTGCCTAGGGTGCGGGGAGGAAGGATCCGCACCCCTCCAAATCGGTTTGGTGCGGTTCGTCCGGGCTGAAGGCACCTTAGGACCCTCGCCTTATAGAGGCGTTCATCCCCTGCGCCTCAATGCCACCCAGCTTTGCTGGGTGGCATTGAGGCGCCGTGATCTTAGTCATCATCGGCCCCATCCTGCATCAGAAGCCCGTCTTTACCGGCTCAGGCTCTGGGCAAGAGGTTCGAGGGAAATCGGCTCATGGCAAGGCAGGCCCAAGCCGGATGCGACCAGCAGCAAAACAACCACAATCATCGAGAAAACCTGACCTTGGCGTCGGCGCTCCCATTAGCCGGGGGGTGCCCAGGAAACTATGAGCGAGCGATCCCTACCTTACCGACCGGAAATAGATGGCCTGCGTGCCCTTGCCGTCCTGTCCGTGATTCTTTTCCATCTCAATCGTCAATGGTTACCTGGCGGATTCGTAGGTGTGGATATCTTTTTTGTCATATCCGGCTATCTCATTACTTCGATTTTGTATCATGACCTGAAGAGTGATCAATTTGGTTTCATGAAATTCTACCAGCGCCGGATAGCGCGGATCTTTCCCGCATTCTTCACCGTCGCCCTATCGACTATCACCGTCGCCTATTTTATCTATTCCGAGCATGACCTGGCCCGGGCGGGTTCTAATCTGGTTGCGGCCTCGATGTCGCTCACCAACATCAAATACATGCTGCTTGGGGATTACTTCAAGATTTCCCTGGATGCGGAGCCCTTTATGCACTATTGGTCGCTCTCCATAGAAGAGCAATATTATCTCCTCTTCCCCTTGCTGCTATTTGTGACCTTCCGATATGCCCGCAATTATCTAGTACCTATCCTGGCACTGATATTGGTAATTAGCCTTGCCGGTTGCATTCTATTTACACCGGTCAACTCAGTGTGGACCTTCTATCTGCTGCCGACGCGCGCCTGGGAGTTATTTGCCGGCTGTCTTCTGGCCATTGTCGAGGGCAATTCGACCGGTCCGATGAGGGTTCCGGCATGGGTTCCCCTGGGCGGGGTCATTCTGATCGGTGGCTCCGTGACTCTGATCCAGGAAGGCCCACACTTCCCTGGCTGGCTGGCAACCCTGCCAGTAATGGGCGCGATCGCCCTCCTGATGCAAAGCCAAGGACTCAATTACGTCACCTCGTGGCTATCCACCGGGCCCATGGTAGCCATTGGAAAGATTTCCTACTCACTCTATCTCTGGCATTGGCCGGTTTATTCGATGGTTGACTATGGTTATTTGTTTGAATCTAATTCGACGAGAAATATTCTTAAAATAACCATCAGCTTTGCCCTTGCCGCGGCTTGTTACCGATTTATCGAGAAACCCGCCCGAGCCTATCTGAACAGACCTCGAAATCATGTTCGGGCCTTTGGGGCCCTTGCGGGGGCATTGGCGCTGAGCATACCTCTGGGTATTGGAATCCGGTACAGTAATTATGTGACCGCTAATTATGGTGAAGTAGCCGATGGGGGAGAGTTCTTTCCGGGTAAACCCGGTGCTCCATCCGTTGTTCTTATGGGGGACAGCAATGGCTCCATGTATGGAAAGGTTACCAGGGATCTTTGTAAGGACTTGGGCTATAGCCTGAATGTTATCGCTGTTGGAGCTCAGGATCCCTTACCTGATACCAAGCTCTGGCAGGATTCCATATCCTTTATTCATAAGAGTAAGCCGGATTACCTTATCATCGCCGCCTTTTGGAAGGATAGATTGCAAAACAGCCCTGAACGGCTTGCCATGGCATTAAAGGATCTCAGTGAGAATGTTGGCCATATCATTTTATTGAACCAACCACCCACCCCTCCCGATGAGGCCAATCGGGATTTCATTCGCAATGGCTCTCGCCCTCCATTCAAAGAAAAAGAGGGGGTCAAATCGGATCGCGAATTCAATAACGATCTTCTGCTTGGGTTTCAGTCCCAAAAGGTCACCGTGGTCAATGTTGCAAAATATTTCGAAAACGAAAAGGGTGAAGTGCTTTTCTTTGATGGCGACGCCAACCAAAATTACCATGATTACACCCACCTTTCGGGTCATGGAGCGGCAAAGATTTACAGGGAGGTGCGGGAACTGATCAGCCCGCCCGGCTGATCCCCCCCGTCATCCAGACGGTCGCAGAGGGGTGCCTTTAACGATTGCTCATGAGGTGGTTCCACCAGCCGGGCCTTGGTCCGAGGACGATGCCCAGGACCGCCCTCACCCGATCACCTTTCGCAGCAACACCTCGTCCTGGCCCTGAGCAACCAGGTTTTCGATGATGCCGATCTGGTGGAAGCCGCGTTGCGCGTAAAAGCGCCGGGCACCGGCGTTAAAGCCCGAGACCAGTAGCCACAGATTGGCCGTTCGCCCCTGATAGCTGGACTCGATAAACTCCAAGATCGCGCGACCGATCCCCTGGCCTTGGGCCCCCGGTAGCACGGCAAACAACTCGATATAGGCCCCGCGCAGCCAGGGATATCGCACCACCACCAGTCCCTGAACCTCCCCACCGCGCATTGCGAGGTAACGGGTCAGGTCCGGATGGGTTGACGCCAGCCCCCTTGCCAGGCCTTCGGCGCCATATCCGAGGGTCTTCCAGGGTTCCATACCGGCCAGAGTCCTGCCGATCACCGCTGCCTGGCTCGGCTCCAGGGCACTAAGGGTGACATACTCCAGGGCATCGCACCTCACTTTCCGGTGCTCCGTCCGTACAGGGTGTCGTAGCGGCGATTGTCCCCGGGGTGTTCCTCATAACAGTCCGTGGCTAGGATGGGGCTACCGGCGGCCAGTAGTTCACTCAGGGTCACAAACCGGTAACCCTGCCGCTGTAATTCCGGGATGAAAAGGGGCAGGGAGCGGGCGGTGTTCCAGCCGTGGCCATTCGCATGGGCGACGATAATGGCCCCGCGGTGACCCTTGACCCCGGCGAGTACGGCCCTGGCGATGGCCTGGGCACTCTGACCCTTCGCGGGATCCCCCGTGACCAGGGACCACTGGCAAGCGGCAAGACCCAGCTCGGCCGCTGTCCCCAGTGCGCCCTGGTTGCAGGTGCCATAGGGGAAGCGGAAGACCGATGGCCACTCTGGGATATGACTCAGGGCACCGGGCCCGGCCTCCCGGGTACAGCTACGACCGGCCAGTTCACGGCGCAGCACCTGGTACTGGGCCTGGGTCCACAACATCTGATCCCGCGCCTCCGGCCCCGACACCAGCCGCAGGTTGGCATGGGTCCAGGCGTGGTTGCCAATCTCGAAGTTGGGATCGGCCATGAGTTGCATGGCCTGCTCCGGATGGGTACGCAACCACTTGCCACCCGCGAAAAAGGTCGCCTTGACCCCAAATTCACGCAGGCCGTTCACCAACTCGGCGTCATAGCCGGAGCGTTCGTTGGCCAGTTCGCAAAGGTCGAAGGTGAGTGCGACCAGACGCGCCTGGGGATCCCTCGGCTCTACTTCCCGGATCGAACCCCGCAGTCCGGGTGCCAAGGGTGGCAAGGCATTTGCGGCTGCACTGATGGCCCAGGCCGGTGGCGGGGTAGTGTCGGGTTTTAGGCCCCGTTGGATGATCCTGTCCCGAGGGGAGCCTGCGAGTTGAGCAGGGGTCCAACAGGCATGGAGGATGGCCGCGGGATCAGATCCGTCCGGGGCCGGTCCCTTACCACCCTGGGACTTGGTGACGGGCAATGGAGCCCTGGCAGCGGGCATCTCCGGATTCGGCTCGTCCGGGGTCAGGTGTGGAATGGGATCTGAGCCAGGGGTCCGAGCCGGGTTGTCCACTGCCGGGAGAGGGCCAGGGAGCCCGAAAAGGGCGAGGATCAAGCACCACCGGCCGA
>CAZFZB010000066.1:0-3051 GCA_964523415.1 uncultured Chromatiaceae bacterium | reverse complement strand
GCCGGGAGAGGGCCAGGGAGCCCGAAAAGGGCGAGGATCAAGCACCACCGGCCGAGGGAACCCATCGGATTGTCGCTATCCTTGTTCATATTGCAATCGACTGAACCGGCCCTGATTGACTGGAATGGTATTGAGATTCATGCCCCTGGCTGTATGGCAGAAACCGGACGGTTATTGCCCAGGTTTGTATAGGACCCGGGCCTGGACCGGGATCTTTAGACCAGCCAAAGGAACCGCATAACTATAGCGACTAGCCGCAGGCCTGAGTAGAAAGCCAAACATGATAATCTGGGTCTCTTAGGGCAACCCAGGCTTGATTCCGTGATGGGTGTGGGAGGGTCCACCCTCATTTCCCAGGTAAGACCTTACCCTGGAGGGATTTCCCATGGGGACCGACCGCTTTCAAATCCTGTTCGACCTGGCTCCCCTTTGTCTGCACGAGATCGACACGGCTGGGCGCCTGCTCACCATGAACCAGGCGGGCCTCGCATGGGTGGGTGCCGCCAGTGAGGAGGCGATCCGGGGTCGCGACTACCTGGATTTCGTCAGTCCCAGTGATCAGGACAGGGTCCGGCGACTCATGGCCGACGCCTTCGCCGGTCAGGCCTGCGAGTTTGAGTATTCCGCCGTCGCTGGCTCCAGACCGCATCATTACACCTCCTGTCTCATTCCCTGCCCAAATACCGAGGGCCACATCGAGAGTCTGCTCGGTATCTCCGGGGACATCACCAGGCACCAGGAAACGGAGGCGGAACTGCGGCATCTGAGCCGGACCTACGCCCTGCTCTCGCACTGCAACCATAGCCTGGCCCGCGCCCTTGGCGAGCGGGAACTCCTGAAGGCCTTTTGCGCCAACCTGGTAGAGGTGGGTGGCTACCGCTTCGCATGGGTGGGATACGCTGGCAGGAAGCCTGATCCCCGGGTGCGCATGGTCGCCCATGCAGGTCAGGAGCATACCGACTTTACGGCTCAGGCGCTGGCCTGGGCCAATGCCGGCGACCGACCCAGTGCCTGCCGCGCCGCCATCGAGAGCGGTCGCCCCCTGGTCCTGTCAGATATCGCCAAGGCGCCGGATCTGGCGCCCTGGGCCGACACGGCAGGGCGCTACGGTTACCGTTCCATGATAGCCCTGCCGCTCATGGCGGACCAGGCACCCTTTGGTAACTTCAGTCTCTTCGCCGCCGAGGTGGACGCCTTCAGCGAGATGGAAGTGACCCTGTTGTCCCAACTCGCCCAGGACCTGGCCTGGGGCATCCGTTCGGCCCGTGCCCGGGCAGCCGAGGCCCAACGGGTCCGCCAGCTCCGCGACGAGGTCGAGGGTGATACCCACAAACGCCTCGCCGCGACCCTGCACGACGTGGTGGGCCAATCCATGCAGGCCATCAACCTGGGTCTTAAGCGTATCCAGGGGATGGTGCTTCAGGGTACCAAGGTCCCCCCGGAACTACTCGATACGTTGATCGCGGAGGCCGGCAGCGCCCTGGGCGAATTGCGCGCCCTCAGTCAGGAATTGCGGCCCCTCTTCCTCGAACGTCTGCCGCTCCTGGACGCACTCCACTACCATTGCAACGAGACCCGTGCCCGCACCGAGGTCGCGATCCGCGTGCATGCCGATGACAACCCCTTCGACCTGGATGACCGGGTCAAGGAGCAGTGTTTCCTGGCCTTTCGCGAGGCCTTGAGTAATGCCATCCGGCATGCCAGGGCCAGCCGGATCGATGTCATTCTGAAATCCCCATCACCAGGGCGACTCTGCCTGGCGATCATCGATGACGGCATCGGATTCAATACCCAGGCCGCCTTTGAAAGGCCCGCGGGGCTCGGACTCTGCATGATCCGGGAGCGCTCTGAGAGCGTTCTCGGTCACGCCCGTATCCGCAGCACGCCTGGCCAGGGAACCCGGGTGCGGATCAGCGTCCCCCTCGCCAGGAGGCCTGCCCCATGCCCATAACCGTCATAGTCGCCGATGACCACGCCATCTTCCGCCAGGGGCTGGCGTCCCTGATTCAGGCGGAGGCCGACATCGCACTCCTCGCCCAGGCCATCGACGGGGCCGAGGCTTGGGAACTGATCACCACTCTGCGGCCGGAGGTAGCCATTCTCGACCTCAGCATGCCAGGGCTCACCGGTATCGAGGTGGCCCGCCAAGTCGAGATGGCCGGCCTCGATACCCGGGTTGTGCTGCTGACCATGCACGACGATCCCTCCGCCCTGCTTCAGGCCCAGGAGGATGTCGTCGCCGGTTATGTTCTTAAGGACAACTCCTTCGAGGAACTTGTGCAGGCCGTGCGCACCGTCGCCACCGGCGGCACCTTCGTCACCCCCTCGGTCCGCGCCAAATTGCGGAGCATGCAGCGTAAGGGTCGCCCGGCCATGGCCCTGTCGCCACGGGAGCGCGAGGTCATCCGGCTGATCGCCCTTGGCAACAGCAGCAAGGAGACCGCGCGCATCCTGGATTTAAGCCCACGCACCGTGGATACCTATCGCAACCGCTCGATGGAGAAGCTGGGCCTGCATTCCCTGGCCGATGTCGTCCGCTACGCGGTCCAGGCTGGCATGGTCGACTGAGCTGGTCCCTTGTTGGTCCTGGCCCCAACGGGTTTGGATCCCCCCTCCGGTGTCGGTCGCCTTGGCCATCCCGGGCATGCTGCCCCCGATGCGCTGTCGGTGATATTACGGACAGGCTTGTACGCTCACGCGCGGACAGCAAAAACGCGCTTGAAGCCATACCTTTCCATTGAAGCCTTTGCTGGCGTTGCCTGATGAGGCTCGGTAACCAACAACCCAAGCGGGTTAAGGAGCATGACATGTACACAGGCGATATCGTGATTCACATCAACGAGGAGTTGGATGACAAGGGCATACATGATCTGGAGCAACAGATCAGCGGCGAGCCGGGGATTCAGTGCGCCTGCGCCCACGAAAAGACACGTCACCTGATGGTGGTGGACTATGACCCGGAGGAGGTGCGGCCAAGCGGCATCGTTCAGTCATTCCGTGACCAGGGACTGCATGCGCAAATGGTTGGTTTCTAGCGACTGGCCCGGGGTC
>CAZFZB010000065.1:0-15776 GCA_964523415.1 uncultured Chromatiaceae bacterium | reverse complement strand
GCGAGGTGGGTGCCGGCGCCACCTTCCGGTTCGGGCTGCCGGCCAACCCGGATCAACGACTTTCTTGAGGGAGTCATCCATGAATTTAACCGAAGCACTCGTCGACATCCTCCTGGTCGAGGACAACCCCAGTGATGCCGAATTAGCCCTGAGGTCCCTGAAAAAGCATAACGTGTCCAACCGCATCATCTGGGCCAAGGATGGTGAAGAGGCGCTCGATTTTCTTTTCCATCGCGGCGCCTTCGTGGACTCCGGCCTGTCTCTGCCCAAGGTGGTGTTGCTGGATCTGAGACTGCCCAAGGTGGATGGCATCGAGGTCCTGAGACAAATCCGCGCCGCGCCTGAGACCTCCGATCTCCCGGTGGTTGCGCTCACCTCCTCCAAGGAAGAACGCGACGTCCTGGCCACCTACAAGCTCCGCGTCAATAGCTTTGTCGCCAAACCCATCGCCTTCGATGAGTTTGCCAAGGTGGTAGCCAACCTCGGCATGTACTGGGTGCTGGTGAACCGGGTGCCATCGGAAATCCACTCCACGCCATGAACGCCCCCCTGCGCCTCTTGCTGCTGGAGGACAGCCCGGCCGATGCGGAGCTCAACCTCCATTGCCTGCGCAAGGCGGGCCTGGTGTTCGTATCCCTCATCGTCGAGGAGGAGGCGCCCTTCATCGCGGCGCTGGATGACTTCAAGCCGGATCTGATCCTGGCCGATTACCGGTTGCCGCGCTTCGATGGCCTCCAGGCCCTGCATCGGGTGCAGGCACGTGATGCCGAAATCCCCTTCATCTTCGTCAGCGGTACCATCGGGGAGGATGTGGCGGTGCAGACCCTGCAGCAGGGGGCCGACGACTACATCCTGAAGGACCGTCTGGAGCGGTTGCCCAGTGCCGTGACCCAGGCATTGACCGCGGCGAACCAGCGCGCCAGCCTGCACCGCACGAATCTGGCCCTGCAGGCCAGCGAGGCCCGCTTTCGTGCCCTGGTGGAAAGTTCGGTGGACTGGATATGGGAATTGGACCGGGCGGGACGCTACAGCTACGCCTGTCCACGCGTATTCGATCTGCTTGGCTATAGCCCGGAGGAGGTACTCGATCGCAGCCCCACGGATTTCATGGCTCCCGACGAGGCGGCGCGCATCAGGGCTATCTTCAGTGGCATCCTCGCAGCCCAGCACCCCTTCAGCCTGCTGCAAAACGCCTGCCGCCACAAGGATGGCCATGAGGTCATCATGGAAACCAGCGGTGTGCCGCGCTTCGATGCCGCCGGCGGCTTTGCCGGCTATCACGGCATCAACCGCGACATCTCACAACGCATCGCGGACGAGCGAGCCCTCAAATCCAGTCAGGAACGCTATTTCCACGCCACCAACAGCATCCGGGATGCCTTCATCCTGCTCGACCACCAGGGTCTGGTAACGGAATGGAACCCCGCGGCGGAGCGGATTTTCGGCTTTGCCCGCGCCGAGATCCTGGGCCGTGATCTCCACAAGGTCCTTGCCCCGGAACGCTTTCACCAAGCCCAGGAACATGCCTGGCCCCATTTCGTCGCAACCGGCAAGGGCAATGCCATCAACCGTACCCTGGAGTTGATGGCGCGGCACAAGGATGGCCACGAGTTTCATGTCGAGTTGTCCCTATCCGGCATTCAGGTGGAGGGACGCTGGCAGGCCGTCGGACTGGTGCGCGACATCACCGAGCACAAGCGCACCGAGGCGCTCCTGCAGCTTCAGGCCCGGCGCGCCGAGGCGTTGCTCGAACTGCCGACCATCGAGGAGACCCTGGACGAGGTCCCCTTCATGCAGCGAGGCCAGGAGGTGGCGGAGGATTTGACCGGCAGTCGGATCGCCTTCATCCATTTCATCCATGACGATGAGCAAAACATCGAACTCGTCGCCTGGTCACGACGGACCATGGCGGGCTACTGCACCGCGAGTTACGACTCCCATTACCCCGTCAGCCAGGCCGGCATCTGGGCCGATGCCCTGCGGCAGCGGGCGCCCGTAGTATTCAACGACTACGCGAACTACCCGCACCGCCAGGGCCTGCCGGAGGGCCACGCCGCCCTCGAGCGCCTGCTGTTAGTGCCTGTGATCGAGAATGGCCGGGTGGTGGTGATCATGGGCGTGGGTAACAAGGCCACCGACTATACGGACGTAGACATTGAAACGGTGCAATTGATCTCGAATGAGATCTGGCGGCTGGTCCAGCGCCGGCGCACGCTTCAGGCCCTGCGCGCCGGTGAGGCCCGCTATCGTGCCCTGGTGGATAACATGAACGATGGCGTCGCCGTCTATGAGGCGGTGGACGAGGGCGAGGATTTCATCCTCCGCGATTTCAACCGGGCCGGGGAGCGTATCGGCAGGAACCGCCGCGAGCAGGTTCTGGGGCGCCGGCTCACCGAGGTGTTCCCCGGCGTCAGGGACATTGGGCTGCTAGTTGCCTTGAGCCGCGTCTTCCGCAGCGGTGAGCCGGAACGATTGGGTCCCAGCCACTATCAGGATCGAAACCTCTCCCTGTGGGTGGAAAGTTACCTCTACCGGCTACCCACCGGCGAGGTGGTCGCCGTCTATGCCGACGTCACCCAGCGCAAGGAAGCCGAGGAGGAACTGCACAAACTCGCCCAAGCGGTCGAGCAAAGCCCGGAAAGCATCGCCATTACCGACCTGGATGCCAACCTGGAATACGTCAACGAAAGCTTCGTCAGGAACACCGGCTACAGTCGCGAGGAGGCCCTGGGTAAGAACCCTCGCATCCTGCATTCCGGCAAGACACCCCAGGCCACCTATGACGCCCTCTGGGCGGCCATGACCCAGGGCCTGCCCTGGAAGGGCGAGTTCGTCAACAAGCGCAAGGACGGCAGCGAATATGTCGAGTTCGCCATCATCACCCCCCTGCGCAACCCGGATGGTCACATCAGCCACTATGTCGCGGTCAAGGAGGACATCACCGAGAAAAAACGCGTCGGGGCCGAACTGGACCGGTACCGGCTGCACCTGGAGGAGCTGGTCGCCACCCGCACGCGGGAGTTGGCCGATGCCAAGCAGGCCGCCGAGGCCGCCAATGTTGCCAAGAGTACCTTCCTGGCCAACATGAGCCACGAGATCCGTACCCCCTTGAATGCCATCGTCGGCCTTACCCACCTGGTGCGGCGGAATGCGCACGACCCCAGGCAAAGGGAGAAGCTCGACAAGATCACCGATGCCTCGCACCACCTGCTGTCGATCATCAACGACGTTCTCGACCTCTCCAAGATCGAGGCCGGCAAGCTAAGCCTCCACCCGGAGGATCTGGTCCTCGACCAGGTGGTGGACCATGTCGTTGCCATGATGCGTCCCCAACTGCTCGAGAAGTCCCTCGCACTCGTCATGGAGCGCGATCTTGCGCTGCCGCCGGTGATGGTGGGCGACGCCATGCGCCTCTCGCAAGCCCTGCTCAACTATCTCTCGAACGCCGTCAAGTTTACGGAGCGGGGCCAGATCCAGGTGCTCATCACCAGGGAGGCAGAGTTTCCCGACGCCATTCTGGTGCGTTTCACCGTGGCCGATACCGGCATGGGCATAGCACCCGAGATCCTGGCCACCCTCTTTGCCAACTTCACCCAGGCGGATGACGGCACCGCACGCCGATTCGGGGGTACCGGGCTCGGATTGGCCATCACCCGGCGGTTGGCGCAGCTCATGGGTGGCACGGCCGGCGCCGAGAGCCTGGTAGGGCAGGGCAGTCGTTTCTGGTTTACCGCCCGCCTGGGCAGGAGCCAGCGTACCCTGGAGGAAATGGTCGAGGCGCCCACCCTGGCCAGGCGCTTCCGGTCCGACCTGCCGACCGGGACCCGCATCCTGCTCGCCGAGGACAACAAGATCAACCAGGAGGTTGCCACTGAACTGCTGGGCCAGATCGGCCTGCAGGTCGATGTGGCCAATGACGGCCGGGAGGCCCTGGCCATGGTGGGTGACGGCCACTATTCACTCATCCTGATGGACATCCAGATGCCCAACATGGATGGCCTCGCGGCTACCCGGGCCATCCGTGCCCTGGGGTTGACCCTACCCATCCTGGCGATGACCGCCAACGCCTTCGACGAGGATCGTGTCCAGTGCCTGGAGGCCGGTATGAACGACTTCGTCGCCAAGCCCGTCGATCCCGAGCAATTGTATGCCGCCCTGGATCTGTGGCTACCGGCCATACCCGTCGCCCCGCCGGTCACCCCGCCATCCCTGGAGGTCTTACCGCCCGCCCTGGCCAGTTTGCCCGGGCTGGAGGCCGAGAAGGGCTTAAGCCTCTTCAATGGCCAAGTGTCCGCATTTCTGGGCCTACTCCGCCGCTTCGCCACCGACCACGGCGAAGACATGACCCGCTTGCGTGAACGGCGCTTCGCCGGTGACCATGAAACCACCCAACGCCTGGCCCACACCCTGAAGGGGGTCGCGGGTAACCTGGGGGCGACGGCCATTCAGAAGCTTGCCACCGAATTGGATGTGGCCCTGAGGGCTGATCCAGCCCCAGCCCGGATCGAGGCCCTCACGGTGGCCCTGGAGACCGAACTTCAGCAACTGTCCAGTGCCATCCGGACGGCCATCCCGACGAACACCCCGGCCGACCCGGTCGAGGTGGACTGGGGGCTAGTGCGCCAGGTGCTGGAGGAATTGGAGGCCTACCTGGCGACGGGCAACATGCAGGCCAACGCCCTCTTCGAGGCCAACGCCGCCCTGCTCAAGGCCGCCCTGGGCGCCACTGGCACGGCATTGGAGGAACATCTCGCGAGCTTCTTCTATCCGGAGGCACTGGTGGCGCTGTCCCAGGCCCGGGAGGTACACAGCGAGCTGTCAGGGGTGCCTGGATCACAAGCGACGCCCTGAACACCCCCCAGCGTCCTGATTCCCGATGAGGGCAGGCACCTTCCGCGCATTGTCTACCCATCGCAAGTCAGGCTCAGGCAGGTGGCGAGAGGGGTCGGGTGGCGGAGGGCGGGGGTGTCGACAGCAGGGATGCTGTCGCCAAGCCTACTTGGACGTATTCACGGCGTCCCCCGCTCGCCGTCACCCGGCCCTGAATACCGACATCCCATGGGTGTGGGGTATAAGAAGGCCGTTTCCGGAACCTGGAATGTGCCCCTGGGCACGGGGTCAGGCGATCATGGCACGTAATAGGTGATCCAGAACACGGGCTTGTTCGCCGAATTGCCCGAGAAAAAGGCGCGGTTATCGGCCACCCCGTTGTTGTTGGTGGCCTTCCCGAACCGCAGGCGCAATTGCGTCAGGCCCTGTCGATTGATATCGCTGAAATCACCGCTCCCGCCCGAGGTGGCGATGGTGGCGTTGATCCAGTTTTGCACGGCATATTTATTGAACCAGGCCTCGGAGTATTGGGTAGGCGTGGCCTGGAAGTCGCCCGCCTCCAGGGCGGCGTTGCCGTTGAAGACCCCCTTCTTGATGTCGAACAGAAGGCCCATCGTCCAGTTGAAGGGGTTTTCACCCGTGAGCTTGCTCAACTTGATCTTCAGCATGGCCGAGAGGATGACGGCATTATCCGGCAGGCTGGCGGTATTGAAGGACAGCAGGGCCACATACTGGCGGTTCTGGGCATCGTCTCCCAAGAGGAAGGTTGAGGCCGTACTGTTCAAGGCTCCGCCCACCCCGCTGCTCTGGGCGGATTCCAACACCCAGCCATCGAGCTTCGGGTTGGATTTGAAGGCGATATTGCGTGCTCCGTTCTGCCAGCGGTGGTAATACAGATTCAGGAGGGGAACGAACTCGTCCGTGGCCTTCTGACTACCGGCCACGGAGGGGTGATCGTCGCCACTGGGATAGGCCAGGGTATTGTGACTACCGAAGACATGACGAAGGTTACCGTTATAGAAATAATGGTGATAGTGCTTATGAGTCAGGACGTTGTAAAAATCGAAAACCGCCACGTTGTTGTAGCTGTAGTTGTTCTGGTACAACCAGTGATAGACCAGCCAGTTGTTGAAGGCGCGCGCGTTGGCGGCATAGGTCCCATCTGAGAGCGGCGGAGCGGTGACCACGATGAAGAGTTTGTCCTGCCTTGTGGCAAAATATTGCAGGATGCTGTTGTAGACGTATTTGGCATGTCCCACCGTCAGTCCCGGGGTCGGGTCGGGCGGGTCCTTCGGATTGCCCTCCAGCGCGGAGTTCGGGAAACAGGACTTGAACATGACGATCTCGTTCTGTCCACCCGGGTCGGCCAGGGTGCGCGTAAAACTCGAATGTTTGCCATTCTCCGCGAACAGGGCATTCATATAGGTTGGCGTGTCGGCGCTGGCAAACCATTCCGGCCAGTCGGGAATATCGGTGCGGTCGCCAATGGCGTTCGGCCCCCACCCGTAGTTGGTATCGCTTACAAAATAATTGTTTTCGCCCAAGGCCCTTCCCAGGTTGCCGTAATCATCGGTCAACCAGTTTTCCCCCGTCGAATGATGGATGAAGACCAGTTTGACGACACTGCCCGGGGGGTCGGGGTTATCCGTCATCCCCATGGGGACGGGACCCGAGTCGGCCTCGCCCACCAGCAGCAGGGACCCAGCGATCAGCAGAGCCGATACGAAGTGATAACAGGTTTTCATGGGAGCCACCCGGTCAATCAAATATCCGTCCAAATCCCCTTAATTTGATTATAGACAGGGGCCTATTGAATTCAAGGTTAGACGGTCGCCCGTTAGGTAACCGCATTCTCCGATACCGACGATCCTCTGGACCCACTAGACTCCTCTAAAAATATCCCATTAAAATATGTATTTATGATGATATTTTAGTAGTTTGCTTGAGAGATGCCATCCTTGCGATCGCCATTGTGGCACCCAGGATAGGCCTCGATAGGGCAAAATAGCCCTTATTGAAATTCCAAAACAATTCACACTGCCGACAGTTACTGCAACCGATAGTCGGACAGAAAACGACAAAATCAGTCTCCTTCCGATCGGGAGCGCAAGGCCTGGCGCAGAAAGGCCATCTGTTTGCGGTAGCGATGGCACCCGCTGCAGATCAGGTTATGCAGGCTCAGGGCCAGGCGCTCACGCCGGGTGAGGGGGCGGTCCAACTCCTGCGACATCAGGCGGGTGGCCTCTTTGCAATTCATGATGACTTTGCTCCCCGTCAGCTCAGCGGACGAACCAGGTTTCCTCGAGGCATAGGCGCAGGCCCATGCGGGCGCGGTGCAGTATGACCCACAGGTTGGACGTGGCGATGGCGAGTTCCTGACAGATCTCGGCGGTCTCCAGGCCCAACAACTCCCTCATCATGAAGACGCGGGCGGTGCGCGCCGGCAGATGATCGAGACAGAGCTCGAAAACGCGCCAGAACTGCTCCTGCTCCAGGGAGTCTTCCGGATCCGTCCAGCGGTGCGGCTTATGCGCTGTCGCCCAATGACCGCGACGGTCGAACAGGGTCTCGAAGCCCGCGTCATCCTCATCATCACCGGCGTTGGCCATCTCGGTGAGGGGCAGCTCACGGCAACGGCTGCGCAGGGTGTCGATGATCTTGTGCCTGAGAATGGAAAAGACCCAGGTTTTGACGCTCGACCGGCCGGTGAATTCCCCGCTACTCTGCAGGGCGGCGATGAGGGTCTCCTGCACCACGTCCTCGGCCAGGGACGGGTCGCGCAGTTGCAGGGTAGCAAAGCGCAGGAGGTCACGGCGTCGTTCCCCGCAGAACGCCTGGATCTGTTCGCCTATGGACACGGGGGCACCTCGTGGGCTCGGGACAAGGGCTAATTGTCGCATGATTAGGCTGGACTCGCGGTGAAGGGTGAAGCCCCCTGGAACCCGGCCGCACCAGGCAAGCCAGTCCCGAACCTGAAGCCCTACATCCCGCCAGCCTAGTCCCGCGCCAGTGACCACTCTGGAGTGGAAGGTTGGATCGTCGTTGTAAGCGTCCGACCTTGTGCCCTTGCCCCCTACCCCCTAATGGGCCTATAGTCGAAATCATGACCAGGTTTCAGCGATCTACCCGGCTTCTGCTCGTCCTCTGCATGCTGATCATGCAGATGCAACTCTGGGCCTCCGAAACCCTCGGTTGCCGACTGGAGGCCCGTCCGCTCCAGGGTGAACCCCTTGCCTGTCCCTTGCATCAGGCGATCGGGGCTCAGCCTGCCCCGACCAGCCCCAATTGCCAGCTGGACTGCCAGCGTTGCGCCCTTCTTTGCGTGGCGGCCGTGCCCGCCTTATTGGCAGCGACACCGGACCTGCCCTACCCGGACGCCATGCAGACCCCCGATCCCACGCCGGGGCGCCACTATTACCGCTATACCCCCGACTCTCCCCTCCGTCCTCCCATCGGCTGATAGCCCGCGCATTGAGTTCCAAGTTGCCGGCCCGGTAGGGGATGACAGCCCCCGGCCGCCCGAGGTGTGCCATGCCGCCCCAGTGGCGGCAATTCTCACAGGAGTCCCATATGTCCCTTCCTCTCCTTCACCCCACCTGTGGGGGCCTGGTCAGGGGTTTCGCCCTGGCCCTGGCCCTGGTGTCGCTAGCCGGTTGCAGTGACCCGACCCCAACCCCGTCCGAGACCCTGGCCCAGGCCCAGGGCGATACCGCCCTCGCTCATGCCAGAAAACACCTGGACCCCAAGTATGTCTGCCCCATGCATCCCCAGATCGTGCGCGACGAACCAGGTAACTGTCCCATCTGTGGCATGACGCTGGTGCCGAAGGTCCTGGACGCCGGTCAGGACCCGGGGGCGGTCACCGACCCCGCCGGATCACCCCCGTCCCCCGATCCCTCCACCCCCGGAACCAAGAGTCTGGTGCCACGAAACGCGGACGAGGAGGCCAACGGCGATGGTTCTCGACCTGGGGTCACCCTGAGCGCGACCGTCGTCCAGAACCTGGGGGTGCGTACGGCCCCGGTGCAAAGGGGCACCCTAGCGCGATCGGTGCGCGCGGTAGGGCGAGTTGCCTACGACGAGGCGCGCCTCGCCCACGTCCACCCCCGGGCCTCGGGTTGGATCGAGCGGCTCAGCGTGCGTGCCGAGGGTGAGCCCGTCAAACAGGGTCAGGAACTGGCGGCCCTCTACGCCCCGGACATCCTCTCGGCCCAGGTCGATTTTCTGATCGCCACCGAGCCCCATGGGCCCGGGGAACGCAAGGTCAAGGCCGACAAGGCGCGCAACCTGCTGCGCCTGCTCGAGGTGCCCGAGTCGGTCATCCTCGACATAGAGCGCACCCGGGAGACCCGTAACACCGTCCCCGTCCTGGCCCCAGCGGCTGGCGTCATCACCCAGTTGACGGCCCGTGAGGGCATGTATGTCACTCCGGACACCGAGATGTTCGGCATCGCCGACCTCTCGCAGGTGTGGGTCCTGGTGGATGTGTTCGAGCACCAGCTTGCCTGGATCTCGTCTGGCCTGCCGGCCAGGATCCAGGTCTCGGCCTATCCCGGACGCACCTGGGAGGGCCAGGTGGATTACCTCTACCCCGACCTCGACCCTAAGACCCGCACCTTGCGGGTGCGGCTGGCCTTCCCCAACCCGGACCTGGAACTCAAGCCCAACATGTTTGCCGACGTGGCGATCGAGGGCGTGCCACAGGCAGGGGCCCTGAGCATCCCCCGCGAGGCCCTGATCGCGACCGGGGAAAGGGAGAGCGTCGTCAAATCCCTGGGGGAAGGTCGCTTCCAACCGGTGGACGTGGTGACCGGCATGCGCTCGGGGGATATGGTGGAGATCCTGTCAGGCTTGCAGGAGGGGGACCAAGTGGTGGTTTCGGGCCAGTTCCTGATCGACTCCGAGTCCAGCCTCCAGGCGAGTTTCCGCCGCCTGTCGGATCAGCCGCCCACCCAGATGCCCGCTACCGGGCACCAGCATTGAGGGGGCGTCATGGACAAGGTCATCGAATGGTCCATCCGTAACCGCTTCCTGGTCCTGCTGGCCACGGCGCTGCTCACCGCCTGGGGCCTGCTGGCCCTGCGCCAGACCCCGCTGGACGCCATCCCCGATCTGTCGGACGTACAGGTCATCATCCGTACCAACTTCCCCGGTCAATCCCCGCAGGTCGTAGAGGATCAACTCACCTATCCCATTGCCACCACCATGCTGGGCGTGCCTGGTGCCCACGCGGTGCGCGGTTACTCCATGTTCGGGGACTCCTACGTCTATGTCATCTTCAAGGATGGGACCGACCTTTACTGGGCGCGGTCCCGGGTCCTGGAGTATCTGAACCAGACGGCCGCGCTCTTGCCAGAGGGAGTCACCCCCCGGCTGGGCCCGGACGCCACCGGGGTGGGCTGGGTCTATAGCTATGCCCTGGTGGACCGCACCGGTGGCCACGATCTGGCCCAGTTGCGCAGCCTCCAGAACTGGTTCCTCAAGTTCGAGTTACAGACCGTACCCGGCGTAGCGGAGGTGGCTACCGTCGGCGGTATGGTGCGTCAGTACCAGGTGGTGGCCGACGCCGAAAAGCTGCGTGCCTACGGCATCCCTCTGGCCCGCCTGTCCGCGGCCATCCGCGACGCTAACCAGGAGGTGGATGGCTCGGTGGTGGAACTGGGGGAGGCGGAATACATGGTCCGCAGTCGTGGCTACCTCCGGTCAATCGAGGACCTGGAGACCATCCCCGTGGACGTCACCCCCACCGGCACCCCGGTGCTGTTGCGTGACCTGGCGCGGGTGCAGGTGGGTCCAGAAATGCGCCGGGTGGTGGCGGATCTGGACGGCGAGGGGGAGGTGACCGGGGGCATCATCGTGATGCGCTACGGGGAGAACGCCCTCACCACCATCGCGGCGGTGAAACAGAAACTGGCTGATCTTCAGCGGAGTCTGCCCGCGGGTGTGGAGATAGTTCCCACCTACGATCGCTCGGCGCTCATCCTGCGAGCGGTGGACAACCTCGAGGACAAACTCATTGAAGAGTTCATCGTGGTTGCCCTGGTGAGCCTGGCCTTCTTGTTCCACCTGCGCTCGGGTCTGGTCGCCATCGTCAGTCTGCCCCTCGGGGTGCTGGCTGCCTTCATCATCATGCGTCACCAGGGCATCAACGCTAACATCATGTCCCTGGGCGGCATCGCCATCGCCATCGGCGCCATGGTAGACGCGGCCATCGTCATGATCGAGAACGCCCACAAACACCTGGAGCGCTATCGTCAGGCCCAGGGACATGCCCCCCGCGGCAGCGAGCACTGGCGCGTGATACGGGAGGCCGCGGCGGAGGTCGGTCCGGCGCTCTTTTTCTCCCTGCTCATCATCACCCTCAGCTTCGTGCCCGTCTTTACCCTGGAGGCTCAGGAAGGACGACTCTTCGCGCCCCTCGCCTATACCAAGACCTTCGCCATGGCCGCGGCGGCGGGGCTGTCCGTCACCCTGGTGCCGGTTCTCATGGGCTACTTCATCCGCGGACGCATCCCGAACGAGGATCGCAATCCCCTCAATCGGATCCTGATACGGGTCTACCGGCCCCTGCTGCGCGCCGTCCTGGCGGCCCCGCGCGCCGTCATCATGGCATCGGTGCTGATCGTTTTGAGCCTGGTGGTGCCCCTGTATGGGATCGCAGGCGTGCTGGAACCCCTCAAGTGGCCTGTCCAGGCGTTGGGCCTGGTGGACCAGGGTACCGCCTCCGGGCCGGCCTTGGCTCGGATCGAAGGCTGGCAACAGGGCCTGGCGGCTCGTTGGCGGGCCTTGACCGGAGGCGTGCCGGCCCTGGCGCGCCTCGGCTCGGGCCTGGGTTCGGAGTTCATGCCCGAACTCGACGAGGGCGATCTCATGTATATGCCCACCACCCTGCCAGGGCTTTCCATCGGCAAGGCTCAGGAGCTGCTGCAACAGACGGACCGGCTAATCGCGACCGTGCCCGAGGTGGAACGGGTCTTCGGCAAGATCGGGCGGGCGGATACCGCCACGGATCCGGCCCCTCTCACCATGGTCGAGACCGTCATCCAGTTCAAGCCACGTGACCAGTGGCGCAGCGGCATGACGGTCGAGCGGCTCATTGAGGAACTGGATGCCACCGTGCGTCTGCCCGGTGTCACCAATGCCTGGGTCATGCCCATCAAGACCCGCATCGACATGCTCGCCACCGGCATCAAGACCCCGGTGGGGGTCAAGGTGGCGGGGGCGGACCCCGAGGAGATCGATCGCATCGGTCAGGATCTCGAGCGCGTCTTGCGCCAGGTGCCAGGAACCGCCTCGGTCTTCTCCGAGCGCGCCGCTGGCGGGCGCTACATCGAGATCCACCCCAACCGGGTGGCGGCCGCGCGGGTGGGGCTCAATATCAGCGATATCAACCAGGTGATAGCGGCAGCGGTGGGCGGCATCAACATCACCCAGACCGTGGAGGGGCTGGAGCGCTACCCGGTCAATCTGCGCTTCCCGCGTGAACAGCGCGACGATGTGCAGAAACTGCGCGAGCTACCCCTGGTCACCCCCACCGGGGCCCAGGTGCCCCTGGGGCAAATCGCCGAGGTGAATATCGTGGACGGTCCTCCGATGCTCAAAAGCGAGAATGCACGCCTCAACGGCTGGACCTTCGTTGATATCCGCGGGGTGGACCTGGGCACCTATGTCGCCGCCGCCCAGGCCAAGGTCCGTTCGGAGGTCAAGCTGCCTCCGGGCTACTCCATCGCCTGGTCGGGCCAGTACGAATACATGCTGCGTGCCAAGGAACGGTTGAATCAGGTGGTACCCTTCACCCTGATCATCATCTTCGTGCTGCTGTATCTCATCTTCCGGCGCGCCTCGGAGGCCTGGCTGGTGATGTTCTCCCTGCCCTTTGCCCTGGTGGGCGGCTTCTGGATGATCTATCTCCTGGGCTACAACCTGTCGGTTGCCGTGGCCGTCGGCTTCATCGCTCTCGCGGGGGTCGCGGCAGAGTTCGGGGTCATCATGCTGCTTTACCTCGACAACGCCCTTAAGGCCTATCGAGAGCAGGGCCGTCTCCTGGATGTCGCCGATCTCAAGTCCGCGATCATGGAGGGGGCCGTGATGCGGGTGCGGCCCAAGGCAATGACGGTGGCGGTGATCATCGCTGGCCTCCTGCCCATCATGCTCGGCCACGGCACCGGCTCCGAGGTGATGCGCCGCATCGCCGCCCCCATGGTAGGCGGCATGATCACTGCGCCGCTCCTGAGCCTGTTCGTGATCCCGGCCATCTATTTGGTTTGGCGCAGGAAGGAGTTGAAGCCAGAGGCCTCGGCAACCTGAGCCAGGGGCCGTGCCAGAGGGCACTCATCCGGCGGAAGCGCCCCTGGCATGGAAAGGGTTCCGGCCGTCGCATCCCCACCTTCGGGGACCGGCGGCCGGTCCGGCGGGAACAGGGTGTCAGGAGGGACCCGATATCCAGGTAAGAGAACTGAGCCGCGATCCTGGGGGCCTGCCGGCCTCAGGGCGAGACAACCAACTGGGAAGCCGACTGGCGTTTTCCCCCTATAGTGGAGTGAATCGATGAATGATGTAAGACAGGATGAAATACACCAAGCTGTGCGCCAACAATACGGTCTGGTGGCTGAAAGTGGGGGCTCCGGCTGCAATCCTTCTTGTTGTGGGCCATCGATGGCCTCAACCTCTGCTGACCTGCTTTCACAGGCGCTGGGATACTCCAGGGACGAAATCGCCGCGGTGCCACAAGGGGCCAACATGGGGTTGGGCTGCGGTAATCCGCTACCCATCGCCAACTTGAAGGCTGGAGAGACCGTGCTCGACCTAGGCAGTGGCGGTGGATTCGATTGCTTTCTTGCTGCCAAACAGGTAGGTGATGCGGGTAAGGTCATAGGCGTCGACATGACACCTGCGATGGTTTCAAAGGCACGGACTACCGCGGAAAAGGAAGGCTACCGGAATGTTGAATTCCGGCTCGGTGAAATTGAAAACCTGCCCCTCGCCGACGGAACGGTAGATGCGATTATCTCAAATTGCGTCATCAACTTATCACCGAACAAGGAACGGGTGTTTGCCGAATCCTATCGAGTGCTAAAGCCTGGCGGCCGGCTAGCCATCTCGGATATTGTCGCTTTTGCTGAATTGCCCGAAGAAATCCGGAGCGACATGGCCCTGTTCACAGGCTGTATGGCCGGTGCATCATTGATCTCCGAGATGGAGGACATGTTGAGAACAAACGGTTTCCAACAGATTCACATTGCACCAAAAGATGAAAGCAAGACATTCATCCGTGATTGGGCACCAGGGAAGGCAGTTACGGACTATGTGGTTTCCGCGACCATTGAAGCCATCAAGCCTGCTATCTAGGATGGGGGTTAATCAGGCCTGCGCGAAAAACGCCCAGGCAGGTTACCTCTACGTAACTAGGACACGGGGTCAGCGTAACAAGGTAATGGGGTAAGTTCTAACATTTCAACAACACACTGATCGAGTTCAGTTTTCACAATTAAACGCATCCGTTCTTCGTAAGCCGATAGATCCTGTGCAACCGATCGCCGATGATGGCCTTGGAAACCACCCTCAAGTCTTGTCATGACGCAAGTCTACACAGGTATGTTGGAATGTTAGAACTGACCCTAAACTCTCCTGGTGGAACCTGGGGCAGCCGGGCTCAGGGCTGGCGACGATGGCCGGCGTCCCGCTTGCTCGCAAACCCCCACCCCGCGAGGTGCTTTCCATGATCATCGGTGTGCCCAAAGAGATCAAAGAGCAGGAGAGCCGGGTGGGTGCCGTGCCTGCGATGGTGCATGACTTGGTCATCGGGGGGCATCGGATGCTCGTGCAGTCCGGCGCCGGGTTAGGGGCGGGCATACTCGACGCGCAGTTCGCCCATGCCGGCGCCGAGGTCGTTGCAACCGCGCAGGAGGTCTACGGCGAGGCGCAGATGATCGTCAAGGTAAAGGAGCCCCTGCCGGGGGAGTATCCGCTGCTGCGCCCGGGCCAGATCCTGTTCACTTTCTTCCACTTCGCAGCGAGCCAGGGCCTCACGGAGGCGATGATCGCGAGCGGTGCGCACTGCTTCGCTTACGAGACCCTCACGGTGGACGGTCGCCGCCCGATCCTGACCCCGATGAGCGAGGTGGCAGGCCGGATGTCAGTCCAGGTGGGGGCATTCTTCCTGGAGGCACACAATGGCGGGCGGGGCATCCTGATCGGTGGCGTCCCCGGGGTGGAGCCGGCCAACGTCCTGATCCTTGGCTGCGGTAACGTTGGCGCGAATGCGGCGAAGATGGCGGCCGGGCTCGGCGCCAACGTGGTGGTGATGGACACGGACCTGGAGCGGCTGCGCCGGCTCGGCGAGATCATGCCGCCGAATGTCGCGACGCTCGTCAGCAGTCCTTATACGCTGCGGGAGCGGCTGCATACCGCCGACCTGATCGTCGGTGCCGTGCTGGTCAGCGGGGCCCGGGCGCCAACCCTGATCCGCCGCGAGGACCTAAGGCAGATGCGCGACGACGGCCCGGTGATCGTCGACGTCGCGATCGACCAAGGCGGATGCGTCGAGACCAGCCGTGCGACGACCCATGCCAAGCCCACCTTCGTCGTCGATGGCGTCGTGCACTACTGCGTCACCAACATGCCAGGTGCTGTCCCCCGCACCGCGACCTTCGCACTGACCAACGCCACCAAGCCCTATGTCCATGCGCTCGCGGACCTGGGGGTCGCGGCCGCGGCACGTCACCCGGAACTAGGTACCGCGGCCAACATCCTTGCCGGCAAGGTGACGCACTCGGGGGTGGCAATGGCGTTCGGTCTCGATCACTGCCTGGCCGGCGACCTGGCCTTATGATGTGGTGCTGATCGGAGAGATGGCGCGCGCGTCGCGGGGCCGATCTTTCTGCAGACCCCATTGAATCGCATTTGACACGGGCCCCGCCGGAAATCGCCCAACAACCGGCTAAGCG
>CAZFZB010000064.1:0-15840 GCA_964523415.1 uncultured Chromatiaceae bacterium | reverse complement strand
CGAGCATCCGCAGCAGCACCATCTCCATACCAAGGCGGGGATCCGGGGCCAGAGGGAGATCTGCCTGCCCCAAGAGGGCAATCTGGTAGTAGAGTTGAAGGTCCTCGGGGGTCAGGGTTCGCGCCAGGGCCTCCAAGGTCTCCCGGTCCGGGTCATCGGCAGCCAGGCTCGAGGGAACCTGTTGGAAGAGGGCAATACGGTGCAGAAAAACCAGAAGTTCCTGCAGGAGTCCTCCAAAATCCGGGGTCAACTCATGAATACGCCCCACCTCCTCAAGCAGGCGGGCCCCATCCCGACTGGCCAGGGCGGAAAGGAGATTCAAACTCATGTCGCGCCCGACCGTCCCCAGCATGGCGCGGATATCATCGGCCCCCACCCGGCGTCCGCCGAAGGCTATCGCCTGATCCAGCAAACTCAGACCGTCACGCATGCTGCCATCAGCCGCCCGCGCCAGCAGGGCCAGGGCCTGATCCTCGTAGGGCAGACCCTCGCTCGTCAGGATCATGGCGAGTTGGGCGCTGATCTCCTCCGGCACGAGACGCTTGAGGTTGAACTGGAGGCAACGGGACAGGACGGTCACCGGCACCTTTTGCGGATCCGTGGTGGCGAGGAGAAATTTGACGTGGGGCGGTGGCTCCTCCAGCGTTTTCAACAAGGCGTTGAAACTACTGGTTGAAAACATATGGACCTCGTCGATGAGGTACACCTTGAAGCGACCCTTGACCGGGGCAAAGGGGACGTTGTCCAACAACTCGCGGGTCTGATCGACCCGGGTGCGCGAGGCCGCGTCCACCTCCAGCAAGTCCACGAACCGCCCCTCATCGATCTCCCGGCAGGAGGGGCATTGACAGCAGGGGGTGGAGCTGACCCCCTCCTCGCAGTTCAGGGCCTTAGCCAGAATGCGCGCCAGAGTGGTCTTACCGACACCCCGGGTGCCAGAGAAAAGGTAGGCGTGATGCAAGCGGTCCTGATCCAGGGCATTGCCGAGCGCCCTCACCACATGGGCCTGTCCGACCATGTCCGTGAAGGATCGGGGGCGCCACTTGCGGGCCAGAACCTGATAAGTCATGCGAGATGGCTTTGGGAAAGGGTTTGGTGGTTGAGAAAGGCCAGTTTAACCCATGGCCGACGGCGCAGCACACCTTAACCGGCCATCAGGACTGTAAAAATCACGGGTTAAAGGGCAGGAGGGCGGCGGGCCCCGCCAGCCACACCCCGGCACACACATCCACCGCTGCGGCTGCTCCCTTCCAGGCCTGACCGGGTTCACGGCTTCGCGTTGCGAGGGGACCGACGGGTCCGCCATCGAGTTCCAACCTGACCACAGCCAAGCCGGGCGCACAAACTAACAAAGCCAGGTGAGGATGACAAGCAACAATTGGCAACAATTGGCGGTGCTTGAGTCCCCTGCCGCGCTGAACTCGGCCAGGTTATCTCTCTGGCAGACCTGATCCACATCCATAAAATCGCAAAATGACCTGGCACGATGGCGATTCTACACCATGCTTTAAGTAGCAACCTCGACCCGCCAGGGATTCCAGCCCCATGACCCCCCCTTTACGCTACCCTGACCCTCCGCCAGAAACCCAGGAAAAACTGAACCAAAGGGTGGGGCGGCTTCATCTCTGGTTACGCCAGGGCATCCAGCGTGATCACGTGGACCAGATATTCGGCCGTGGACGCAACTTCTTCCATATCGAGAACTGGTATTCGATCCACGCCCTGATGCGCCTGACCTTCCAATTGACCGGCCTCTACGGGCGGGGACGACAAAATGCCGCGGATATCCGGGTCCGCTACAACCGGGTGGGAATTCCAGGCCTGCCCAGACCCTTTCACGGCCTGCGCCTGCTGCACCTGAGCGACATCCATCTCGATATGGATCCCAGCATCTGTCGGGCCCTGATCACCCGCGTGGCGACCACCGCCCATGACCTCTGCGTCATCTCCGGAGATTTCCGCGCCCGCACCCATGGCGACTACCAGCCCGCGATCGCCGCCATGGAAAGGCTGAGACCCCACCTGACGGGCCCTGTCTATGGGGTCCTGGGTAATCACGATTTCATCGAGATGGTGCCGGATCTGGAGGCCCTGGGGATGCGGGTCCTGCTCAATGAATCTCTGCCACTTGAGCGGGACGGCACCTGCCTCTACCTGGCGGGCATCGACGACCCCCATTACTACCAGGCGGACAACCTCGAAAAGGCCGCCGACGGTATACCCCCCGGGGCCGTGGCAATCCTCCTCAGCCATTCACCGGAGATCTATCGCCATGCCGCCCATGCCGGCTTCAAGCTGATGCTCTGCGGACACACCCATGGGGGACAGATCTGCCTGCCCGGTGGTATTCCACTGACTTACAACGCCCATTGCCCACGCCGCCTGTGCCTGGGGCCCTGGCGCTGGGGGGACATGCAGGGTTACACCTCAGCCGGCGCGGGTTCCTGCGTCGTTCCCGTTCGCTTCAACTGCCAGCCAGAAATCACGGTGCATCGGTTGGAATGCGGTTAAAGGTGATGCCCAGGGGCTTGTTCAACCCTGCCTGCGTTTTCAATGGGAACGATGACCACCAATCCGATCCATTACCGCCATCAGAACAGACGACAGAACGAAGGTCAGGTGGAGGATGACGTACCAGAGAATCTTGTCGTTCGGGGTCTGTTGAGCATTCATGAAGATTTGCAACAGATGGATGGAGGAGATGGCCACAATGGAGGCGGCAACCTTCAGCTTGAGGGCGGTAGCATCGAGTTTGCCTAACCAATCGAGTTTTTTGCCCTCATCGACCAGATCGATCTGGGAGACGAAATTCTCGTAACCCGAGAGCATGACCATGACCACCAGGCTGGCGACCAGTACCATGTCGATCATGGCCAGCACCGCCAGGACCATATCCGCCTCCGGCATGGTCCAGACATGGAACAAGACGTGAATGGCCTCCTGGAAAAACTTAATACCAACCGCCACCATGGCAATGGTCAGCCCCAGGTAAATGGGGGCAAGAATCCAGCGACTGGCGAAGAGGGATTTTTCGATCCAGCGTTCAAACATGGGCAAACCCCTTGAATTGGGTTGAAGGTCTATCCGGGCTGGCGTTAGCCGTAAGGGGTCGCCAGAAGGCAAGCAGCGAGCACGTCAGGACCGGTTGGGGAGGGCCACGAACGACCAGCTCGGCGAGACTCATTCAGAGGACTTCTTCTCGGGCGCCTTCTTGGGACCCGGGTCGGAGGAGCTCTCGGCTTTGCTCGCCGAGGGCTTGGACTCTGCACCGCCGCCTGATTCCTTACCCCCCCCGTCATGCAGATTCTTCTTGCCGCCTTTTTTGAAGTCAGTCTCGTACCAACCACCACCCTTGAGACGGAAGCCCGCCGCGGAGATAAGCTTCTTGAGGGCCGGTTGGTCGCAAGCGGGGCAATTGACCAGGGGGGCATCACTCAACTTCTGCAGAACTTCCATCTCGTGACCACAATGTTCACACCGGTATTCGTATAATGGCATATTAAATCCTCGTACATCGCCATGGGCTAGGGACGCGCGGATGTTAGGGGTTCTTACCAGAATTTCAAGCAGTCATCTCGATCAGCAGTGGTTGAGCCCCAGCCGGGGCTTTTCAAATCCAACCCCCTCCCCCATACCTAGCTCAGTGGCCGTCACTGAATTAAGACTGCCCCGACTCACCGCCTTTCTACCCCTAAGACGGCGGCGCCGGATCCCGTGACTAGGATCCAATGGGGTTTGGAGGCCACCGAAACCAGGCTTCACCCCTTAACTCGAATAGGACTTTGTCATGAAAATTACCTTCCAAGCCAGCCTGATCTCAGCCTTGATCCTGGTGGGTCTAGGCGAAACCGCTGCGAACGCCCAGCCAGCCCCCACTAGCACCGGCACTGAACCGAACTCATCCCTGAGCGAGCCGATGTCGATCGACGAGCGTGAACTGGAACAGGCCATTCGCGAGGGTGAGTCCCTAGGCGCCAACCGGGTGGAGTGGGCCATTGCCCCAGCCCCCGGTTCCAATCAGCCCAGCCATCCAACTTCTTCACCTCCTACCTCCATACCGACCGAGATCGCCGCCGCACCCACAGGCGACGCCTCCGGCGTGCCCCATGTGAGCGGCGGGGTGGGATATGACGAGCGTGCCAGCATGGAGGCGGTCAAATCCCAATATAACCTGAGACTTTTGTTCGCAATTTCCGGCTCGGGCGACTATCTATCCGGAGTAAAGGTGCGAATCCAGGACGCCAGGGGCGCGACCTTACTTGACACCAGGTCGAATGGTCCTTGGTTTTATGCCCAATTACCCCCAGGCGCCTATGTTTTGACCCTTGATCACAAAGGCCAGATCCAAACACGCAATGTCAAGATCCAGCCCCAGGGGGCGACGGTTGAGAACCTCTACTGGACGGGGCCCGTGAGCAGCCTACCCGATGCGGGTACCGGCGATTGGGCCATACAAACCCCAGCGGTCCCAACCCTGCAACCCCTCGTGAGCAGTAGTGGCATCCCCTACCTAAGTGGCGGCGGCGATCCCCAACAGAAGGCCCGCTTGGAGGCCAACCAGGGACCCTATAACCTGCGCCTCCATTTCAAAATGGATGGCACAGATACCAAGGCCATCAGCATCGAGGTGCGCGTCCAGGATGCCTACTCCCAAAGGACCCTGATGGAGGCCGAGGCAACAGGACCCCTGTTCTTCGCCAAGATACCTGGGGGTAAATATCTCGTGACCATTAATTACGCCGGCCAGCAACATCAACGGACCTTGACGGTTCCTGGTTCCGGGGCCGCCACCGCCACCTTCGAATGGTCCCATTGAGGTAGACCCCTATTATCCTCCCACTCCGAACCGAGCTCGGCCGGCAGTCCGGCTCCCCCTGGTTCTGACCATGGGGCGCCACCTCCACCCCCCTGGCCTAGGTTGCGGCACGCAGCGTATGTAAGGGCGGTCGGATGAGCAAGGGATAGGTCGCCATGGTACCCGCCACGCCTATGAGGAGTCCGGAACCTAGGACGCCCATGAGCCAGAGTTTGAGGTTGAAACTAAACTCCAGCCCGAAGAGGTGTTCCGCCAGGAACCAGCCGGTTAGCTCGGCAAAGAGAGAGGCCAGGACCCCGGCCAGGATTCCAGAGGCCAGAAACTCCACCAAAAGACTGGCTAGCAGAACACGGCGGCCCGCGCCAAGGGTGCGCAAAATGCCGTGCTCATGGCGGCGCTCCTCGAGGCTGACCTGTATGCCGGCGAACATGACCAGGAGACCAGCGGCGAGGGTGAAGAGAAAGACATATTCCACCGCCAGCACGCCGCGTTCCATGACCTGCCGCACCTGATTGAGCAGGGCTTTCACATCGAGCAAGGTCACACTCGGAAAACGCTGCACCAGGGCCGGAATAAGGGTCTCCTGATCCCTGGACAGGTGGAAGCTGGTGATAAAGGTAGCCGCTTCTCCCTCCAGCAGGGCGGGAGACGAGACCACGAAGAAGTTGACGTTGAAGCTATCCCACTGCACCTTGCGCAAACTGGTGACGGGAGCCCTGACCTCGCGCCCGGAAATCAGAAAGCTGATTTCATCTCCCAGCTTGATGCCAAGGGTCTCGGCCAGCCCCTCCTCCACCGAAAATTGCGGTGGGGCATCGATTAGGGGCCACCATTCCCCAGCCACAATTTGATTGTCGGTTGGCAAGACCAGCCCCCGGCTCAAATTGAACTCCCGAGCGGCAAGTTGCTGGGCGCGGGGGTTGGCATAGGCGGAGGGTTCCACGGCACGCCCCTGAATAGCCACCAGCCGGCCCCGGATCATGGGGTACAGCCCCACCGGGCCAATGCCCTTTTCGGCCAGAAAATCCTTCAATGGCGCCACATCCCCGGGCTGGATGTTGATCAAAAAGTGATTGGGGGCCTCCGCCGGTAACCGCTCCTGCCAGGCCTGCAATAGATCGACCCGCACGACCGCCAGCAGGAGCAAGGCCAGGATGCCTAGACCCAGGCCCGTGATCTGCAGGACAGCCCCGCCGGGACGGCGAGTAAACCCCGCGAGACCCAAGCGCCAGACCCCCCTGGCGCGCCCGGTAAGTCCCGCGGCAAGCCTTACCAGAACCAGGACGCTCGCTGCCAGGCTTGCGACCGCCCCCACCACGCCAGCCAGGAGCAGGCCAGCGAGTCGGGCATCGCCCGCCTGCCAAAGGATGAGGAGGCTAATGGCCAGGACCGCGGCCACCACTGCAAGCACCGCGGAGCCTCGGGGCGGGCCCAAATCGCGTCGCAGGACCCTCAGGGGCGATACCCGGGCCAATTGCAACAGCGGCGGCAAGGCGAAGCCCAGAAGGGCGATCAGGCCCGTGGTGACACCGGTGAGAACGGGGGCCAGAGAGGGGGGAGGAAGATCCCTTGGGAACCATTCGACGAGCAGCGCCATCAAGCCTAGTTGGCCCAGCCAGCCCAAGAGGCACCCCGCAAGGCTTGCCAGGAGCCCGAATAGGACCAGCCGTAACAAAAAGACATGTTGCAGAAGACGGTGGGGCGCCCCGAGACAGCGCAGGATGGCCACGGCGTCGATCTGGCGCTCGACAAAACGGTGGCTGGCCAGGGCGATGGCCGCCCCGGCGACCAGCAGGGTGACCAGGGTTGCCAGATGCAGGAAACGCCCGGCGCGCTCCAGGGCGGAGGCGAATTCGGGTCGGGCGCTGGTGCTGTCTACCAGGCGCAACTGGGCCGGGAGGGGCTGAAGAACCGCCTTGAAGCGCTCCAAGGCCTGAGCATCCCCAGCCACCAGCAGCCGGTACTCGGCACGACTGGCCTCCGTGATCAGGCCCGTGCCAGCCAGGTCCTCGAGGTTCATCATGACCCGGGGTGCCAGGGCGAAGACGGCAGCGCCACGGTCGGGCTCCTCTCCCAGGATAGCGCCTAGAGTCAGGCGCAGGGCTCCCAACCCGACCTGCGCGCCCAATCGGGTATCCAGAAGCAGCAGGAGCCGGGATTCGATCCAGACCTGACCCTGGGGTGGTCCGGCCGTCACGACCCGCTCGGGGGCGTCGTAGCCGTCCCGCACCTGGAGCCGACCACGCAAGGGGTAAGCGGCGTCCACGGCCTTGACCTCGACGAGTTGCGGACCCTGCTCGCCCATGACGATGCTGCGAAAGGCGACGACCTGGGCCGTGGTGAGGCCCAGGGCCTCCGCCTGCCGGAGGTAGCTGGCCGGCAAGGGTATGGAAGATTCCAACAGGAGATCGGCGGCGATCAGGTCACTACCCTGGCGGCTCATGGCCGCTTCTACCCGATCCGTGAAGAAACCCACGGCGGTGATGGCGGCGACCGTGATGATCAGGGCCGCGCCAAGCATATGCAGTTCGCCGCTGCGTCCATCCTGGCGCAGCAGCCGCAGGGCAAGCCGCCAGGACATCATGGGCCTGGCTCCAGGTGGCCCGCCGCCATGTATAGCCTGCGATCGCAGAGCGCGGCGAGCCGGGGGTCATGGGTAACCAGGACCAGGGCGGCGCCGGCCTGGTGGCGCAGATCGAGAAGCAGATCGATGATCTGGTCGCCCGTGACCGGATCCAGGTTGCCGGTGGGCTCATCGGCGAAAAGCACCTGGGGGCGGGGGGCATAGGCCCGGGCGATAGCCACGCGCTGTTGCTCCCCACCCGAGAGCTGCCGGGGGTAATGATGGGCGCGGGGGGTTAGTCCGACCCGCGCCAGGGCCTCGTCGGCACGGCTATGGGCATCCAGGGTCCCGGTCAACTCCAGGGGCAACAGGACGTTTTCGCGAGCGGTGAGGGTCGGCAGGAGTTGGAAGTTCTGGAATACGAAACCGACCCGGCCGCCCCTCAGGGCTGCGCGGCCATCCTCGTTGAGACCCTCCAGGGCCTGGCCACAGAGCCAGACGGAACCGGCGGAGGCATTGTCGAGACCGGCCAGGAGCCCCAGCAGGGTAGACTTGCCTGACCCAGAGGCGCCGAGAATGGCCACCGCCTCACCGGCCTGGATCTCCATATCAAGCCGTTCCAGGATGGTCAAGGCACCTGCCGGGCCTGTAACATGCTTGCCCAATCCAATCGCCATGGAGACGGCCCTAGCCGCGGGGACTGACATGATTCCGCTACTCCTGCTGATAGGTTTATGGCTGCCGACCCTGACGCTGGGCGATGAGCCAGCACCCCCTTCCTCCGCCCCGGTCATCCTGGTGCTGGGCGATAGCCTGAGTGCGGGCTATGGCCTGGATCCACGCCAGGGTTGGGTCTGGCTCCTGGAGGAGCGCCTTCGGGAATTGGGGTTGCCCCACCGCATCGTCAATGCCAGCGTATCCGGTGAAACCACCACGGGGGGGCGGACACGGCTCCCCGCTCTGCTATCCCAGTACCAGCCCCGACTCCTGGTGATTGAACTGGGAGCCAACGACGGCCTGCGCGGACAGGGGATGGGAGTCATCAGGGATAACCTCACGGCGCTCATCCAGTATGGCCGCCAGAGTGGCTGCCAGGTGCTACTAAGTGCCATCCGCCTGCCGCCCAACTACGGTGCGGCCTACAACGATGTCTTTCAAGCCATGTTTCAGGAGGTTGCCAGGATCGAGGGGGTTCCCTTGGTCCCGGATTTTCTGGCAGGCGTCGCCGAAGATCGCAACCTCATGCAGGCCGATGGGCTCCATCCTACCGCCCAGGCTCAACCCAGGATCCTCGCCAACGTCTGGCCGGTGCTCGAACCCATGCTGATCGTGGGCCAGGATGAGGAGAAATCCGACTAGGGCCGATGAGCCAAAGGGGGGCCGGCCGTCGCCCAGGGGAACCCGATCAAGCCGGGTCCTCTGTTCCCAGGGGGTTGGCATCCTCATCCAGCAGCAGAGTCACCTTATGACCCTGACAGACCCGGGCAATGGGCAATGCGTCACCCGCCCACCAGCCTCGCAATGCCTCACGTTTAGTTGCCCCCGTGACGAGAACCAGCAATTGCCCGGCGCTTCGTAGGGCCTTGAGACCCAGACTCACCCGCTCCGGTGTCGGTTTTGGGGCATCGTAAACCGGGACCGTCCAGGCATCGGAGTCCAGCGTTCGACCTGGGAACAGGCTGGCGGTATGCCCGTCCTCCCCAACGCCGAGGAGCACCAGATCGAAGGGTACCGCCGTCGCTATGAGCCGGGCATAGGACGCCGCCGCTACCTTAGCCCCCCGCTCTGCCGCTATGGCATGGACCCTGTCAGGGGCGATGGGCACCTGGGACAAAAGTACTCGGTCGGCCATCCCGCTGTTACGCTCGGCATGGTCCACCGGCAGACAGCGCTCGTCGCCAAAGAAGAATTCCCATTGTTCCCAATCGGCTGACTGATGGGCCAGGAGGTGGTAAGCCGCTGCGGGCGTTCGCCCCCCCGCCAGAACCAGACGAAACCGCCCCCGGAGGGCAATGGCATCGGTGGCCGTCTCGATGATCAACTGCGCGGCTGCCTGGGCCACGGCCTCAGCATCCGGCAATACCCGCCACACAGATATTCCTAGGCCCGGACCGGTGTGGGTCTTACCTAGGGCAGGGGTTACCGCCTTCATCCCATTTCATCAGGATCGAGGGTTTGGCGCCAACGGTGTTCCTCGCGATCGAACAGGCGCTGAGCGTCCTTGGGTCCCCAACTTCCCGCAGGATAGGTCGGGATGAAATCCCGCTCCATGGCCCAGACGTCCAGCACCGGCTCCACCACCCGCCAGGCATATTCGACCTCGTCGTAACGCAGGAACAGGGAACGGTCGCCCTGGATCACATCCAGCAACAGGCCCTCGTAGGCGTCGGTCGCCTGGGAGGGACCACCGCGAAAATGGGCATCCAGGCTGATCTGCTGGGTGCGCATCTCCAGCCCCGGTTGTTTGGCGGTAAGCTGAACCCGCAGGCACTCCTCCGGCTGAATACCGAGTTGTATCCAGTTGGGGTTCATGCACTCGACCGGGGTTCCCCGAAAGAGTTGCAGAGGCGGATGGCGGAAACAGATCGAAACCAGGGAACGCGCCTCGGCCATGCGTTTGCCAGTGCGCAGGTAAAAGGGCACGCCCCTCCATCGCCAGTTGTCCACGTAGAGTTTCAAGGCCGCATAGGTCTCGGTGACACTACGGGCGTCTACCCGGTCCTCCTGGACATAGGCCGGTACTGGCTTCCCGGCGATCTCACCGGCGGTGTACTGGGCACGAAAGGCCTGGGCGTGGACGGCGGACTTGACCAGGGGCCGCACCGACTTGAGTACCTTGACCTTTTCGTCGCGCAGGGACTCGGCCTCCATGGATACCGGCGGTTCCATGGCCACCAGGGTGAGGAGTTGCAGCAGGTGGCTTTGGATCATGTCGCGCAGGGCGCCCGTGCCATCGTAATAGCCGGCGCGAGAACCTACCCCCAGGGTCTCGGAGTGGGTGATCTGGACGTGATCGATGTGATGGCGATTCCACACCGGCTCCATCATGAGATTGGCGAAACGGAACACCAGCACGTTTTGCACCGTCGCCTTGCCCAGGTAATGATCAATGCGGTAGATCTGGTACTCTTGGAGGTAGCGACCCAGGCGTCGCTGCAAATCGGCAGCGCTGGACAGGTCATGGCCAAAAGGCTTTTCGATGACGACCCGGCGCCAGCCGCGCTCCTCGTTCAGCAGCCCCGCCTCCCCCAGGTTGCTGATCACCCCACCATACTGATCCGGGGCAATGGACATGTAGAAGGCCACCTTGTTCATGCCCATCTCGGTGAGTCGTTCCCCCAGCCGTTGGTAGAGGGTGGGGTCCTCGAGATCGCCGCGAAAGTATTCCAGGCGCCGTGCGAACTGTTGGAACAGGTTCTCGTCAATGCCCCCCCTGGCCTTGGCGGCGATCGCCTCGCGGACCAGGGTCAGCCAGACCTCGGGGGCGAGAGGCCGCCGACCGGAACAGATGATGCGCATGCCCGTGCCCAGGTGGCCACCCTGATCGAGGTGATAAAGGGCTGGGAGCAGCTTGGATGTTGCCAGGTTGCCCGTGGCCCCGAAAATCACATAGGCACAGGCGTCATTCATCGACCCGGAGCTCCTCCTGATCGCCCGTCCAGTCGGTGTGGAACAGGGCAGCGTCAGGGGCGTCGAGGCGGGCATAGGTGTGGGCCCCGAAATAATCCCGTTGGGCCTGGAGGAGATTGGCCGGGAGATTTGCGCTGCGATAGCCATCGAAGAAGGTCAAGGCGGCGGCAAATGCGGGCACAGGGATGCCAATTTGGATCCCCATGGCTACCGTCCGGCGCCACCCGGCCAGGGATCGGCGAATGGCCGATGCAAAGAAGTCGTCGAACAACAGGTTTTCCAGGTCCGGGACCCTCTCAAAGGCGCGTTTGATATCGCCTAGAAAGCGGCTGCGGATAATGCAACCACCCCGCCATAAGAGGGCAATGTCGCCAAAGGCAAGCTTCCAGCCAAAGCGTGCGCTGGCCGCCCGCAGCAACATGAAGCCCTGGGCATAGGACACCAACTTGGCGGCGTAAAGCGCGTTATGGATGGACTCAACCCAAGGCTGAGAGGGGTTCCACTCCTGGGTCCTAGGTCCTGTCGGGAAGGCCAGCGCCACGCGCTCCCGTTCGTCCTTCAGAGCAGAAAGAAACCTGGCATTGATCGCCTCGCCAATCAGGGTGAGGGGAATACCCTGCTCCAGGGCGTCCACAGCGGTCCACTGGCCGGTGCCCTTCTGGCCCGCGCTATCCAGGATGCGATCTACCCGAGGTAAGCCGTCCGGGTCCCGAACGGCAAGGATGGCGGCGGTGATCTCGATGAGGTAGGATTCCAGCAGGCCCTGATTCCAGGACCTGAACACCTCGGCGACATGGTCCACACTCAGGTTCAGGCCATGACGCAGGAGTTGATAGGCCTCGGCGATCAGTTGCATATCGCCATACTCGATGCCGTTGTGGACCATTTTGACGTAATGGCCGGCACCAGCCTCCCCCACCCACTGGCAGCAGGGCTCGCCCTCTGCTACCGCCGCTATGGATTGGAGCATGTCACGGACCACCGGCCAGGCCTCCGGATTACCTCCAGGCATGAGGGAGGGCCCATGGCGCGCCCCCTCCTCCCCCCCCGAAACGCCCATGCCGATAAAGCGCAGGCCAGTGGCAGTTAGACGGGCATAGCGACGCGCCGTATCCGCATAGTGGGAATTGCCCCCATCGATGATGACGTCACCAGGCGCCAGGAGCGGTACCAACTGTTCGAGGACCGCGTCCACCCCGGGACCCGCGCGCACCATCAACAAGACCACCCGTGGCGAGCGCAGGGCGCCAACCAGTTCGGCCAGGGTGGCGCAACCCAGGATAGCGCGCCCGGCTGCCTCCCCCGTCAGAAACTCCTGGGTCCGCTCCCAGGTGCGGTTGTAGACGGCCACCTGGAAGTCATGGTCACTGAAATTAAGTACCAGATTGCGACCCATGACCGCGAGGCCGATCACACCTATGTGGGCCTGTCTCATGGCTATCCTCCTGCTACTATTGTCTGGTGACGTCTAATGGGGCCGCGGGCGATTACCCAAAGGCCTCAATGGCGCTGCGTAACTCGGGGTGGGACTCGGCCTGTCGCTCGATGGGGATACCAAGGCGACAGGCGTCCCAGGCCTGGCGGACACTGGCGGCCCCGGCCTCTGGCCCCATGGGGTGTCCAAAGACTCCCCTGCCCGGAACGAACCCAAAATCCACAGACCCGACCTTGCGATAAACCCTGTCCAGTGTTCCCGCCCAGTCGCTCCCCCCGGGCACGGGCAGAGAGGGCTTGATGGGTCCCATCTCCTCCAGACAGGCGTTGATATTCGCGATGACCTCCGACTCGGGTGTCATCATGCGCGTGCCGAAACCGGGTATGATGATGGCGTCGCAGCCTGCCAGCCTCTCCAACTTGGTAATCACCCGCATATCCACTCCATAATGGGACAGGCGACTGCAGGCAGCCGTAAAGGCAAAATGCGCGATCAGGGGGACCCTGGCATGCCTTCTCAGCATACGCACCGCACTCAACCCCAGCGGCATGGCATTTACGAGTACGGCATTGGCGCCGTTACTGACCGCGATATCGTGCAGTTCACACAAACGATCCACCTCGTCGGTGATATTTGCCAGGTACATCTTTTTGTGACCCGTGGTTTCTTCCGCGCGCCGCCGGGCCGCACCCAGCAAAGCGGAACGCCTTTCCAGACTGCACCAGGCCATGTCCGCCAGCATCTCATCGTCCTTGGCTACGTCAAGGCCACCTATCCAACCCCGATAACCAGCATCGCAAAGGTCCTCTGGCGGCAACCCGATATTTGGTTTGATCACGCCAAAGAAGATCGGCCGGTCAAACACCCCCAAGCGTTCCCGAATCCCCTGGATACCGAATTGCGGACCCTGAAACTGGGCGAGGAATGAGGGGGGAAATTCAATATCCAGTAGTTTGACAAGAGGTATGCCCGGGGAGAAATAGGTGCCCTCGCCACATATGGCACTGAGTAAATTGGGAATCCGGGGCCCAAAGTTATCATGAGGGTGCGCGATCCGCAGGCGACAGGCGTGGATGGGTCCATCACCCTGATGCGGAACGGGATAACTTAACCGCGCCAGTACTGCCTCGACCCTAAGATCAACGACCTTGGCTGCGAATCGCGGCCGCAGGTCCTCGCAATGGCCCGCCCGTTGCCATTGGGCCGTGGACTGTTCGCTACAGAATTGCGCAGCCGCGACATGGGGATCCCCAATGCACTCCAGGTAATACTCCAGCCAAAGATAAGCCTCTACATCCAGATCGGACGGATTCGCAAAGAATCCAGCAACATCGGAGGTGTTCAATCTTTATCCCACCCCGAGGATATGGACTTGGACGGATCGCATTGCCCTGGGCCCATCAAGTTCGATAAAAAGGATCGACTGCCAGTCCCCCATCAAGAGCCCACCAGCCACCACCGGAATACTCACCGAGGGACTCAAAAATAGGCCAGCCAGATGGGAATGCGCATTTTGCCTGCCATCGACTGGATTGACATCATGCCGATAGCTGGCCCCACGCGGGGCCACCCGTACCAGGAAATCGACCATGTCCTGTTGCAAGCCCGGCTCGCATTCATTGAGACTCACAAAGGCCGTCGTATGACTGGAGATCAAGGTGAGGAGACCCTCCCCCACCTGACTCTGGAATAGTAACTCCTTCACATGATCACTAATGTCGATGACCTGGATAGGCTCGCCAGTCTCTAACCGGATCTCTGTGAGTATGGTTTTCATTGAGGGCACGCATCCCATTTTTGACCAGTACGGGTAGATGGGTTAATCCCGCATCCGCCCCATTGACTGAAAGCGCTAATCTGATTGCCCCTCGAGCGGCAGCCGCACCGGGCACACGCAAGAGTTGGCTGATCACCCCCGGCTTCCTGGTTAAGGCAGGATGCACCTCCAGGCTGTCAGCGACCGTTCCAACTCTTCCTACCATCCTTGGAAAGGCTGGGGGACTTATCCCGGGTATGGAGCGCCCGCTCAGCGCCAATGTTCCGGGTAATGGCGTTTGCTGGCAAGGTTATTCACGATGAGTGCCACCAGGAGCAGCACCAGAACTCCGACCCCGACGGGGAAAAAAATATAAAAAAAGCCCAGGGCATGGATCTGATTGGAACCAACGACGGCAATAAGGGCCGTGGCACCGCCAGGCGGATGGAGGGTGCGCGTCAGGTGCATGCAGGCGAGGGCGGTTGCCACGGCAAGAGGGGCGGCCAGCCAAGGCAGAAACCCAAGGGTATGGAAGAAGAGGACGCCAATAGTTGCGGAGATAAGGTGACCGCCGATCAGATTGCGGGGCTGGGACAAGGGTGCCCGAGGGGCTCCATAAACAAGGACGGCCGAGGCCCCTAAGGAGCCGAACAACAGCAGGTTATCGCCACTGGGCAGAAATGCCTGATTCAGAAGTGACAGAGCACCGATGCCGCTGAAGGCACCCAACCACGACCAGAGGATTTCGTTAAAGGGAACCGGAGGGGGCCCTTCCGCTGTCCGCCCCCGCATCTTACCCAGGTAGTGGCCTAAGGCCTCCCTGATCCCTTTCGAATCGGAGTCTGAGCCCCGTCCCGCTACTCCCGGGATCCTACGAAAATTTTCTATCATTTCGCCCCCTGTTCGGAGCCAGCCCTTGCAAGACCCTAATTAGTGTCTCTCTAGCCAACTCTCAACCGTCACCCTTGGGTTGGTAGGCAACCCACGACGAGATGCGCCTGACAGCAACACGGGTTGCGACTAAGGTATCGATCCACTTCCTCGACTCACGCCCCGAGTTGGACATGAAGGGGGAGGTTCTGGTTTCATATCGGCGGATTCATCTCCATATCGTGGTGGTCTCGACAGGGGGAAGACCCGCTACAAAACGGTTAGTGCCCGCCAAAGGAGTATCGGACCAGAGAATTGGATTAGATACCAAGCCCGTCGCACTTACCCTGAGCCCAATCCAATATCAATACACAATAACAATGAACGCCTGATTTCAATGTTCATTTCGTGATCGACCCTTGTTGGCCCGGTTGTATTGTAGAAGTGGCAGGGGGCTTGGGCGCCATCGGTTCCGCGATCCCAGAGCATGTTTATCACTGGCTGAGATAATACGACCTTGAACCAGGCCTATGGGACTGGCCCCGATAGGCGACCATACCTGGTTCCCAGGAACACGTCGGCTCCCTCAAGTCGCGAGCCCTTGTCCCAGGTCTGGCCGGACTAGGCATATAATTCGTCGGCGCTTGAGAATTACCGAAGTTCTCCTTAATTCCCCACCCTTTCAGGGGCGGGGAAACCTAATTTTAAAACTCATTGGAACCAGCATGATGAGCGAACTCGACCCCCCCCTCGGTCCCACGGTCGGGGCC
>CAZFZB010000063.1:0-16827 GCA_964523415.1 uncultured Chromatiaceae bacterium | reverse complement strand
CTATAAACGTATCTGTATTTACGGCAAGGTCCATCCAACCCATGTATCACGTCCTCACCGTCGATGACTCCCGCACCATGCGGGAAATGCTGGCGCAAACCCTGCGCACCGCGGGCTTCAGGGTGAGCAGCGCCAAGGATGGGGCAGCCGCCTTGGCATTGGCCCAAGCCGAGCACTTCGCCCTGGTGATCACCGACATCAACATGCCGGAACTGGACGGACTCGGCTTGATCCGCGCCCTGCGCGATCTCCCTGATTACCGCCATACTCCCATTCTGACCTTAACCACCGAGGACTCGCCCGCACACCGCCAGGCCGGCCGTGCCGCCGGTGCCACCGGCTGGATGGTCAAGCCTTTCGACCCGGAGCGGCTGATCGCGACCCTGGGCCGACTCTTGCCATGACTCTTGATCTCAAACAGTTTGAGGGAATTTTTTTCGAAGAGAGTTTCGAGGGCCTGGACGCCATGGAATCGACTCTGGTGGCCGCCTCAGGCCCCATCGTCGACACGGATGTGATCAATGCCCTCTTCCGAGCTGCCCATTCCATGAAGGGCGGGAGCGGGACCTTCGGCTACGCCGATCTAACCCGCTTCACCCATCTGATGGAGTCCCTATTGGACCAGGTGCGGCACGGCATCCGGCCCTTGGACGAGGCACTGATCGCCGTCTTACTCCAAGCGGTGGACGGGGCGCGAGGCCTGCTTAGGATCCTCAGCGCCGGTGGCCAGCCGGACCCGGAGTTTCTTACCTCCGCGGAGGCGGCTCTGAACACCCTGCTCGACCCCTCCGCGCCCCTTACAGACCCGAAACCCCTATCCAGTACGCCGTCGGATCAAGCGTCAGCCACGCGGCTTACGCCGGATCCGGATCCGCCAGCCGCGCGGGGATCGGCATCCCCACCAGCCGTGACCGGCTGGCACATCCGCTTTCGTCCCCGCCGGGGGCTCCTGGCGAAGGGTAATGACGTGGTGCTCATGTTCCGGGAACTGGCTCGACTCGGTACCCTAGCCGTTAGGGTCGAGATCCGTGACCTACCGACCCTGGCCGAACTGGTGCCGGGGGACTGCTTCCTCTCCTGGTCGCTGGACCTGGCCGCCTCGGTGCCGGAGGCAAGCATACGGGAGGTCTTCGATTGGGTACTGGATGACTGCGATCTAGAGTTGATGCCTTGGGCGCCGGACACCCCCCCCAAGCTTGAAAGCGGGCTCACCCCACCGCCAGCAGTGCCTACCAGCCCCACCCTCCCACTCCCCCCGCCCGCGCCCCCGGAATGGCCCCCATCCGAAACTTCGGCCTCGGCCTCCAGCCCGCCCTCCAGCCCGCCCTCCAGCCCGCTCCCCGCCAGGCCACCACCCGCCCCAGCGCCCCCTACCATCCATCAGGGCGCCTCCATCCGGGTTGGCACCGAGAAGGTGGACGCCCTGGTCAATCTGGTGGGCGAACTCGTCATCACTCAGTCCATGCTGCAACGCCTGGCCACCCAGGCTGATGGTCACGCCGGGGAGTCGTTGCGTCAGGGGATGGCCCAACTGGAGCGCAATACCCGGGAGCTGCAATCCCAGGTGTTAGGCATCCGCATGCTTCCGATCGGCTTTGTCTTCAACCGCTTTCCACGTTTGATCCACGACCTAGCGCGGGAGTTGGGAAAGGAGGTGGAGTTTCACCTGAGCGGTGAGCATACCGAACTGGACAAGCGGCTGATCGAACTGGTAGTCGATCCCCTCACCCACCTGCTGCGCAACGCCATGGACCACGGGCTGGAAACCCCAGAGATACGGCGGGCCCGAGGCAAACCCCCAACGGGGAATTTAAGAATGAGTGCCTCGCATCGGGCCGGAAACATCTTCATAGAGGTTGCGGACGACGGAGCCGGTATCGATGTCCACTCCGTAGTGGCACATGCCCGGGAACTGGGTCTCGCCGGCAATGCCGAGTCCCTGGATCCGGAACACCTGCTACGCATCCTTTGCCACCCCGGCTTCACGACCCGGACCAGGGCGACGGACCTCTCCGGACGCGGGGTGGGGCTGGACGTGGTAGAGCGCAACATTCGCGCCTTGGGCGGGCGGTTAGAGTTGGCCTCGACGGTAGGGCAGGGGACGCGCTTTACCATCCGTATCCCCCTGACACTGGCCATTCTGGACGGCCAGTTGATTCGAGTCGGTCCAGAGGTCTATATCCTGCCCCTGGTGTCGATCGTCGAGACCGTACAGTTGAATCCAACATGGATACGGGTATTGCCTGGCGGACTTGAGGTCTATCACCTGCGAGAACGTTTCCTGCCGGTGATACGCCTGGCCTCCCTGCTGGGGGTGCCATCGGACATGGGTCCGGAGACGCGCCCCTTGCTGGTGATCGTCGAGGTGGATGATGGCGACATCGCCCTCCTCGTGGATGAACTGCAGGGTCAGCAACAGATCGTGATCAAGGGGCTGGAGACCCACTTCCGCAAGGTACCTGGGGTTTCCGCCGCCACGGTGCTGGGAGACGGGCGGATCGGGCTGATCCTGGATGGCAGTGAGTTGAAACGGATCGCGGCTGTGCGCGAGACAGGGCAGGGGGAGCCCCGCGTGCCAATACCTCCGGGTTTGCATCTAACCTCAAGTGGACTCTGATGAATATGATCGCCATCGACAGCCCTCAGGGACCGATTAGCCATAGCCCCGCGCGGGGGGTACGCCAGTTTCTGACCTTCGAACTGGCCGAGACCGAGTATGGGCTGGACATCCTCAAGGTGCGGGAAATCCGGGTCTGGGAGCCAGTGACCCCTCTACCCAATACCCCGCCCTTCGTGAAGGGCGTCATCAATCTGAGGGGCAGCGTGATTCCCATCATCGACCTGCGGGAGCGGCTTGGTCTGCCTCCCCGGTCCTATGGCCCCCGGACCGTGGTCATTGTCGTCAACGTCACTCAGGACGAGCAGGAAAAGATCATGGGGATGGTGGTCGATGCGGTGTGCGACGAGCATCTTCTGCAGGATGAGATGATCAGCCCACCGCCGGATTTAGGGGGTCCTATTGGCAGCGCCTTCGTGGCAGGTTTGGCCGAGGTGCAGGGACACATGATAGTGCTGCTCGATAGCAACCTATTGCTCGATCTCGCTCTAGGTGATTGAAGGTCAATGCCATTTAGGAGAGAGACAGTAACCACCACCCCCAAGCGATCATCTAGCGACCACACCATTGGCGACCCCACCGTGCCCACCGAGAGGCCAACCATGTTCAAGAACCTGAGACTGCGTAACCGCCTATTGATCGCCTTCTGGCTGATCGGGCTCCTGCCGATGCTGGTGGCCGGGGCCTTTACCTATTGGATAGCGACCCAGGCCCTGACCCAGTCCGAGCTGGATGGGCTCACGACGGCGCGGGCCAACAAGCAGGCCGCCGTCGAGGCCCTCATCCAGGGCCGTCAGGCCAGCGCCAGGATTCTCGCGGACCTGATTTCCCTGTTTCCTGGCAACCCACCCGATGGCTTTCTGCAGCGATTCGCCAACCAACAGGGTTTCGCCAATCTCTATCTGATCGATCACGCCGGTCGGGTAACCGAAACGGCCACCAGCAGCCCCTTGCGCGGGGTCGACCTGACATCGCCGACCCAGGCCAACTCCAGCCTCGGACGCCTGTTCCGACAGGTACGGGACGGGGCCACGGGGGTCTTCATCGACTTCGCCCCCCTGGCCGCCGCCGACAACACCCCCGCCGCCTTCCTGGGGGAACCCGTGCCCAGAATCGACGGGACAGGAGGCGTTATCGCCTTGCAACTCGCGCCGAACGCCATTGATACCATCATGGCGCAGCGCGAGGGGCTGGGGACCACCGGCGAGGCCTACCTGGTGGGACCGGACAAGCGGATGCGCTCCAATTCCATCCTGGACCCAGGCCAGCGGAGCCTGGCCGCCTCGCTAACGGGCACGGTGGAGCGTAACGGGGTGGATACCCTTGCCAGCCGGGAGGCCCTGGCCGGGCGCACCGACAGCAGTCTGACCCGGGACTATCGGGGCGTTCCGGTCCTCTCGTCTTACGCACCCTTGCAAGTCGTTCCGGGGCTGACCTGGGCCTTGATCGCCGAACATGATCAGGAGGAGGCCTTCGTACCCATTGTAGAACTCCAGTTCGCCTATCTCGGCATCGGGCTCCTGGCCCTCCTGGGCATCAGCCTGGCCGCCTATCTGACAGCACGGGTCATCACCCGGCCAGTAGAGCAGGCCCTCTCCTTATCCGATGGCATCGCGCGTGGTGATTTGGATCAACATCTGACCACCGACTCCCGGGACGAGATCGGCCTCTTGATGCAGGCCTTGAACCGGATGGTGGAACGCTTGCGTGGGGTGGTGACCGACGTGCGCGGCGCCACCGACCAGGTAGCCACCGCCGCCGCGGAGATCGCCAAGGGCAATCTGGACCTGAGCCAGCGCACCGAGGAACAGGCCTCGTCCCTGGAAGAAACCGCCGCCAGTATGGAGGAACTGACCGGGACGGTACGCCAAAACGCGGAGAATGCCGATCGGGCCAATAAATTGGCCATGATCGCCAAGGAACGTGCCCAACAGGGCGAAGGGGTAGCAGGGCAGGCCGTGATTGCCATGGGGCAGATCAATGCGGGCAGTAGGCAGATCGCCGATATCATCGGTGTGATCGACAGCATAGCCTTCCAGACCAACATCCTGGCCCTGAACGCCGCGGTGGAGGCCGCTCGGGCCGGCGAACACGGACGCGGGTTCGCGGTGGTCTCCGGCGAGGTACGTCAACTCGCCCAACGCAGCGCCGACGCCGCCAAGGAGATCAAAAATCTGATCAATAACAGCGTAGGGCGGATTGAGGAGGGCAGCCGATTGGTACAGGACTCGGGCGAGGCCTTGCGGGCAATCGTGGCAGCGGTACAGGAAGTCAGTGACATGGTGGCGGAGATCAGCGCCGCCAGCCGGGAGCAGGCCGTAGGCATCGACCATGTGAATCAGGCGGTCATTCAGATGGATCAGGTCACCCAGCAAAACGCCGCCCTCGTGGAGGAGGCGGCGGCAGCCGCTGCCGCCCTGGACGAGCAGGCCCGAGAACTCAAACGCGCCATCACCTTCTTTCACCTGGGCAAGGCCGGTGCGGAACCGGTGCCGCCCTCCGTCACGGAGTCCTTGCCCCCCGCCCGTAGCAATACCATCGCCTTGGGTCACCATGGCGGTCCTGTGGGGGCTATCCCTCCCCGCGCTGGCCGTGCGGCGAGCTCGAGAGGGGGGGACACTGGATCAACCCACCGGGAACGAGACCGTTCCGGCCGGATTTTCGATCATCAGGACGATGACTGGTCCGAATTCTGATGGACGAGATTCTGCGTCTTCCGGAGTCCATCACCCTGGGTGATATTGCGTCCCTGCACCAGCGGTTGGTGGGGCTGCTCAGAACCCGCCGCGACTTGGCGCTCGATGGCCAAGGGGTCAGGGTCATGGACACGGCGGGTGCGCAACTCCTGGCCGTACTCTGGCGGGACGCCGCGGAACTCGGGATCCCGTTGCGCTGGGTAGGGGTCAGCCGGGAGCTGACCGCCACCGCCAGCCTGCTCGGTCTGGACACCCTGCTAGGTTTGGCACCGGGTCAGGGACCCGTGATGCACCCGGCGTGGTTGCCCGAAGATGAACGGAAACCATGAGTATCCCTTTACCTGGGGGGAATTCGAGGCCCTGCGCCACCTCGTGGTGGCCCATACCGGCATCGTGGTCGCCGATACTAAGTTTGAGATGTTTTACGCCCGGTTGGCCCGGCGCCTGCGTGCCCTGGGTCTGCGGGACTTCAAGAGCTATCTCGACCTCCTCCGGCAACCCGATGGGACTGAAATCCATCAACTCATTAATGCCATCACCACCAATCTCACCGGATTCTTCCGCGAACCTCACCACTTCGACTTCCTGGCCCGGACCCTGGTCCCCATCTGGGCGGCACGGCCTGGGACGTCCTTACGCATCTGGTCCGCAGGCTGCGCCAGCGGCGAGGAGCCCTATAGCATCGCCATGGTCCTGCTGGAACATTTAGCGGATGCGCGCCGCCGTGACCTGCGGATCCTGGCCACGGACCTCGACACCCAGGCCCTGGCCCAGGCGGACGCGGCCATTTATCCCATCGACCGGATTGGCCCCCTCGCCGACCTGCCATGGCGCCGCTGGGTGCTGAGGGGGCGGGGCGGACAGGTGGGACTGATACGTTTGCGTCCGGAGGTGAGGGCCCTGGTACATCTACGGCAGCTCAACCTAATCGGGGACTGGCAGTTGGAACGCCGCTACGATGCCATTTTTTGCCGTAACGTCATGATCTATTTTGACGGCCCCACCAAACGCCGGTTGGTGGAACGGCTGGCTGAACGGCTAAACGAGCAGGGGCATCTGTTTTTGGGTCATGCGGAGTCCTTGATCGGCATCACCCAGCGCCTGCGCCCTGTAACCCGCTCCGTCTTTACCCTGGCTTGAGCCTTGGGTCTTGTTGGTTTTCCGGGGTGATTCCCCCGAGCTAGGGACTTAGTGATGAAACAGCCAAGCTTTAACGCCTATTCGTTCGCAGAGCCACCCATCAGGCGCTATCTGGACCCGGATTGTGGTTGTATTGCGGTCAAGCTGCTGCCCGGCCAGTATTATGTGACTGGGAGCGAGGCGGTGGTCACTGTTCTGGGTTCCTGCGTGGCCGCCTGTATTCGGGATCGGGTTACCGGTGTGGGGGGCATGAATCACTTCATGCTACCCGTCAGCGCTGACCAGCCAAAGGGAGCGCCGAGCGCCGCCGCCCGCTACGGCAACCATGCCATGGAATGCCTGATCAATGAGATTCTGCGGCTGGGGGGGCGACGCGCCAACCTCGAGGCCAAGGTGTTCGGCGGGGCCCGAGTACTGGCTATCCATAGCGACATAGGGCATCGCAACGGGGCCTTTGTCCAGGCCTATCTGGACCTGGAGAGACTGCCCCTGGTGGCCCAGGATCTGGGTGGCGTTCACCCCCGCAAGGTCATCTTCTTCCCTCAAAAGGGGCTGGTGCGGGTACGACGTCTGGCACCCGGGCGGGAGTCAGAGGTGATTGCCCGGGAACAGGACTATCTCCATGACCTGGAAAACCAACCGGTCGGTGGAGCTATTGAGATCTTCTGAACATGCCTGAACCCACCCCCAATTCTCCTCTCAAGGCCAGTTCCAGGCCGATCAGGGTCCTGATCATCGACGACTCGGCCCTGGTTCGGGAACTGCTTTCCAAACTGCTACAGACGGATGGGGATATCCAGGTGGTGGGAACCGCCGGCGATCCCTACATCGCGCGCCAGCGAATCAAGGATCTGAATCCGGATGTCCTGACCCTGGACGTGGAGATGCCTCGCATGGATGGCATCAGCTTCCTGCGCAACCTGATGCGCCTGCGCCCCCTGCCGGTGGTGATGATTTCGGCCTATACCGAGGCCGGGGCGGAGATCACCTTGGAGGCCCTGGCCCTGGGCGCGGTTGACTTCGTAACCAAGCCCCAACAAAACCTGGAGGGCAGCCTGGGGGAGTTCGCGGCGGAGATACGCGCCAAGGTCCGGGCAGCCGCGTCTAGCCCGGTTCGACGGCTGGGAGCCCAAGAGGCCGAACCGCTCGACCACTCCCTGGTTGCTAGACTCCAGGCGCACCCGAACCTGGCCGGCCCCCGCCTCATCGCCTTGGGAGCCTCGGCCGGCGGCACCGAGGCCATCGGGCAGATCGTCAGGGCCCTGCCGGCCGGGAGCCCCCCGGTGGTGGTTTGCCAACACCTGCCGGCACTGTTTACGCGGCTGTTTGCCAATCGGTTGGATGGCCTTGGCGCCCTTCGTGCCCGGGAGGCGGCTGACGGAGATCCCTTGGAACCTGGCCGCGTCTATGTCGCCCCCGGGGATCGCCACCTGTTGGTGAGGGCCTGGGGCGGTCAGCTACGTTGCCGACTGGGTGACGGACCGCCGGTCAATCGTCACAAGCCTTCGGTGGATGTCCTGTTCGAATCACTGGCCCGACTAAGAGACTGCGAGATCAAGGCGGCCATCCTCACCGGCATGGGGCGGGATGGGGCAACTGGGCTCCTTGCCTTACGGCGAGCCGGGGGCCATACCCTGGCCCAGAACGAGGCCAGCAGCCTGGTCTGGGGGATGCCTGGCGCAGCCGTCAAACTGGGGGCGGCGGGGCAGGTCCTTCCTCTTGCCGCAATCCCGCGGTGGCTGCTTGGCTAACCTCGCCCCTGGCAACCCCCTGGACATCCTCGGCCACCACCACCCGATTCCGCCCGCCCTCCTTGGCCAGAGAGAGGGCGGCATCGGCACGATCGATCTGGGCCTGCAGGGTCTCGGCCGGTCCCAGGCTGGTGCCCAGACTGATGCTCACGGACAGGTGATTCGCGCCCTGGACAATGGGGGTGGCGGCAATGGTGGCCCGCAAGGCCTCCAGCTTGGTCAGGAGGGCGTCGAGCTCGATCCCTGGCAGCAGGATACAAAATTCATCCCCCCCGTAACGTCCAACCAGGTCAGCCCGCCGCGTGCCCTTGACAAGCACCCCGGCTATCTCCTTCAACACTCGATCCCCGGCCAGATGTCCGTATGTCTCATTGACTCGCTTTAGGTGATCGATATCCAGTATCACCGCCGCCAGGCGGGTACCCGCCCGGCACGACTGGGCCTGGAGTGCCTCGCCCGCCTCAAAGAGATAGCGGCGGTTGTAAAGGCCCGTCAGATAGTCATGAACGGTGGAGTCGCGGATGGCACGGATCTGTTCGATCAGATCCAGGTTTTGGTTTACCCGACAAAAGAACTCCTCAACCATGAAGGGTTTGGTGATGAAGTCGTTGGCACCAGTCTTCAGCAGCCGTACGGCCAAGGATGGCTGGTTGGTCTCGGAGATACCTATGATGGCGAGTTCATCTCGACCCCACCGTTGCCGCAAGGCCGTGATCAGTCCCAGGCCGTCCATTTCAGGCATGTTGTAATCGGTGACCACCAGGCTGATTCCAGGTTCCCGCTCCATGACGGCCATGGCCTCGAATCCGTTTTCCGCATAGAGTACCTGCAGGTGCTGCAGGGCTAGAAGCCCGCCGAGGTACTGGCGGAAGGTCCGGGAGTCGTCCACCACCAGGGCCTGAACATCGCGGTTGCGGCGGATACGCCGGACCAGATTGGCCGTGTGGTCAAGCTCATGAAAACTGGACTTGACCAAATAATCCACGACATCCTTGGCCAGCATGCGCTCGCGGGTGGCATCGTCATAGCGGCCGGTGAGCACCACCACCGGGATCTCGTGGGCCAACACATAGTCCACCACCTCCCCGTCCGGGGCATCCGGCAGGTTCAGGTCCACCACAGCCAGAAAAAAGCGATCGGGGTCGGACGCGATGCAGACCATGACCTCGGCCAGGGACCCGGCGATCTCTGTCTCGACCCCCGCCACGACCTCGCATCGGTTGCGCAGCAGTTGGGTTATGACCTTGCTGTCATCGACCAGCAGGATTTTCTCGCCATAGATTGTCCGCATGGGGTGCTCAACAGGGGCAGGGTGGAGAGGGTCGTTGGCGCCGTTTCAGGAGGTCAAACGCCGGTAGATGTCGGCCACCTTCAGGGGCAGCTTACGTACTTCGTCGATTTCAATCCAGTTGGCATGGCCGTACATGTGCGGCAGGTAGGACTTGCCTTCCCGGTCGATGGTAATGCAAAAGGGGTGGATACCGCTACGGCGAGCCTCGAATAGGGCCTGCCGGGTATCCTCGATACCGTATTGACCACGATAGTTATCGAAATAATCGTCGGGCTTGCCATCGGAGAGGGTGATCAGCAGCTTGGTCTTGGCCTCGACCTCGTTCAGTCGCTTGGACAGGTGGCGGATGGCGACCCCCATGCGGGTGTATTCCCGAGGCAGGATCCCGGCGATGCGGGCCTTGACCCTAGCGTCGTAGGCCTGATCGAAGGTCTTGATACGATAGGTCTCGCAGCGCTTGCGCGTGATGCCCGAGAAGCCATGGATGGCATAGCGATCGCCGAGTGCCTCCAGGGATTCGCACAGCATGATGAGGGACTCGCGCTCCGCATCATTGATCCAGCCCTTGGTAGAGCCACTCATGTCCACCATGAACATCACCGCCAGATTGCGGTCTGCGCGATGTCTCTGCATAAAAAGTTGCTCGCTCATTTCGCGCCCGTCCCGGGCATCAGCCAGAGCCTCCACCAGGGCGTCGATGTCCACGTCATCGCCCTGGGCCTGGCGCTTCAGGAACCGGCTTTCATCGCGCATAGCCTCGAAGGTGCGGCGCAGATGCTTGACCAGGCCCTGGTGTTTGGCGATGACCTCCGACACATACCCAGGGTCACCAGGCTCGAGGTCGATCTCGCGCAGCACACACCAATTCTTGCGGTAATGCTGACGGGCAAAATCCCACTCGGGATAGAGGTAGGCGCCATCCAGGTGATAGGTGCCTTGCCAGACCTCGTTGGGATCCCTTTCCTTGATCTCGTATTGGGCGGGGTCGTACTCGCCATCACCGGCCGGGACCAGCATCTCGGGGGGAATATCCCCCCAATCCAGGGAGATGGAGGTGAGCAACTGCTTCACATCCTCTGGCGGTGCTATGGGCTGGTCATCCAATGTCAGCTCCCAACCCAGACCTTCCGGCCTGGCTGCGAATTGCGCCGGCAAGGGGGCTCCCTCGTCAGGGGGCTGGTCCCGAGTCGTGGGGGCACCCTTCCGACCCTGTTCCTCCGCCAATTTCGCTAGCTTTACCCGCAGCAAGATGATTTCCCGCTCCATGCGCGCCGCCCTGGCCGCGGCAATGGCCGAGGGGTCGAGACGGGCTTGATAAACGCGCCCCTTGGGGGGTTCGAGGACATAGGCGACATCCAGCAGGGCCAGGGCCGTCTCCGGGACAGCGGGGTCCCGGTTCAAGGGCGCCACGAAGGACAGCCAACAGGCGGGAAGGTCCATATCCCCATAACGTAGCGAGAGACCCTGCATATCGCGCCACAAGCCGGGTAATTCGCGAGCGAGGCAGATTTCCAGCCGTAGGGCGTCCAGGGTCTGGAAGGCCGACAAGGCTCGTACGGGATCGGGAAAGCGCCCCTGCAGGGCGTCGAAGTCCACCCGCGCGCTACCAAAGCGCGTCTGGGCCCACATGAAGGCGACCTGGGCCTTGCAAAGTAGGAAATTATCGGCCTCGCTGGCCATGCGGGCCATGACGTTGGGCAGGAAGAGCCGTTCGCTGTCGGTATAGACCTGCTCACCCTCCTTCAGCTCCAGCCGACGTCCGGACAGGCCGCACAGAAAACTGGAGAGCACCGGCTGCACCTCATTGAAGAAGGCACCCGCGGCACGCGCATGGGCGTGGGTCAGAAAGTCATCGACCTTGAACAGCACCTCGAGGGCCGGACGCAGGCCAACCCGGTCGTAGGTATCCATGGCATGTACGGCCCAGGCCTCGATGACACGCTGATCCAGGCGATCGAGGGCCTCCACCACCCGCCGGGTGAATTCATAACTGATCTGGATGTTGGTACTGGCGATGCGATCGACCAGGTTGAGTATGAAGTCCTGAGTTTCCCGATCCAGGGGGGTTAGGATATCAACCAGGTGACCTACCTTGTGGAAGGTGAACTCCACATCGAAGGCCGTTTCGAGCCGCCGGGTAAGTTCCTCTCCGGCCAGAGGCGGGCTAATCGGCAAGGGGCCACCCGTCGTCTCCGACCCGACCCGGGGCACCACCCGCCCAGGCCGAGGGAATTCCATGGGCAGCAGCGGCCATCAGAACAGGGCCGCGATCAATTCATTGACCGCCGTGATCAGGTCTTCGTCATCCGTCAGTGCCAGGGATACCGCTCCCTGGCAGGCGGCGCGTGGCTCCACCCCTTGAGCAATAAGTTTGCCGGCATGAACCAAGAGGCGGGTGGAGGCACCCTCCTCAAGGCCGTTACCCTTGAGGTTACGCGTCATTTCCGCCAGTTTGAGGAGGTTGAGGGTAGCGGACTCGTCCAGACCCGTTTCATGGCGGATGATTTTCGCCTCGAGTTCGGGTCTGGGATAATCGAAGGACAGAGCCACGAAGCGTTGTCGCGTGGACTGCTTGAGTTCCTTGAGGACACTCTGATAGCCGGGATTATAGGAAATGGCAAGGCAGAAGTCGGGGGAGGCCTCCAGCAATTGGCCGAGTTTCTCGATGGGCATCATGCGGCGATCGTCGGCCAGGGGATGGATCACCACCATGGTGTCCTTGCGCGCCTCAACGATTTCATCCAGATAGCAGATGCCGCCCGCACGCACGGCACGGGTCAGGGGCCCATCCACCCAGGTTGTCTCCCCACCCTTGACTAGATAGCGACCCACCAGATCGGAGGTGGTGAGATCGTCATGGCAGGAAACGGTCACCAAGGGGCGGCGTAGTCGCCATGCCATATATTCCATGAAGCGGGTCTTACCGCAACCGGTCGGCCCCTTCAGCAGCACCGGCAGACGGTTGGCATAGGCGGCCTCGAACAGGGTCACCTCATTGCCAACCGGTTCGTAATAGGGTTCCCGGGTGATGAAATGTGCTTCGGTGGGAGACTGGGTGCTTTCCATATGGCAGGGGACGTCAAGAGCCGTGGGTCAGGTGAGGCGAGGCAATGGTAAGTAGTATACGAACATCCAGGCTGATTGGCTTTCCCGACCCCTCCCGCCCTCATTCCCCCAAATCCAATATATTCAGGTCCACCCCGAAGACCTCGCTGGCCAATTTCACCAGATGGTGATGGTGACTGAGGAAGATGACCTGGGCCAGCCGGGACAGTTCGGCCAGGGCGGCGAGGCCGGCTCGGGCTCGGTCATTGTCCTAGTTAATGAAGATGTCGTCGGCAATGCAGGGGGCCTGGTCCTTCAGACCCTAGTGGGCTAAGCCTCTATTCATGGCGCCTGCTCTCCAAGACCCCCAGCTTGGATCGATCTGTATCCGCAGGCGTCCCATCCCCTCATGCCCTTTCCGACCCACGAATCAGATAGTCGAAGGCCGCCAGGGAGGCCTTGGCCCCATCACCCATAGCGATGATGATCTGTTTGAAGGGCACACTGGTACAGTCGCCTGCGGCAAAGACGCCAGGCATCGAGGTCTGGCACCGGTCGTTGATCTCGATCTCGCCCCGGGGCGAGAGTTGGATTGTCCCCTTCAGCCAATCGGTGTTGGGCAGCAGCCCTATCTGGACAAAGACACCCTCCAGATCCAGCCGGTGACTTTCCCCCCTGGCACGATCCTCATAGATAAGGCCATTGACCCTTTCCCCATCTCCAGTGACCTCAGTGGTCAGGGCCTGGGTGATAACCGTGACATTGGTCAGGCTCTGGAGCTTTCGTTGCAGGACGGCATCGGCACGCAGGGTCGGATCGAATTCGATGAGGGTGACATGGCCGACGATACCGGCCAGGTCGATGGCCGCCTCCACGCCGGAGTTGCCACCCCCGATCACCGCCACCCGTTTGCCCTTGAAAAGGGGACCATCGCAATGGGGACAATAGGCTACACCCCGGCCCCGGTATTCCCGCTCACCCGGGACCTTCATCTCCCGCCAGCGTGCCCCCGTCGAGAGGATGAGGGTCTTACTCTTGAGGGTAGCGCCACTGGCTAGCCGAACCTCGGACAGGCCATCCGGGCCCATCGCCAGGGCCTCGGCGCTTTGCAGATTCATAATGTCCACATCATAGGCGCGGACGTGCTGCTCCAGCCCGGCCACCAGTTTAGGGCCGTCCGTCGCCTTGACCGAAACGAAATTCTCGATGGCCAGGGTATCGAGCACCTGGCCGCCAAAGCGCTCGGCTACGATCCCGGTCCGGATCCCCTTGCGCGCCGCATAGATAGCGGCGGCCGCGCCCGCGGGACCGCCACCGATGATGAGGACATCGAAGACCGGCTTGGCCTTGATGATCTCGATCTCCCTGGCGGCAGCCCCTGTATCCAGCTTGGCCAGGATCTCCTCCAGGGTCATGCGACCCTGACCGAAGGGTTCGCCATTCAGGAACAGGCTTGGCACGGCCATGACCTGACGGTCATCGACCTCCCGCGGGAACAGGGCCCCATCGATCATGGTGTGGCTGATGCCAGGGTTGATCACCGCCATCAGATCGAGGGCCTGCACCACATCCGGACAGTTATGACAGGACAGGGAAATATAGGTCTCGAAATGACAGGGCCCCGGCAAGGCGCGGATTTGTTCGATGACCGCAGGTTCGACCTTAGGCGGATGCCCACCGGTCTGAAGCAGGGCCAGCACCAGGGAGGTGAATTCGTGTCCCATGGGGATGCCGGCAAACTCAATCCGCGCGACCTCCCCCGGTCGTCCCACGGCAAAGGAGGGACGACGCATCGCCTGCCCGTCATACCGCACACTGACCAGCGGGGACAGGGGTTCTACAGCCCCTAACAGCGCCCGTATCTCCTGAGCCTTGGGGCCGTCGTCAAGGGATGCGACCAATTCGATGGGATGCCGCAGGCGTTCAAGGTAGGCCTTGAGTTGGTTTTGAATGTTAGCGTCGAGCATGAACTTCCTCCCCATGAGGGCGGGATTGCGCATTGACCTGGTCACCCCTCGTTCGGAATTCGAGGGGTGACCGGGGCTTGATCAACTACCGGGCTTAGATCTTGCCCACCAGATCCAGGGACGGTGCCAGGGTGGCATCGCCCTCTTTCCACTTGGCCGGACAGACCTCACCGGGATGCGCCGCGACATACTGGGCCGCCTTGAGCTTGCGCAGCAACTCGGTAGCGTCACGACCAATACCGCCGGCGTTGATCTCAATGATCTGTATCCTCCCCGCTGGGTCGATGACGAAGGTTCCCCGTTCCGCCAGACCCGCTGCCTCGATCATGACCCCAAAGTTACGGGTAATGACCCCGGTGGGGTCACCGATCATGGGATAACGGATCTTGCCAATGGTCTCGGAGCTGTCGTGCCAGGCCTTGTGGGTGAAGTGGGTATCGGTAGAGACCGCGTAGATCTCCACCCCCAATTGCTGGAACTCAGGGTAATGATCGGCCAGGTCGCCCAGTTCGGTTGGGCAGACAAAGGTGAAGTCGGCCGGGTAGAAAAAGACCACGGACCACTTGCCACGCAGATCGGCCTCAGAAACGGCAATAAACTTGCCCTGATGGTAGGCGGTGGCGTTGAAGGGCAGGACCTCGGAATTGATGAGCGTGTGCATGATGGCTACCTATGAGTGGGGGTGAATCGAGACGATGGGTGCATGGTAAAGACCCCCCGACTCGGCAGCTAATGGATTGTTACGATAAAAATGATAGGTATCGACTATCGACCTCTGCTCCCGACCTTACCTGGGTCGGATCCAGCCAGGAACGCCGAATCCCCGTAGGGTTGATCGATAGCCCGAAACCAATGCCCAGAGGCTCACATAACCGCCAAGATCATCAATAGCCTTTGCGCCGAACTGGCCGGCGATCCGAAGTTGCAACCGCACTGTGACGATGTCACCGAACAGATGGTCGTTTTCAAGCCCTTTCTGTCGCGTGGGGTGCATCCTGAAATTCGGGCCTATCTCGACCCATCGCGTTTTACCGATTCGCCTCGAATTCGGGGAACTGGTCTGGGACGATTAGGACTTGTGCTTCCCGACCATCGACCTTTACCACAACCAACTGGAAAACCGGCTGCGCTCAAGGGCTCCGACAACTCACGAGCCAATCAACCTCCCCCCAAATCCTGACCGGAGGTTCTATCCAGCCTCCGCGAGTTGCCCGTCATCACAGTCAAGAAATCGCCGGTTAACGGGCGGTTGCCGCAAGGATTGACGACGACGCTCTCCACCCCCAGCGTATGCAGGCGCACGACAATCTTCTGCGCGGGCTGGTCCTCCCAGATCATCCAGCGCGCGGGTTGCTCCTTGAGCATTCCCTCAAGCTCGGCCCATTGGGCCTCTGTCGGGATTTCGTCGGGCTCCCAAATGACACTCCGCAGATTCAGCCCATAGCGGCGTGCCAGGTACTGGTAGACGGGGTGCGAGGCCAACAAGGGCAGACCGGTATTCGCGCGGGTAGTCTCCGAGATCTGCCGGTCCAGTTTGAGCAGGTCGTCCTGAAGTGACTGGAGATTGCGATCGATGCGATCCTTCGCCTCCGGTCGCTTGCGGATCAGTGCTTGGGCAATCGCCTCGGCTTGCTGAGCGGCTTGTTCGAGGTCCAACCAGGTGGTGAATGCCGTGCCCCCGTGGGAGTGCTGCGCACTCGGGCCGTGGCTATGGGTGGTGAGGTTCGGCTGCTCGATGTACTGGTCCGCGAAACCGCGGGATGTATCCACCAACCGCGAGCGCGGCAGACTGACCTTGCTCACCCACTTGGCGTAATCGGCCCCGTTTAGCAGGATTAGGTCGGCGCTTTGGTAGGCAGCGATGGTGTCGGCATCCGGCATCCAGAATGCGGGATCGACGTCTGGCGGAGCGGGGAAGGTCACGGTCGCCAGATCGCCGGCAATGCGTTCGGCGAAGTAGGCGAGCGGATAATTCACCGTGTAGATGTTCAGCTTCTCCCCCGCGAGCGCCCGTTGGGAAGCGCCAAGGACCACGAGCACTAGCAGGAAGAGACTCAACGCGCCTGTCGTCTTCTTCATGATCGAACTCCGGCGTGGTCAACGGATAAACAAGGCCCGCACCAGCGGCTCCTCGAAATGGGCAACGGCGGCAAGGAGCAGGCCCGTGAGCAGCGCAGAGGCCGCCAGGATGATGAGGATCTCCGAGCCGAGTAGCCGGGCGACGGTCGAGCGGCTACAGCCCAGCTTGGAAATGGTGCGGATCTCGCGCTGGCGCAGGCGCAGCGATAGGGCGAAGACCAGGATCAGGGCGAGGACGGTG
>CAZFZB010000062.1:10448-16873 GCA_964523415.1 uncultured Chromatiaceae bacterium | reverse complement strand
GAGAGGATTCGAACCTCCGGCCCCTACGTCCCGAACGTAGTGCTCTACCAGGCTGAGCTACACCCCGTCAAAAAGTGCGCGCGACGGCGAAATCGGCCATCATCTCCAGCGATGCGCGGAACGCCGATTCGGGAAGCAGGACAACCGCTTGCTTGGCGGAAGCTGCGTGTCGGCGAGCGAGCGATATAGTGTAATCAATGCCATCCGTCGAAGCAATGATGGCCGCGACCTCGGCGACGTGCTCGCGCCCACCGGTCTCGATCGCCTCGCGCAACAGGGCCCGCTGTTCCGGAGTACCGACCGACAAGGCGCGGATGACTGGCAGGGTAGGCTTGCCCTCGGCAAGATCGTCGCCCAGATTCTTTCCCAGCTCCTCGCCCTTAGCGCGATAGTCGAGGGCATCATCGACCAACTGGAAGGCAACACCCAGATGATGTCCGTATTCGGCCATGGCCGACTCGATTTCGGTAGACGAGGCAGCCAGCACGGCACCAATGCGGGTGCCGGCTTGAAACAGAGTCGCGGTCTTGCGCTCGATAACCTCCATGTAACGAGCCTCGGTAGTATCGGCGTCGTGACAGTTCAGCAACTGCAGGACCTCGCCCTCGGAGATTCGGTTGGTGGCGTGGGACAGGATGTCCATAACCCGCATAGAGCCCACTTCCACCATCATTTCGAAGGAGCGCGAATAGAGGAAATCACCCACCAGCACACTGGCGGCATTCCCCCAGACCGAATTTGCCGTGTTGCGGTGGCGACGCTGATCGGAGCCATCCACCACATCATCGTGTAGCAGGGTCGCGGTATGGATGAACTCTATGACGGCAGCCAGATCGATATGACGGTCCCCAGTGTAGCCGCAAGTGCGCGCGCTTAACAGCACACCCAGCGGACGCAGGCGTTTACCTCCACTGTTGACAATGTAGTGCCCGATTTGGTTGATTAGAGCGACATCGGACCTTAGACGGCACAGGATGAGCTCATCCACCGCCCGCAAGTCCACAGCGACGGGCCGCCGAATTTCACTCAAGGACATAGGCGGAGAGATCGAAGGTTACAAAAAAGACGTTTGATCGTAGGGATAGCCACCAAGCCTGTCAAGATTCATAGCGAATCAAGAGCAGCTCTTATTAGGAGGGGGCTCTGAAACCGGGTTACGCGGACCAGGTCCCTGCAAACCCTGACACGAGATTTTCGATCGAATGAACCCCCAAGTTGGAGTGGGTGCGGATCAGCCCGACACCCATTAGCCGGATCACCTTGATCCCATTAAAGGAATGTTTGACTCGGGCGATTACCAAACGCTATCATTTCTAGTCTTTGGTTAGCTGCCCTCTCTAGTGGGCGGCGGACGATGGTATCTGCTGGGGAAGGCAATCACATGTATGCGGTCATTCAATCCGGTGGCAAACAGTACCGGGTCGCCGAGGGCGACAACATCAAGGTCGAGAAGTTGTCGGTCGAGGATGGCGCCGACATTGCACTCGACAAGGTGCTTATGGTGGCCGATGGCGACCAAATCACCCTTGGCAAGCCTTACCTGGAAGACGCCAAGGTCATGGCTCAGGTCAAGGGCCATGGGCGCGGTCCAAAGGTCAAGATCGTCAAGTTTCGTCGGCGCAAGCATCATTTGAAACATGCAGGTCACCGCCAGTCTTACACGGAACTGACCGTAACCAGCATCAGCGCGGGCTGAGGAGAGTACAGGCATGGCACATAAAAAAGCAGGCGGCAGTTCCCGAAACGGCCGCGATTCGGAGTCCAAGCGTCTTGGCGTCAAGGTTTACGGTGGCCAACGTATCAACGCCGGCGGCATCATCGTTCGCCAGCGCGGCACCAAGTTTCGCAATGGCACAAACGTCGGCTGTGGCCGTGACCACACACTCTTCGCCCTGACGGATGGCCACGTTCGCTTCGAGGTCAAGGGGCCTAACAACCGCAAGTACATCATGGTTGACAGCCTCTGATAAGCCTAAGCCTATGTCCTACCTTGAAAGCCTCGCCCGTTGGCGAGGCTTTTTGCGTTTCAGGATCCCCCGGAATCCCTACCGCCCCTCTATCATGATCCAGGGCCACTCCCCCGATGAAATTCGTTGACGAAGTCCACATCCGCGTCCAGGCAGGTGATGGCGGCGATGGCTGCGTCAGTTTCCGCCGAGAAAAGTTCATCCCCAAAGGGGGGCCGAACGGCGGCGATGGCGGCGATGGCGGTAGCATCCATCTGGTAGCCGATACTAATCTCAACACCTTGGTGGATCTGCGTTTCCAGCGTACTTTCCGGGCCCAGCGCGGTCAAAACGGCATGGGCAGAGACAGGACTGGTCGCAAAGGGGAGGATCTGGTCATCCGCGTCCCGGTAGGCACCCGGGTCTGGGACGAGGAAACCGGTGACCAGTATGGGGACCTGTGTCAGGAGGGCCAACGCCTCACCGTCGCACAAGGTGGCTTCCATGGCATCGGCAATGCCCGTTTCAAATCCAGCGTCAACCGCACGCCGCGTCAATGGACTCCCGGCAGCCTGGGCGAGACCCGCGAGTTACGCCTGGAGCTCATCCTGCTGGCCGATGTAGGCCTGTTGGGCTTCCCCAATGCCGGCAAATCGAGCCTCATTCGCCAGGTATCCAGCGCCACGCCCAGAGTGGCGGACTACCCCTTCACGACCCTCCAACCTCACCTAGGCGTAGTGCGACTCGGTCGGGATCGCAGCCTTGTCCTTGCTGACATTCCCGGCATCATCGAGGGCGCCGCCGATGGCGCAGGGCTTGGCCTGCGATTTTTGCGCCATCTGACGCGCACCCGGCTGTTGCTGCATCTCGTGGATATAGCCCCTCTCGACGAGGGCCTGAATCCGGTAGAGGAGGTACGCAAGATCGAGCGCGAGTTGACCCACTATGGCGAAGGCTTGATGGCCAAGGAACGCTGGCTGGTGCTTAATAAACGGGACCTCTTGACAACAGCGGAATATGAGGCCCGTCGCACTCACCTCCTGGGGGAACTTGGCTGGATGGGCCCCACCTACGGCATCTCCGCCCTCACCGGCGCTGGCACAAATGAACTGATGGCGGATCTGATGACGCGATTGGAGAACCTGCGACTAGCCGAAAGAACCGACGACGAGCGGGCTGCCGCTGAGGACGAGTGGCATCCCCTGGGTTGATTTCCCTTGGCCCCCTGGTCCATCCCCAAGCTGAACAACCGAATATGATATCGCGAGACCATATGCCCTCCACCCGGCGCTGGGTGGTCAAGATTGGCAGCGCATTGCTTACCAGCGACGGTCAGGGCCTCAACCGCGCGGTCCTGGCTCCCTGGGTAGACCAGATGACCGAGCTACGCCGCAGTGGGGCCGATCTGGTGCTGGTATCCTCCGGCGCGGTTGCCGAGGGCATGGCCCGGATGGGATGGAAACGGCGTCCCAAAACCTTGCACGAACTCCAGGCAGCAGCGGCTATTGGCCAGATGGGCCTAATCCGTGCCTACGAGGACTGCTTCGACATGCGCGGCCTACGCACCGCTCAGGTCCTGCTGACCCGTGACGATCTCATTGATCGCCAGCGCTACCTCAACGCCCGCACCACCCTATCGACCTTGCTGTCCCTTGGCGTCATCCCCGTCATCAATGAGAACGATACCGTCGCCACGGATGAGTTGCGTTTTGGCGATAACGACACCCTGGCGGCTCTGGTAGCCAATTTGATCGAGGCGGATCTACTGGTCCTGCTCACGGATCAGGATGGCCTCTTCGACCGGGATCCGCGCCTTTCCAGCGAGGCCAGCCTCATCCCCCAAACCCGGGTCGATGATCCCTTTCTCGACGCCGTCGCTGGCGGCAGCGCCAGCGGGCTAGGCCTCGGCGGTATGGTCACCAAGGTGCGGGCCGCGCGCCTGGCGGCCCGATCCGGGACCCCCACCGTTATCGCCCCCGGACGAGGCCCAGGGGTCCTGACGCGACTCAGGGCCGGGGAGCCCGTTGGCACCCTGCTGGTCCCGGTTCAGGAGGCTGAGGCGGCGCGCAAGCAATGGCTTGCCGGACATCTGGTGGTACGCGGCCGCCTCACCCTTGATCAAGGGGCCGTGCGCGCCCTGCGCACCCAGGGCACCAGCTTATTGGCGGTCGGGATTACCGCCGTCACCGGGGGCTTTGAGCGTGGGGAGGTGGTCGCCTGCCTGGATCCGGACGGCCGCGAGGTCGCCCGAGGTCTGGTCAACTACAATGCCCTGGAGGCTGACCGGATCAAGGGCCAGCCAAGTTCTAGGTTCGAGTCCATTCTAGGCTATCTGAATGACGCGGAACTGATCCACCGTGACAATCTGGTCCTGGTCTGAAAGGGCGTAGCCCAAGGACACCGGGTATCAGTTCCCGCCGGTAACGGCCCCTGGCCAGGGTTGGATTGGCACCACCGAGATGCTGTTCTTAGGTGAACCCTCGATGATACGGTCGCTATAGGTCAGATAGACCAACACCTGGCGTTTGGGGTCGAAGAAGCGGACCACCTGCATGGATTTGAAGATGAGAGAGGTGCGTTTCTTGAAAACCTCCTCCCCGTCCAACTTCCCGGAGCGGATCCCCTCTGCGAGTTTGATTGGCCCAACCTGGCGACAGGCGATGGAGGCGTCCGAGGTATCCTCGGCAACGCCCACGGCCCCCGAAATCCCCCCTGTCTTGGCGCGACTCAGATAACAGGCCACCCCTGGCACCTCCTCGTCATCGAAGACCTCGACCACGATCTTGTCATTAGGGCCCAGCACCTTGAAGCGGGTGCTCACGCTACCGATCTCCTCTCCCCCCCAAGCTTGACCGGCCATGAGGCCAGCTATCAGGCCTGCCAACAGGATATGCTTATACATCAACTCTATTCCTCTCTAATAATAACCTTTAGGCGAACAGCCTCTCACACTCCTGGTGGCTCCGAGTCAAACAGTCTTCGACCGACACCCCCTGAAACCAGTTGCCCGTGATTCCAAGCCGGGTGCCGGCCAGGGCGGTGTCGATACAGGCTACCCGTCTCCCATGCCCTACGCGCAGGGCAGGCAGCCGATTGTGCACCTGCACCCAACTGGCGACGTCTCCGGGTTCTATCCCCAGCGCGGTGCAAGCCCGCTCCTGTTGCTGCTGAGGGGTCAGGTCGCCAGGCCGGAAGTGGAAGCTAAAGCCCCGGAAGGAACCATCGGCCAGATAATCCCGGGATACCATGGCATTGAAGGCGTCAGCTACGGCGATGAACCCGGCGGTGGGAGGCAGATGCCCCAATGCCTGGGTGGGAACACACAAAACCAGGGACTCGATCTCCCGCATCCCGATACCCGCCATGGCCAGCACCGCCTCCCGGTCAATCACCGGGCCGGTGGGGCCATCCAGCAACCGCGCCGCCACATCCGGCGGCGTCGCCAGGCTGAGGGTGGCACAGTTCAACTCACCCCCATCGGTCATCAGCAACCGAAAACCCCCTCCCACCTGCCGAACCTCCCGCAGGTTCTGCCCGGTTCGCACCATCAGGCCCGGCTGGGCGACTATGGCCAAGGGGATTTCGGACAATCCCTGGGGCAGGGTGAAGCTTCGTAGGACTCCCTTGCGTCTGGGTTTGCGGCGAAACAGGAGTTCGGCAGGATAATCGTCCGCCTCTTGACAAATGACGGCGCTGAAGGCCGGGCCAAAGAGATCGCGGTAATTGGCTGCACCAAGGCCAGCGGTATAGTAGTCGCGTATGCTCAGACCCGCTTTTGTTGCGGTAAAGAGGCGTGGCACCGACAGGAGCAATTCCCAGTGGTGCAGGGCCGACAACAGGGACTGGCGTTTACCATCCCGCCATAGGGAAAAATTTACCTTCGCCTTGGGGGCAAGGCGTGCCATCAACCCTAAATCGTCAAGAATATCGAGCAGATGGCCGTAACTGTTGTAACAGGTGTGCGTCCCCGCCTCCACCCAGTAACCCCCACAATCCGGAAACTTCTGGCTGTTGATACAACCGCCAACCCGCGCGGATGCCTCCAATACCAAGGTCTGAATACCCCGACGGGCCGCCACATGGGCCAGCCCCAGGCCGCTGATGCCACCACCAACGACGATATGTTCGAAGGTTTCACTCATGCTATCCATCCTGGTTCCAAGGAGACATGGTCATGATCGATGCGAATAAGCGCCACCGGGATGCCTCTTTCCAAAGCCCTTCGGGCCTATACCCCCCAAAAGCCCCTCACCCTCGGCTTGGCACACCATCGGCTAGGTCGCCAAAATCCGCAAATGACTGACATCCGGTACTATTACAGGTTCGGTTCCCCGATCACAATCCGCCAGGCTCCAATTCTGGGCCGGGAACAGCCTCATGCGGCTGATGTCCACCCTCGGTGGCAGGTGGCCAGGGTCCAGTTCCAGCGGCCTATCATCCCTCGGTGCCAAGGCCCAATCGGGCCTCAGGGCGATCCGG
>CAZFZB010000062.1:0-10348 GCA_964523415.1 uncultured Chromatiaceae bacterium | reverse complement strand
GGTGCCAAGGCCCAATCGGGCCTCAGGGCGATCCGGTCGGCAGGCTCAACTGAAGGAACGTCGGTGCCCCCAGCCGTCGGCACCAGCTCCGGTGGTTGCTCCACCAGCCGTGCCAGTGCCCCCAGCTCCAAAAAGACCTGTAGCAACCTTTCTGCCCGCGCAATATCCAGCCCCCGCTTCAAGGCCACCGTCCGACCACTGAAGAGCCGGGTCGCCACTTCGTCCGATAACTTGAACAACCCTTGAATCCGAGCCCTCGCCACCAGGGGATCCACCCCGGGCTTCAAGTCTCCGGAAAAGTAGAGGTCATAGGTTGGCAACATGGGGCATTCCCCTGTGATCATCACACCCGGAGTGGCTCACTTTAACTGCAAGCGATTGTAATAGTTCCAATACAGCTTTCCCAAGGCCCCCGCATCCCTGTCTTATCGGGCATCCCGACCCTGATGGGATGCGGATCAGCTAGTCGATATGCGCCACCGGCCGCATTTGGGTATCGCAGGGCCCGCCGACGCTCACGGTCTTGGTGGTAGGAATCGACTTACAACTTTCACCACGCTCCTTGATCTGGCAGTTGAGTTCCAGGGGCTTTCCCTGGGCAAGCCAGGAGGGTACCTTGCGATAACGGCCGACCTTACCCAGGCGGCAACCCGCCGGGATACCATAGGGCGGACAAGATGCCGGGGGCTTGCCGCTAACCTTGCGACCATCTACCAAGAATCCTGGAAAATTGTCTTCGACGCGGATGCGGTCGGAATCCTCATCATCGGTGACGAGAAACTCGCGAAAGCGGTAGCCATCACCCTCCTTGCCATCGATCTGAACCCGGGTGTTGGCGATGAGGGCAAAATCATCGCCCTTGCGGGCGATGGCGCCGGAAATATATTCGACTCCCCGGTGATTTGGGAAGCACTTACCCATAGCCGGGGCATGATAATAGTGGCGCAGACCCGTGATATCCCGTATTGAATTGCCAGGGAAAAGTTTACGCAACTCCTGTTCGTCCCCAAACAGGATGCGCTCGATATCGCCAACACTTTGGGCATACATGGCCTGGAGTTTGTCATAGTAGTCACCACTACGACCATTACCGGCGTTGCCGATATCGTCCCGCAGATAGCAGGAGGTGAGCCCTGAGACCTGAGTCAGATACTCATCCCAGATGTTGTATTGGGAGACGGCAGAGGAAGCGCCCTGAAAATCACCGGGTTGCCGGCACCCCTGACCGGCCTGGCACTTGCCTAGGGCGCGGTTACGGATGGAAAGGGCAATGATGTTGCGCTCGCAGGCGCCATAGGCATTACAGCCTCGGCCGAGGTGGCCTTCGAAGAGGGCGGTACGCATCACATAATCCAGGTGCCTGGCGCGGTTGAGATCCTCGGTGGAGACCCGGCCCTGGTTGGAGTCGATAAAGCTGTCCCAAGCCCGCGCCAGCGCCTCCCGGCGACCCACCAGGTCGTCATTAACCTGATCACATTGACGAGAATTATGGAAGCCTCGCACCAATCGGTCCAGGGTGCCGTTTCCCTCGGATTGCTGGCTCCTGCCGGTCCGGGGCGGGTCGAAGGCAGGGGACTTGCTCATGGCATAAAGGTCGCGGATGCTGATGACCCGGTTGACCCCCGGCGGGCAATGATGGTTTTCGACCCTCAGACCCTTGCGATCGGCCAAGGCCTTTTTGAAGGTATCGGTCGCACCCGGACCCGCCTTGGCTGTGTCCACGACCACCTCAAAACCGACATAAGGCGTCCCGCTCGCATCCGTCAGAGGCTTTCCATTGCGTATCACCAGGCAGGGAATGATGGAACTGCCCTGGGTCAGTTGCCCCGATGGGGACTGGGGTCCACGTCTGGCGAAATCGTCCGCGTCATAAAAGGGTGTTGTTCTGGGCCCGTTGAATTTGTAAAGGGTCATGACGGGTGTGGCCGGGATATCCGCCAACACGGGCGTAAGGCCCTGCAGGAGGACAAGGAGGGTGGGCAGGAACAGGAGGGAATTTTTCATGAGGGCTTCCAGAAATGAGTTCAAGGCAGCTTGGGGCTCGGAGGGTGCGACCCCAGCTCAAGCTGCGGGTTGGCAGGATTTTATACCGACAAGCCCGGGTCGCGGATAATATCGCCCTTGAAGACCCATTCCCATCGGTCACTCGACCACCCCATAACCGCGACGAGGAAATGCCCATGCTGGTCACATTCAAAACCGATGCCCATGCTGACATCATCATGTTTGGCGACGTTGCGCTGACCTTACTCCAACTCATGGGGCAAAGTGGCAGGATCCCTGGGGCCCTGTTAGCTGTGGACATTCCTCAGGCCCTTGAGCGATTGAAGTCGGCGGTGGCGTCGCATCCAGACACGGCCCTGGACCCGGCGCCACGGGGCAACCAGGCGGGTGACGACATAGGGCACCACGTCAGCCTGGCCAATCGCGCCTTACCCCTGATCGATTTGCTGACCCAGGCAGCGGCGCGGGGCAAGAACGTGATGTGGGAGAGCTGATTCCCACTGGAACTCGGGCCAGAATACGGTTTCCGCTTGGAATCCGCCCCCGGCTGGGTGATCATTGACAGATCTCGAAAGACACACCACGGGGGCCGCCGATCACATGGAAAATCCACCTTCCTCCGCAGACCAGACCAAGCCAGAAATGACCCCCGTTGCCCTGAATGCGGGTCCAGAACCCCTCAACCCTAGCGAACCGGGCACTGATGCCGCGACGAACAAGGGTGACCGCCTCACGGCTCTGAATGCTGCGCTGGAAGCCCAAGCTGACAAGCTCCGTGACATCGAGGTGGCCCTGATCGGGCGCATTGCCGATGTGGATGACGACCGCCGCCGGACAGCAACGGAGGTCAGGCGCGCCCTGGATGCCCAGCGTGATGATATCGGAGAGGAAATCCGTCGCCGTGGCCTGGTGACGACCACCCTGGCCCTTTTTGCCTTTCTCGTCGCGATCGGCGCGGCGACCCTGGGCCTCTTCCAGATCAATACCGGCGACGCCAAGGTCAGCGCCCAACTGAATGGCATCCAGGAGGCGGTTGCCCGCCTCTCCAAAATCGACACTGCTCCGCTGGATGAACGTCTCGGCAAACTCGATCAGGCCTTCACACGCCTGTCCGGAGACCTGGAGACCAAGGTCGATGAGCGCCAGGCCGGCGTTACCGATCTCGCGGATCGGTTGAAAGGATTGGAGGAGACCATCGCCAGTCACCCAGGGCAACCGCCAGCGAAGCCTGACGCCATGGCCAAGGAGACCGAGGAACGCCAGGCCGCAGATGCGGACCTGATCGCCAGAATTGAAGAAGTTCAGAAGGCCCAGGAACGGCTTGGCAAGGACATGCTGCTGCTGCGTGACAGCCTGGCGAACACCCTGGCATCCGCCAATCTGCCCTTGGAACAAAAATCCTGGACCCCCAATGACACCCCCGCCAAACCCGCCGCAACGGCGGAGGTAGTGCCCCCCGCGCCCGAGTCGGTCCCACCGTCCGAACCCGAGGCCACGCCCTCCAAGGTCGATGACCTGATCACCGTTGGCGATCAGCCCCAGGCCCTGCAACTCATCAGCTTTAAAAACCTGGATGATGTGCGCCGCTTCGCCAAACGCGCGGACTTGCCCGACCGCATCTACTACCTCGAGGATAACTCGCGCGGCAAACCTTGGTTCGCCCTCTTCTACGGTCTCTATAGGGACCAGGCCACCGCCTCCGAGGCCAAGACCGCCCTTCCGGCGGAACTCGCAGCTCTCAGGCCCATCATTCGCCAACTGGAGGCAGGAACCCAGCTTCAGGTACTGGACCGAACCCCATGAGGTTAGGCCAGGATCAGAAAGGGGGTCCGCGGTTGGCTCGCGAGCGGGCGACCATGGCCGCCATGATGTCTCTCTATTGTCGCGATCACCACGGCCACCGGAGCGGTTGTTGTGACGACTGCTCCCACCTGCTCGACTATGCCAACCGGCGGCTAGACACCTGCCCCTTTGGCGAAGACAAGCCGGCCTGTAGCAAATGCCTGGTCCATTGCTACAGTGCTAGCCAGCGGGAACGAGTCCGGGAGGTCATGCGCTATTCCGGGCCCCGCATGGTGTTTCGTCACCCCATCCTGAGCCTTTACCACCTTCTTGATAAAGGCCGCAAGGCCCCACCTTTGGCAATAATCCGGCGGGGCTGTTCAACTGCCGCGGCATCGGTTGCCCGGGCTGCCAAGTCCTAGGCGACAAACGCCCCTTCACTCCCCTTCTTGACACCCGAACACCCTTAACTCCGGAACCCCCTATCGATGCTTTGCTGGGCCCGCCAACTCTTGATCATCCTGGTCGCCTTCCTGGGCATCAGTCACATGATGGCCGCTTGCGGTCAGAAAGGACCCCTGGTCCTCCCGGAGGACCCGGCCGGGAAACAGGAAACCTCCCGGCCATCCCCGGTGCAAACGCCCCGGCAAGATCAGACCCCAGAGATTCCCGGTCCTGAAGCCGCGCCGCCTCCCATCCGCTAGGAGTCTCGCCCATGGATCACTTTCAATACCGGGAACACCATCTCCATGCCGAGGATGTTCCCGTAACCCACATCGCCCAGCGCTTCGGCACCCCCTGTTATGTCTATTCCCGCGCCACCCTGGAGCGTCACTGGCGGGCCTTCGATACCGCCTTTGGTCATCACCCCCACCTGATCTGCTTTGCGGTCAAGGCCAACTCCAACCTGGCTGTACTGAATGTGCTGGCGCGTCTGGGGTCCGGATTCGACATCGTCTCGGGTGGGGAACTGGAGCGGGTACTGGCGGCGGGTGGTGATCCTGGCAAGGTAATCTTCTCAGGCGTCGGTAAACGCAAGGACGAGATGCGCCGGGCCCTGGAGGTGGGTATCCGTTGCTTTAACCTGGAGTCCGAGGCAGAGCTGGAGCGCCTGGAAGGGGTCGCCAGCGCCCTGGGAGCCGTCGCCCCGGTATCCATTCGCGTCAACCCGGACGTCGATGCCGGTACTCACCCTTACATCTCCACTGGCCTGCGAGAAAACAAGTTCGGCATCGACATCCATGCCGCTGACCGGGTCTATGAAAGTGCCGCGAGAAGCCCGCACCTGCTGGTAGCCGGCATCGACTGCCACATTGGGTCCCAACTTACCGAAATGTCACCCTTTTTGGATGCCCTGGCGCGGGTGTTGGAACTGGCGGACCGGCTGGAAAGATACGGCATCCCCATCCATCACCTGGATCTGGGGGGCGGCCTGGGTATCCGTTACACCCATGAAACTCCCCCAGAGCCCTCGGATTATGCCCAGGCCCTGGACCAGCTTCTGGAAGGGCGCCATTACGAAATCCTGCTGGAACCGGGTCGTGCCATAGCTGGTAACGCCGGCATCCTACTGACGCGGGTGGAATTGCTCAAGGAAAACGGCCAGAAGTCCTTCGCCATCCTCGATGCCGCCATGAACGATCTGGTACGACCCGCCCTCTACCAGGCCGTTCAGGATGTCATCCCCGCAGAGCGCCGCGAGGGCGGCAAGCGCGCCCTCTATGACCTGGTGGGACCCGTGTGTGAGACCGGCGATTTCATTGGCAAGGCCCGCGATCTGGCCCTGACCCCGGGGGATCTCCTGGCCGTACGTGGCAGTGGTGCCTATGGCTTCACCATGAGTTCCAATTACAACAGCCGCCCCCGCCCCCCCGAGGTCATGGTGGACGGCGCCAACATTCATCTGATCCGTCCACGTGAAACGGTCGCCTCTCTCTTTGCCGGCGAAATGCTCATCCCTTGACCACAACACATGAAGCGCCGCCCAATACCCGAACTCATGGCGGAGGCGGCCCAGGCCCTGGCCTACGCCCAGGCGGATATCCCCGACGCCAACCCCCTCTTTCTGGACCTGTTACGGCACCTCGATCCCGGAAATCTGGAGGGCAAGCTGGCCCTGGACCTGGGTTGCGGCCCTGGTGATATCAGCATACGCCTTCTCAAGGCCTGGCCGGGGGCCCGCTGCGACGCCCTGGACGGCTCGGCCCCCATGCTAGCCAGTGCCAGGACCTCCCTCTCCGCCCTACCGGGAATCGCCCAGCGCTGCCGTCTGCTCCATGAGGTCCTGCCCTCAACCCAGTTGGCCCCTGATGCCTATGACCTGGTGCTGTCGAACGGCCTCTTGCATCAACTCCAGGACCCCCAGGTTCTGTGGCAAACCCTGCGTGCCGCTGGCCGTCCCGGCGCCCTAGTCCTGATCATGGACCTGATGCGCCCGCCCTCCCCTGGTTGGGCCGAATCCCTGGTGGTAGCCTATAGAGGTGAGGAACCAGCGTTCCTCCAGGATCGTTACCGTGCATCTCTCTTTGCCGCCTTCGAACCGACCGAGGTCCAGGCCCAATTGACGGAGGCCGGCCTTGAGGGCCTCGCGGTAGGGGTCGTGAGCGACCGCCATCTGGCGGTTTCAGGTCGTTTGCCGGGGTGATCAATATCATGAGGCTGCGGTTTACCAAGATGCAGGGCATTGGCAACGACTTTGTCGTATTCGACGGCGTTCGCCAACAGGTGAATTTGAGCCTGGAGCAATGCCGCTTCCTGGCTGATCGCCGTTTCGGCATCGGCTGTGACCAGATCCTGCTGGTGGAGCCCCCGCGTCTGGCCGGCACCCACTTTCACTACCGTATCTTCAACGCCGACGGCTCCGAGGTGGAGCAGTGCGGTAATGGCGCACGCTGCTTCGCCCGCTTCGTGCATGACCAGGGGTTGACGAATGAGACCGAGATCCCGGTAGGTACCGCCGCCGGCCCCATCCATCTCTACCTCGAAGGTGACGGCCTGGCACGGGTTAACATGGGCACTCCCCAGTTTGCCCCCCAGCAGATCCCCTTCCTGGCCCCGGCGGAGGCGGATAGCTACGATCTGGAGGTTGAGGGTCAGAACTACAGGATCAGCGCCGTCTCCATGGGCAACCCCCACGCCATCCTACAGGTTGAGGACCTGGATAAGGCCCCCGTAGACCGGCTTGGACCCCTCATCGAAAGACATCCGCGCTTTCCAAACCGGGTCAACGCCGGCTTCTTACAGATTCTGGAGCCTGACCATGTTCGGCTACGGGTATTTGAGCGGGGCGTGGGCGAGACTCTGGCCTGTGGCACCGGCGCCTGCGCCGCCGTAGCGGTAGGTCGACGCCTCGGCCTGCTGGCCGAAACCGTGCGGGTGAGTCTACCCGGCGGGGATCTGCGCATCACCTGGGAGGGCGGCGCCTCACCCTTGTGGATGACGGGTCCCGCTGTCAGCGTCTTTAATGGGGAGATCGAACTTTGAACAATCCAGCCTTCATTGGGGACGCCGCCGTTACCGCCTACCTGGAGGCTAACCCGGAATTCTTCCTGCGCCACCCCGACCTCACCGCACGTCTGCGTCTGCGTCATGGCCCAGCGGGAACCCTCTCCCTGGTCGAACATCAGATGGGCCTGCTACGTGCCCAGGTGGAAGGGGAGCGCCGTCTCCTGGAGCAACTCATTGCCAGGGCCCGCGACTATGAAACCCTCGCCAGCCGCCTCCATGGTCTGATACTGCAACTCATCATGGCCCCGAACCAGGAGACGCTAGAGGTTATATTGAGGGACTCCCTGCGTCAGGAGTTCGAGGCTGAGGCCGTGACCCTGACCCTCGATGACGAGATCGAGCCAGAACTGTCACAGGACGAGGTCTTGGCCTGGGCACCCGCAGGAATCACAACCCCCGCCCATTGCAGCCCCCTCGACACGGCGAGCGCTACCCGTCTCTTTGGGGAGGCCGGATCCGGTATTCGCTCCGCCGCTCTCATCCCCATCCGCACCCCAACCCGAACTGGCCTGCTGGCCATCGGTAGTGCTGACCCGGGCCGCTTTGGTCCGGACCTGGGTCTGGAACACCTGAACCGACTCGGCGAACTCGTCAGCGCCTGCCTCGCCTCCCGCCACCACCCTTAACCCCATGGACCCCAAGTCCGAAAGCACCCCTGGCGACCTACTCGGCGCCTTCCTGGCGCACCTGGGACACGAACGCCGGCTCTCCCCCCTAACCCTGATCAACTACCGCCGGGACCTGGAACGGATCAGGGTCTGGCGCGAGGGTATGGGCCAGGCGGCCAACTGGGCATCCTTGACTCCTGAGGAGATACGCCGCTATGTGGCCTGGAGGCACCGCGGCGGGGCAGGCGGCAAAACCTTGCAACGAGAACTCTCCTCCCTGCGCAGCCTCTGCAAATATCTCCTCCGCGAGGGCCTCCTGCTCTGCAACCCCGCCCTAGGCATCCGTGCCCCCAAGACCGAGCGCATGCTACCAGCCACCTTCGAGGCCGACAGCCTCTGCGCCCTGCTGGACCAGGCCCCAGAGGACACCCCCCTGGTCCTGCGCGACAAGGCCATGATCGAACTTTTTTATTCGAGTGGCCTGCGCCTGGCGGAGTTGGTCTCGGTAAACCTGAACGACATCGACCTGGCAGATGCCAGCCTGGAGGTCCTCGGTAAGGGGGCCAGGAGCCGCCGCGTCCCCGTCGGTGCCCAGGCCCTCGCTGCCGTACAACGCTGGGCTCAGATACGAGGCCAGATCGCCCATCCATCCGAGACTGCCCTCTTCGTCAGCCAGCGCGGGCGCCGCATCCACCCCCGCACCGTCGAGCAGCGGCTGCGGCAATGGGCGAAGGCCCAGGGTGCCGGAAGCCACCTGCACCCCCACCTGCTGCGCCACTCCTTCGCCAGCCACTTGCTCGAATCCTCCGGCGACCTACGCGCCGTTCAGGAACTTCTCGGTCACGCCAACATCAGCACCACCCAGATTTACACCCACCTCGACTTCCAGCACCTGGCCAAGGTCTATGACCAGGCGCACCCGCGTGCACGGCGCAAGGGCCTGAAGGCCGAGGATTAGATACCACCATTCCTTGCGCAGAACCCAGCCAGTCTCCAGGTACCCACAGGTGCGAGGCCACCTTGGGACGGATGCCCTCCTGGCAAGGTGGCATGGGTCAGGGTAGGCACGGGGACAAGTAGTCAGGACTCGGGATCGCAATATCAAACTGCGGAATACCCTGCCCCAGTCAACGCCATACCAGCACCACTCACGTTAGGATGAGGTTAATTGCTTCGGCAAATTGTAGGTCACCGAGGCGCCAGATACCGTTACCCAACCGCGCGTTACCAGTTCCAGAATCACCTTTTCGATCTGACTGGCCGGAAGCTGCTTGCCACAGGCGGCCTGAAGGGTGCTGCGCAGCGTCTTTTCCTTACGTGGCCGTGATGCCTTGCGTTTGATCAGATCGTCGGCGGCCATTCGAACCATATCGTCAAGGGAACCGTTTGATTTTGGTTGTGCTGGCGATTGGGCGGGTACCGACCCTTTGGCAACCCCGGCCCCGACTTCCCTCGTGATAAAGCAGGGAAGCTCATCGACCGACGCCGATCTCGCGCACAGGAGGCCCTGGGTCTTCAAGTGCCGGATGAGGGGGTCGAAGCCCGTATCTCTCGAGACAATGTGGAAAAAGCCGGTGGGGTCCTTGGTAGCCAAGGTTCCCAGGTAGTAGGCGATATGGAAATCCAGCGCATTATGGCCGTGCGCATCAAGAACGACATAGCTCCCGCGATCACGAAGTTGCTGCATGGCCAGCACCAAATCGAGGGGTAACTTGGTGTCATGGGCACCGAGAAAAAGAATGACATGGAATCGCTCGTCGCATAACCGATCGATGTGAACGACCTTCACGTTCTCGTAATCGACCAAGACATAATTCGTCTTCATTCGTCATCTCGCGGCTGAGGTAATGAAAGCGCGTCCGCCTTAACCCGGTAGGTAGCGGCCATCCTCCAAACGCCGGGCGTGACCGAGGGTGGCGAGGGTCTCCAGGAGTTCGGCGACCCGGGCGCGGGGGGCGCGGGTGAATCCTTGGGCCAGTTCGGCGGCGTTGAGCGGGCCGGGGCGGGCGGTGAGGCTGGCACGCAGGGCCTGGAACTGCTCGGGCAGGGTCTTGGGCCAGTTGGGTTTGGGGCCGCTGACGGCAGGCGTAGCAGTCGTGATTTTCGCCTCGGACTGAACGGTGGCGCCACCGCCAGGGTGTTGGAACTCGGGACGTAGCCAGCGGATGAGGCCACGGCGCTCCTCGGCGGCGCGCTCGGCATTGAGGGCAACCAGGCGTTGCAAGATGGTCTCTTCAAACCCCGCCGCACGATCCGACTCGGTAGGAGGGGACGCCACTCTCAGGGGAGTGGCGACCTGGTCAGGAATCAGGTCCTCCCAGCCATAGGCGGCGAGCACCGCGGCGTCCAGCTCGTCGTGGATCTGGCGCAAGACCGCGACCAGGCCCTGCGCGTGGATGAGACGGTCCTTGGGGCTAAGGGGCTCGCCACGGCGCAGTTGCTCCAAG
>CAZFZB010000061.1:14474-17049 GCA_964523415.1 uncultured Chromatiaceae bacterium | reverse complement strand
TCGTGCAGATCGCCTTCGGCGTGTTCAAACACCAACAACCCTACCAGCCACAACATGCCTGAGATCGCCCTTGACGACGAAGACGGTATCTACGGGCAAAGCCAACAGGTACCGCAGACATAGCCTTGAGTTATTCGAATGGGGGTTCTTCGCTCCTGGCGGGGAAGCTCCCTTTCCAACCCTCGGAATCACCGCTAATCAACCGCCTTGTAAAGATGGTAAGCTAAGGTGAATTGAGCGCCTCGTCCGGCCAGTAACGCGACCCGGTCAGCTTGGCGGCGATCTTCCAGCCCCTGCCGGTCAGGACGAAGATGGCCTTGCCCTCACTGAAGCGCAGGACCAGTTGCTCCTTGTCCTCACCCGCCATGGCGGCAACCTCGGTGGCCGCATCCAATCCTTGGGCGACGAAGGCCGCGAAACTAGCGGCGTCCTGGAACAGTATGACCATCTGGGAGGCGAAACCACCGAGGCCGATGCTGAGGCCAGCGCCGGTGGTCGCCATTTTCATGTAGTGGCGGGCACCAGTCGCGGCATCGATTGCGACGCCGCGGCCATAGCCGGCGACGACGTAGAAACTGGCCTCCCGTTTGTCGAAGACGGCGTAACCGGCGCTTTGATCGAAGAGGTCACGGCTGCCAGGTTCCTCCAGGAACAGCCGGTCCAGGGTCGTCTCGGCCATGGCATCGAGCTTGGACCGGGTAGCCTCGGGCGTTGCCTCATCGCCGAGACTCTGTCTGGTCGAGTCGATGGTGTTCTGGACGGTGTCGGTCGCCTTCTCCGCGACGGTTCCGGGGGCCTCGACGGCCTTGCCCGTCTTTTCGCCGACCGCTTGCACGGCCTTGCTCGCGCCTTCCCTCAGACCTTGCAGTGAGAATTGGGCGGGGGCGAGGGTTGGCGCCATGACCAGTAGCAGAGCGAGTAGGCTCTCAATCTTCTTCATAGTTACGACTCCGATGGCGATTAAGGATCTGATTGCAAGGAGAGGGCCAAGTAGGGGGGCGCCATGGCATGGCATCTGTTCGCAACCGCCTGCAACCCTGGCATTGCCACTTGGGGACTGACCCGAGAGGTCGGAGGAGCCAGGGCATGTTGGCTTGAAGGGCACCTCAGGGGCGGTCAGCCGCGCCATCCCGGGCCTGCCCTACCTCGAAGAGGTGGTAACCCCAGGCCGGCATATCGAGATAAAGGCCCTGGGTGGAAAGGGCGTCCCCATCGGCCTGATAACTGATCTCTGCCAGCCGGTCAGCAAGCCGCCAGATTCGGCCGGTGAGGTCCTTCCAAGTCAGTTTCAAATAGCACTGGCTCCGATGGTTGGCATAGTTCACCGCGAGGAGGTGGCGGCGGTCATCCGGTCCGGTCCAAGAGCAGGCGATGCAGGCGTCGTTGGTCGTGTTTCCCAGCCAGGCGGGGCGGGTCTCGAGGAGTTGCCATTGTCCGTCGCGGAAGGCTGGCTCCCGCAGGCAGGCGAACAGGCTGTCGTAGAAGGCGGCAAGGGGCGCGTCCGGCGCCTCGGCCGGCCCGCGCCCCAGGTGTGTCGGGATCCTGATCCGCTTGCCTTCCCGCTGGCCCTGGTGGAAGAAGCGCAGGCCGGGGCTGAGGTAGCTGACCAGGGCGGCGGCGCGGTGGGCGTCCGGGGCAAAGGTCGCGGCAGCCCGCTGCTCGTCATGGTTCTCCAGGAAGCGTGTGAGCCGGTCCTGGAAGTCGAGATCGGCACGGAGGTGCTCGCGGACGGACCCTGCCGCCCCTGCCACCAGGCGGTCGTAGAGGCGCTTGTCGTAGCAGTAGTCGAAACCCTGTTGCAGCAGGGTCCATTCGAGGTCCCAATATACCTCGGCGAGGAACAGGAAACCGGGAATCTCTGCGTGCACCGCCGCCATGGCCCGGGGCCAGAAGGATGCAGGCACGATTCCCCAGGTACTTGCGAAAATCTCCGGTAACACCAGCATGGCCATGTCGCAGCGCACCCCGTCACATTGCCGGGCGATTTTCTGGAGTTCCCCCAGCAGGGCGTCCTGGAGGGCGGGGTTACCGTGATCGAGTTGGAGGGTATCCGGCCAACCGGCGAAGTAGGGATCACGGCCGTAGGCCAGGATGCGGCTCCCGCTGGCCGTTGCGAGGCGCCGGTAGTTTTGGGGTTCACGACGGAGTTGTTCCTCCGTCCCGGCGATGAAGAAATCCGGATGTTCCTCCACCCAGGGGTGATCGGGTGCCAGGTGATTAGGGATAAAGTCGAGCAGGAGTCGCAGACCGCGCTCGCGCAGGCGGGTATGCATCCGGGCCAGGGCCTCGTCTCCGCCAAAGTCGATGTGGACCCGGTAATCACGAACGGCGAAGCAGGACCCGGTGATGTCGGAGTCCCGAAAGTCCGGGAGGGTCTGGCGGTATTCCGCCAGCCATGCGGGGTTCGTCGCTGAGACGCGGCGCCCGGCCTCGCCCGTCTGCCAGACGCCGAGGAGCCACACCAGATCGAAGCCGTCGTGGGCTAGGCGGTCGAGCTCCGTATCTGTCACGTCATCGAGGGTCGCGGGACGGCCCAAGGTGGTGGACAGTTCCGCCAGCCGGACGCGGGTGTTGA
>CAZFZB010000061.1:13108-14374 GCA_964523415.1 uncultured Chromatiaceae bacterium | reverse complement strand
CGCATAGGCCTGATGGCCTGTCGAGGCTGCGGGGATGCCAGGGATGCCTGAGCAAAGGCTCGCACCATGGGCCTCTGGGTTTACAAAATATCGATGCTGGAGTCAGAGACAGACCATGCTGAACCTGTTGCATTCTATCTTTAGCATCGGAGAGCAGCGTGGACCTTATCCCGCCTCGCTGATCGAGATGGCCACCGAGCGTGCGGTGGAGGGCACGGACCCCCGCATCCGGGCCCTGCCGGGCTATGGCCATAAGTTACGCCAGTCTGTCATCCACGCCATCGATCATGTGATCGCACTGGTGGACGCCTTCCTCGAGGAGCCGGTGAAGGTGGATAGCGCTACTTATGGCAAGGACCCGCGGTTCGGGGCCATCTTTGCCTCCGCCGTGAGCATGTTGGATATCCTGGGCCGGGATCAGACACTTCGTGATTATCTGGAAACCCCGGAGGGGCGGGGTGCGGCCCAGGTCTACACCCTGCTCCTGGCGGAACGCGCGGAACGCCATACCCTGGGCATGGATCTGGTAGGAGACCAGGTGCGTCGGGACGTGGCCCAGGTCGAGGTCAGCTTTTTCGCCCATCGCCTGGTCGAACCCCATGCCTATGCCGACGAGACCCGTTGTCAATTAAAGCGCCGCGCCTTCGATTACCTCCTCACTCAGGCACTGGATCGGATCAGTAAGGCGAATCTGGAGCGGCTTGATTTGGCCCACCAACGTGATCTGGTCACGCGCAAGCTCAGGGCCATGGAGCAGGGCGGCTCGATCTTCAAGGTAGCGGATGGCGATCAGCCGGATCTTGCTAGCCTGATGGCGGAGTTGGACGAGATTACCAGGCATCTGCACGAGCTAGGGCCAGACCAGGCCATTCTGGAGACCCATCTCGATATCCTGGTCGAGGTGTTGGGCAACGCCGAGCAAGAGCTCTGGTCCAAACCGATCACCCTCTTCCTCGATGCCATGAACATTGTCCGGGATGAGCATGAGGCCACGACCCGCCGTATCGATCTCATGGAACTGCACGGTGGCAAGGACCGGCGATTGATCATGCTGCCCCTGATCATAACTCCGGACCAGTTGCCCGCCCCCGTGGATTTCCTAACCGCTCTCGAACGCTATTATTAGACCCTGGCCGCGAAAGCCTCAACATTGATCCTCTCAGCCTGCGAGACCCCATCATGAAGACCTATCGCCCTGTTCAGCTCTTTACCGCCACCGCCCTGTCCCTGCTTCTTGTTAGCGTCGTTACCGCTCAGACCCCTACC
>CAZFZB010000061.1:3520-13008 GCA_964523415.1 uncultured Chromatiaceae bacterium | reverse complement strand
AGCGACACCGTCATCGTCAAGTTCGGTTGGGATGACTTTGGCTGGGAGGAGGACCCGATCCCGCCGGCACAATAGGACCTTGGCACTCCGGCATACGAACCGCGCCGCGGGTACTCGCTGCCTCAGCAGCGCAGGGAAAAGCCCCAGTTTCCCGAAAGGGGAGGGTTGCGTTGTGCCCGGGCCTGTTCTGGCTAGGCTAAGATGGGGACCTGGCCTCGCCTTGCTGTTGGGATGAACCTCATATGCCCCAAATCCTGATGGACCCCGAATCCCGCTCCCTGGGGGAGTGCTTTGCCCTTGTCAAGGCCCGGCGTCGGGATAGGCCGCGCTTTCCATCGGGATGCGTCAGGCCTGTAGTCAATGAGGCGACCGCCCTGGCTGGGGCGGATCCGGAGCGTCACCTCTATCCCGCACTCGTCTATGGCCCTTCCCGCTCCTCAGAGGGCCAGCAGGTCTGGTATTTGGTGCGCTGGCTGGACGCTCCGGCCACCTGCCAGGGCGGGTGACTCGGCTAGTTACCAGAGTAAGGGGATGGTCCCGGTCGGGGGGTCGTCCCTGGTGTTCGAGGAGGTGATTGGGCGAGGGAGCGGCCGCATCATGCTGTCCGTCATCTCCTGGGTGATGAGCCGGCTGAACCCAAGTTCTCCCGCGGCGGCCAGATCCTCGGGCTTGATCGCGAAGATGTTGATGGCGCCCGTGCTGGCGCCGCACACGGCGATGTGAGGGAACCCATCGGAACCCTTGTGACTCTTCTGAACCGCGATCCCCTTGCTGGTCAGGATCTCCTCCTGGCGCTCCAGGGGGACCTCCTGGCCCTGCCCACATTGGAGGGTGCCGTCGTACATATAGACCTCGACCTGGCCTTCATCGAAGGTCCAGATGCCGTAACCCCCCGCGTCCGGATTCTTAGCCGTGAAGGCCGCCCAGTCGGTCATGGACAGGGTCAGGACATTGGCCTCGGCGGCTGGTGCACCGCAATGGCGGCCTATATCCACGGGCAGATGGCGGCGCTCGGCGCTCCTTATCTTGAGTCCCTGGGCACGTAGCAGGTCCGCTGCCTCTTCCACTGGTATCCCGTCACCGGGGAAGCACTGAACCAGACCAGCAAAATGGAAGATGGTTACGGTCTCGTTAGCGTCCAGGGTGATCGCGGCGAGTGCCAGGGGCAGAACAACTAAGGCTTTCATGAATCCTCCCAAGGGGTTGGTCTGATTTGGCTGCTTGCTGGACCGAGGGCCAAAAGTGGGTTCCGGCCATTCTAGCGCCCTCCTGGTGGTCAAAACTAACCGGGGGGGCCTTGCCGGGCGGTCCTAGGGCCTTCTGGATGCCTGGGGGCTAGCGGGTCATCCGCACTCAGATCCCGGCCTCAGAAATGCCAAGCCCTGTCTGGACAGGGCTTGGTGGGGGCGGGAATCAGGCTAGCCTTATGCCGCGGCTTCAGTTTTTATCCATGGGACGGAAGTTGGGGGCGGAGGCAGCCGGACCGGAGGGGGCAGGGGGGGGCGGATAGCCCATACCCCGTGCCTGACCAGGTAGTGACCCCCGCTCGGTGCTGGGCGAGGGTGAGGCATAGGGTGGTGGGGGTGCCTGTTTGGCCTCGAGCTGCTCGATGCGACGCTTGAGGGCGTCGATCTCCGATGCCTTGGCATTCGAGGTGGAAGGTGCCGGTGCGCTTGGCAGGGCGGGTGGTTGGGCCGTGATTTGGCTAGGGGCGGGAGCAGTTCCCGGCGCCCAAGCGCCTGGTGCCCCATAACCAGGGGCGCCATAAGGGGTAGGGCCATAGCCGCCATAGGGTCCGTATGGTGCACCATAAGAGGAGGGACCATAGGCCCCCGGTGGCGGACCATAGGCAGGGTAATCACGGTCATCGTAGTAGTCATCGTTATTATTCCTATTGCCACCCATCCATTTGTTGGGGCTCATCATGTCCCCAAAGTTGAAGGCCAGGGCGACGGGGGCCTTTATCAGCAGGGTGACGCTGGCGGCGGCCAGCAGGATGGTGAGTCTAGGCTTGCAGAATGACACGGAATAAGTCCTCCATTGAATCTGATGTTCTTCTCATGGCTCGCGGTTCTGGCCGCGAATCCCCGCCCCGCGGGCCGGTTAGGCATTTACTTAACACCCAACCGGCCTCCGGGTCAAACCGCCGGAGGGATTGATACCCCCCCTCCGGCACGGGAAGGTGGCGATGTATTACAGGGGCAGGGGCGTGACCGTCGGCAATTTCCAGATGTCACGGTTATATTCGCCAATGGTGCGATCGGAGGAAAAGCGACCGCTATGGGCGGTGTTGAGTATGGCCATGCGCAACCACCGATCGGGATCGCGGTAGGCCAGAGCGGCCCTCTCCTGGGCCTGGACATAATCCGGGAAATCCCCGGCGGTCACCCAGGGGTCGTGGGGGCTGCGAATAGCCTGAAGGACAGGTTCAAAGAGCCCGGGCTCGAATTGGTTGAAGTGCCCCGACTCCAGCAGGGCCATCACCTCGCGCAGGGGGCCATGGCTGTGGATGACGGCTTGAGGATCATAGTGACCCCGCCTGGCTTCAACCTCGGCGGCGGTCATGCCGAACAGGAAGAAATTGTCCGCCCCCGCCTGGTCACGGATCTCGATGTTGGCGCCGTCCAGGGTACCGATGGTGACGGCCCCATTCATCATGAACTTCATATTGCCCGTGCCCGAGGCCTCCTTGCCGGCGGTGGAGATCTGCTCCGAGAGATCGGTACCGGGGGCTATGACCTCCATGACCGAGACCCGATAGTCGGGGATGAAGGCCAGACGCAGCAGGCCTTCGGTGGCCTTGTCCCCGTTTACCACCCGGGCCACGTTGTTGATGAGTTTGATGATCAGCTTGGCCATGGCGTAGCCGGGCGCTGCCTTGCCGCCGATGAGGACGCAGCGGGGGGTCCAGTTGGCCGTGTCGCCATGCTTGATGCGATTGTAGAGGTGGATGACGTGCAGAAGGTTGAGCAATTGGCGCTTGTATTCGTGGATGCGCTTGACCTGGACGTCGAAGAGGGCAGCCGGGTCGAAATCCACGTGGCAGTCCTGAGCAACCAGGCGGGCAAGCTGTAGCTTGTTGGCACCCTTGATGGCGGCAAAGCGTTCCCGGAAGGCCGGGTCCTCGGCCAGGGGGGCGAGGCGGTCCAGTTGGCTCAGGTCACGCACCCATCCCTTGCCGATGGTCTCGTTCAGCAACTGCCCCAGGCCTGGATTACACATGGCCAGCCAGCGGCGCGGGGTTACCCCGTTGGTCTTATTGTTGAACTTGTGGGGCCAGAGCTCGTAAAAATCGTGGAACAGACCCTCGACCAGCAGGCGCGAATGGAGTTCGGCCACCCCGTTGACGGAGAAGCTGCCGACGATGGCCAGGAAGGCCATACGGATCTGAGGCTCGTGCCCTTCCTCGATCAAGGACATACGACCTTGGCGGGACATGTCGCCGGGCCAGCGCGAGGCGACCTCGGACAGGAAGCGGGCATTGATCTCGTAGATGATCTGCAGGTGACGAGGCAGGAGTGACTGGAAAAATCGCACCGGCCAACGTTCCAGGGCCTCGGGCAGAAGGGTATGGTTGGTATAGGCCATGGTGGTGCTGGTAATGGTCCAGGCCTCATCCCATTCCAGATGATGTTCGTCCATGAGCAGGCGCATCAGTTCCGCCACCGAGATTGCGGGGTGGGTGTCGTTGAGTTGGAAGCAGTTCTTCTCCGCGAATTGGCTGAAGTCATGGCCATGCAGCCGGATCCACTCGCGCAGCACGTCCTTGAGACTGGCGCAGGCGAGCAGGTATTGCTGGCGCAGGCGCAACTCCTTGCCGTTCTCGCTGGCGTCGTTGGGGTAGAGCACCATGGTAATGTGCTCGGCGGCATTCTTGGCGGCGACGGACTCGGGGTAGCTGCCCGCGTTGAATTCCCCCAGGTTGAATTCGTCGGTGGCGACGGATTTCCAGAGGCGGAGGGTGTTGATGGTGTCGTTGCGATAACCGGGCACCGGGGTATCGTAGGGAACCGCCAGTACGTCCTGGGTATCGACCCAGTAGGCCATCAAGCGCCCGTTGTCGTCCCGATGAAAATCGACGCGGCCACCAAATTGGACGCGCTGGGTATATTCCGGGCGCTCCAGCTCCCAGGGGTTGCCATCCCGGAGCCAGTGATCCGGTTTCTCGACCTGGAAGCCGTTGTCCAGGGTCTGGCGGAACATGCCGTATTCATAGCGAAGCCCGTAGCCCTTGACCGGCAACTGCAGGGTGGCGCAGGAATCGATAAAGCAGGCCGCGAGCCGTCCCAGGCCGCCGTTGCCCAGTCCGGCGTCGGGCTCGGTGGCGACGATCTCTTCGAGCACCAGGCCGAGATCGTAAAGGCCTTGCTCCGCTGCGGTGGAAACGCCCAGGTTGAGCATGGCGTTGGAGAGGGCCCTGCCCATGAGGAATTCCAGGGACAAGTAGTGGGCGCGCCTGCAATTGGCCTCGTCCTGGGCCTGGCGGGTGCCCTTCCAGCGCTCCATGAGACGGTCGCGCATGACTACGGACAGGGCGCGATAGGGATAATAGGTGGAGCGGCAATCCCGGTCCCGGCCAAAGGTACTGCCAAAATAGCGCTTGAAGTCTAATGCCACGCCCTCCGGGGTCAGGGACAGTGGCGGCAGATCGAAGAGCTTGTCATTGGGTTTGCTTTGGTGCAGGTCAATAAAGGGCGACATCAGGGACTCCTTGGGTGGATGAAAGGATTCATTAGGGGGCCAGGGTCGATTCCCTGCCCAGGCGCGGGGCGCCATTACCGGGACAAACTGGTTGAATGACGCCTCGGGCCCTACCCAGGAGGCATTTCATGCAATATTCACACCCGAGACGGCTAGGCTGCCGACTAGGGCTCAAGCAGCGGGCGGTTCCCCAGCCCCCGGGGCAGCTTCGACCAGGGTCTGGCCGCCAGCGCCCTCGAGGCGGATACGCAAGGACAGGTCATTGCGGGAATCGGCGTTGGTCAGCGCCTCCTCCAGGGTGATGCGACCGCTGCTGTACAGCTGGTAGAGGGACATGTCGAAGGTCTGCATGCCCGGGATATCGCTTTGGCGCATGGCCTCCTTGATGCTCTCGATCTCACCCTTGAGGATAAGATCGGCGATATAGCGCGTCATGAGCATCACCTCCACTGCCGGGACGCGCCCATTAGCCTCTCGGTTCGGGATCAGCCGCTGGGAGATGATGGCCCGGAGGTTCAGGGCAAGGTCCATACGTACCTGCTGGCGGTGGTTCTCGGAAAAAAAGCTCAGGATCCGGTCGATGGCCTGGTTCGCGTTGTTGGCGTGCAGAGTGGAGACGCACAGATGGCCCGTCTCGGCGTAGGCCAGGGCATGCCTCATGGTCGCCGCGTCGCGAATCTCGCCGATGAGGATCACGTCCGGGGCCTCGCGCATGGCGTTTTTGAGGGCCGCCTCGTAGGATTGGGTATCGATGCCCACCTCGCGCTGATTGACGATAGACTTCTGGTGTTCGTGGGTGAATTCGATGGGATCCTCGATGGTGAGGATGTGGCCGCGGCTGGTGCGATTACGGTAGTCGATCATGGCCGCCAGGGTGCTGGACTTACCCGAACCCGTAGCACCCACCACCAGTAGCAGCCCGCGCTTGACGCGGCTAAGCTCCACCAGCACCGGGGGCAGTGACAACTCCTCGAAGGTCGGGATGCGGCCCTTGATGTAGCGGATCACCATGGCTGGTCCGCCCCGCTGGCGGAAGATATTGATGCGGAAACGCCCGGTGCCCTTCAACTCCACGCCAAGATTGCACTCCCAGGTCTGGGCCAGTTCCCGCTTCTGATCCTCGTCCATCACGGAGTTGGCCAAGGCCATGATTTCCTCGCTGGTCAGAGCCCGGTCGCCAAAGGGCAGGAGGGAACCCTCCACCTTCAGGTGCGGCCGCGCGCCCTCGCTGAAGAAGAGGTCGGAGCCTTGCTTGGCCGCCATGACTTTGAGAAAGGGCTCCAGTTCCACGATTTTTTCGCATTTGGGGGGCTGTTGGGGGAATGTGCAGGGAAGCGGGGGTTGGCGTCAAGCCCCTCGACGGGCGATCAGGGTAACAATGGGTCCTTGGGTCCCGGCGATACGACAGGGCCTGACCGATGTCTCCCGTTATACTTCTCCCATGAGCGCCAGTTACGCAACCCGAGTCAAACGCCTCCGCCGGCTGGAGGCCCTGCTGCCACCCGCCACAGCAGCCTCTGCCGACTGCCCTGACGGCGGGGGTCCTGGCGCCCTGGGCAGTTTTTCCTGGTGCCGGGTCCGGGCCTTTGAGGGGTCACAAGTACATGGCGGTCATTAGAACAGGTCAGTGCGTCATGCTGTGCCTACAGCGGACATAAAGTCGGCTAACCCTGCGGAGGGGTAACTGAGAAGCCTGATGGGTTGATGTGTGGACGGGAGAGGCTGCGGGTGTCAACGCCGAGGGTAAGGTAATAGCGTTATGGCGTTATCGCGCATTGTTATAAAAAGGGAATCTGCATCCGAGCCGGAATTCATCGGATGCTGATGGTCGAACGCGGGTCCTTCTTCGCGGTAGCCTGGCATCGACAGAATATATTATCGGCTGGCTTAAGAGGTGTCCGGCGGCCGGTAGCCCTTCACTGCCTTGGAGTTGGTCTCGGCCAGCAGGTGGGCCTTGAACAGGGGTTTGGTCATCCTCTCGGTCCTTCGAGTCCACTCAGATAGTTCGGATCCAATCGGGTGTGTAGTTATGGCCTGCGGCTGGCAGCCGCGCCGCTCTGCTCCTTGCCGGCGCAAGCCTCGGCATGGCGTCTGGGTTCACCGCGTCTCCGTGTTCCCAACAAGGCATGCGCCCTTTTTCGATCAGTGACCAAGAGCGGCGCACAACTAACTGCCCCCTATTTCACAGTTCAGATCGAGGGGAACTGGGCCGAAACGACCCGCGCTTTGTCTCATGTCAGCCCGTCAGCATCTCCGTGGTCATCGAGCACCGCGGTGGTACGGTCTCCCGGGAACGACTACACGTCTCTTGGCGACCGAACCTTAGGTCAACGCGCCCACAAGGCGATCGCCGTGCCTTGGCTTGCGGCCCGAAAGACGCACGGCTCGTCTCGCTGATACCGAGCGTCTTACCAGTTAAAGGGACCCGGGCTGTAGTAGTTGTCCCGGTAGGGGTAGGAGCGATTGCGGTAATGGTTGTGGTGACCGTAATAGTAATCTCGCTCCATTTGCTTCTGGTTCTGGTCGTAAAGGAAGCCACCTAGGGCACCAGCCCCGGCACCGATAACGGCCCCCTTGCCTGCGTCCCCGCTTAGGGACCCTATGGCCGCCCCGGTGCCGGCCCCCAGCAATGCGCCGCTCGCCGTGCGCTCACCGGTGGTGGTTCCGCATGCTGGGAGGATTAAGGCGGACATGACGATCAAAGTAAGCGCTGCGTTTCTCATGTGAAGGACCTCCGCTGACCGATTCATTACATTTGCGTTGCGTCTACACCTTCCGAGACGGTGCCCCCATACCCGCGACGTGAGGATGCGAATCTGTCGCTAGCCCCCTGTGGCGATCCGGTAGAGTTTGTTTCGACGAGTACGCATTTCTTACAAGATTTGGACATCAATACCTATGTAAAGTTGTCAACTTTTGCCGGGATCTGGAAAGCGATCCCATCAAATCGGCAAACAGGGGAGATGCTGAAGGTATTCCCGATTTATAAGTGATCTGGTTAGCGCGGCGGGCGGGCGTTCATCGCTCTTTCCAGCGCGAGCTGGTGGCTGCCACCACGCTTCAACATCACCTTGATCCAGGACCAAGCATGGGAGGAATTTCATTTTATACCATTGTATTTACAATATTAATTTCCCGGTGGGCGCATCCCGATGCTCCCCGATGTAATATCCTGCCAGTCCCGTAGATGAGCCCGCCGATTCTGGGACCGAGCTTTGAACACGGTCAGAACGGCAGCGCGTGGAACCTAATTAATGCTTGGCCGGAGCAACGAACACCACCTGCTGGGTTTGCGTTGCCGCTGACGATGGCTGAGAGTTCCGGGAGGGTTTCGTGTCCCCAGTCTCATCATGGAGCCGCTGTCTGGCATCGACGGCCAATGGCCGGCTGCCCTGGCACTTATCGCCGTCGCCTTGGCTCTCATTCGCTTAGCCAGCCGGTATGTCCTGGTTGCAGAGGGTGCAATCGGGGGGGTCGCCCGCCTATGCGAGTGCTCTTCATCGAGTATCACCAAGTTGCTGGGCAAATTCCCCTTGATCTTCGTCAAAGTCGCCGAAGCCTCCGACGAATCCCGCGACCTCGGAGGGCGCCCGTGTGCGCAAGATCAGCGGTCGCCTCGCCGCCCCCAACTGGGCCGGGGCCAGGTCCTGGTCGGCGGCCAGCTCGTCGAGCAAATCGGGCGCCATGCCACGGTCACCGAGGTGATGCTCGGCTATCTGGCGGCGTACCGAGCGTGGCGGGGTACCGCAGGCCACCGGTAGCAGGAAGCGGCGCAGGAAGGCCGGGTCCATGCCGCTGGTTTGATTGGCGATCCAGATCGCCGGCACCGGGTTCTCTTCCAGGATGCGGTTCATCCAGCCCTTCTGCCGCCCGGTGATGCTGGCCCCGCGCAACAGGGCGAAGAGGTTATCGTGGGCGTGGAAGACATCCTCCACCTCGTCGAAGATCAGCAGGGCCGCGCCGCGCCGGCCGAGCAGGCGCTGGGCCAACAGGTAGGCGGACAGCCGCCCGTTGGGGGATAGGCCGTCGCCGTCGTCATCGGCGTTGCGCACCTGATAGGCGCGCAGGCCACGGTCCCCCGCCAGGGCGCGGGCCAGCTCAGTCTTGCCGGTGCCGGGCGGGTCGTAGAGGAGGGCGTTGACCCCGGGGGTGCGGCGGGCGAGGCCTTGGCGGAGGCCGTCGCCCGCCAGACCCGCCAGGGTCTCTAGGTAAGGGAAGGCCGTCAGGGACCACTCCGCCGGCGGGGCCGGCTCGATGAGCAGCGCCAGCAGGGCCCCGGTATCCGCCCGGGCGGCATCCAGGACCTCGCTCAGGAGATCGCTGGGACGCAGGAAGTCCACCAGGTCGCTATGGCCTGTTTCGATCACCACCTGGCCCAGGTTCCGCAGGGGGGCGTCCTTGGCCAGGGCGCGGCGCAGTTCGGCCTCGCTCAGATCCAGCACCGGCCCCAGGCGCCGGTAGTTGATGCGGCTGCTGGTGCGCTCCCCGTGGTGGCGTAGCAGTGGGCCCAGGTCGGGGCTGGCGACCAACTCGTCGAGGTAGTCGAGAATGCGCAGCGCGGGGCCCTCCAGGTCCAGGCTGGCGCCGAGCAGGGCAACCGTTGCTGCGGCCGGAGCCCTCAGGGGGTTGGCCCGGTCCAGTCGGGCCGCGGTCAAGGGATGGATACGCCGAAACAGCCGGCGCAGGCGCCCGAGCAAGAGGTCCAGGTACTCATCCATCCTGTCCGACCCAGCAGGGTAAGCAGGCTCCTCCTCTTCCTTGAGGGCCACCCGCAGGGCCAGGAAGAT
>CAZFZB010000061.1:0-3420 GCA_964523415.1 uncultured Chromatiaceae bacterium | reverse complement strand
CGAGGCGCGGTTATTCCTTGGCCCTGATTGACTCCCGGGGATGCGAGTGCGGAAGTTTTGGTGTGGCGGTTGCAGGCCGAGGCAGAGCGCTGCCTGGAGGGACTAAGCCTCGGGGTCAATCTGCCCGTCGGGGCGTACCCGGGGAAAGAGTGGGCTGCCGCAGCGGCTGCAGAAGGCGGCATTGGCCTCGTGGCGAGGTTTGTTGCAGTTGGCGCAATCGTGGGTAAGTTGGCTGTCCTGACGCATGGCGTTGGTCAGTTCGGCGGTAAAGATGCCGGTGGGTACGGCGATGATGGAGTAGCCGGTGATCATCACCAGGGTGGCGACCATCTGCCCCAGGGGGGTCTTGGGCGTGATGTCGCCGAAGCCCACGGTGGTCAGGGTCACCACCGCCCAATAGATGCTGGTGGGTATGCTGGTGAAGCCGTGGGCGGGGCCTTCGATCACATACATCAGGGTTCCGAACACCGTGACCAGGGAGGAGACGGTGACCAGAAAGACGATGATCTTTTGGCGGCTGCCGCGCAGGGCGATCAGCAGGAAGTTGGCCTGGCTCAGGTACTGGCGCAGCTTGAGGATGCGGAAGATGCGGATCATGCGGATGACCCTGACGATAAGCAGGTACTGGGCATCGGCAAAGGCCAGGGCCAGTATGGCGGGCAGCACGGCCCCCAAATCGACCAGGCCGAAGAAGCTGAAGGCGTAGGCCAGGGGCTTGGGTGAGCAGTAGAGACGCAGGCCGTATTCCAAGGCGAAGAGGGCGGTGAAGGCCCACTCCAGGTTGTTGAAGAGATCCCGGTATTGGCTTTGTAAACCCTCGATGCTATCTAACATGACGACTACCAGGCTGGCCAGGATGGCCACCAGCAAGGCGGCGTCGAAGCCCTGGCCCGCCGGGGTATCGGACTCGAAGATGATGGTATAGAGGCGCTGTCTGTCGAGGAGGGATTTCAAGGTCATGGGGGGTAGAATCACCGCTGGTGTTTTGCCGGGCTCGGTAGGTAAGGGGTTTAACGGCAAGCAAGTTAGATAACGCAGCTTCCCGCGCTATGCAAGCCGGGTTGAGGGGTTTCCGGGGCATTGCCAGTCGCGATGGAAATTTTTGCCCTGTTGGACGATTGTGCGGCTACCGAGGCGCTCCCGACGAGCCGCCTCTACACCGGGTTTGTGCGCGAATGCCGTTGCGACGACCCCCGGCGCCTGGACGAGGTGTGGAGCCAGGCCGAGGCCGAGATGCGGGCCGGGCGGCATGCGGTGGTGTTGGCGGATTTCGAGTGGGGGGTGCGACTGCAGTGCGGGGACGCCGCCGCGCTGCCGCCCGGGGAACACGGGGCTCTGCGCATCTTGCTCTTTTCCGAGTTGCGGCGATTGTCCCATCAGGCGGTCGATGCCTGGTTGGAGAGGCGTGAGCGTGAGGCCCTGGGCGGGGTGGGGAACGGAGCTGACGATTATGAAGCGCCCGGCCCGGCCCCCGCCGGGGTCTGCGACTTGCGGCCCAGCCTGGACCAAACCGCCTTTGAGGCGGCCCTGAGCCGTATTCAGGAGGCAATCCTCGCGGGCGAAACCTATCAGGTCAACTTTACCTATCGCCTCGATTTCCGGGTCCTGGGTTCTCCCCTGAGCCTCTATCGCCGGCTACGTGCGAGTCAACCCGTGGCCTTTGGGGCCTTTCTATCGCTCCCGTCCGGAGTCTATCCGGAAGAACCCACCCAGGTGTTGTCCTGCTCCCCCGAACTCTTTCTTCGCCACCAGGGGGGGCTGCTTCAGGCCAGGCCCATGAAGGGCACGGCTCCGCGCGCCATGGATGGCAAGGATGAGGAGGCGATGGCGCGCGAACTCAGCCTCAATCCCAAGACCCAGGCCGAAAACCTGATGATCGTCGATCTCTTGCGAAACGATCTCGGGCGGGTGGCGCGCACGGGCAGCGTGCGTGTGCCAGCCCTGTTTGCGGTGGAGACCCATCCGACCCTCCTGCAGATGACCTCCACCATCGAGGCCGCACTGCCGGGGTCGGTTAGCTTTCCCGAGGTGTTACGGGCTACCTTCCCCTGCGGCTCAATAACGGGGGCTCCCAAGCATCGGACCCTGCATTGGATCAAGGCCCTGGAAACGCGTCCCCGTGGCCTCTATACCGGCGCCCTGGGTTGGGTCGAGCCGCCGGCCGGAGAGCGGGCGGGGACCGCCTGCGGGAATTTCTGTCTGTCGGTGGCCATCCGCACCCTGACCCTAGGTACCCAGGCACCAGGCCAGTCGCCTCGGGCCTCGGTTCCGGGATGCCTGGGAATCGGGGCCGGCATAGTCAGTGATAGCCAAGCCGCTGCGGAATACGACGAATGCCTGTTGAAGGCGCGTTTCCTCACCGAGCTCGACCCGGGCTTCAGCCTTTTCGAGACCCTCTATGCCAGCCGCGAGACAGGCATCCGTCACCTGGAGCGTCATCTGACCCGGATCGGGCGCAGCGCGGAGTACCTGGGATTCCGGTTAGGGTCGGCGGATCTTCGCCAGGGCTTGGAGGCGCGGTTAGCCACCCTGGCAACGGGGATTCCCTATCGCATCAAGCTGATCCTGCACAAAAATGGCAGCTATGACCTGGATGCCGCCCGGCTGGAGGAGTTGCCCCCGGGACCGTTGGGCCTGCTGGTCGCCCCGGCGCCATTCGATGCCGCGGACCCCTTGCTAGCTCATAAGACCACCCGGCGTGCCGCATATGACAGGGCCATCGCCGAAGCTGTACGCCAGGGCGCCTTCGATACCCTGTTTTACAACCAGGCTGGCCTGGTCACGGAAGGGGGTCGCAGCAACATCTTCCTGAAACTCGACGGCGCCTGGATCACCCCGCCGCTGAGCGCGGGGGTGCTGCCGGGCGTGATGCGCGGCGTCCTGCTGGATGATCCGGCCTGGGCCGCGCGCGAGGCCCCGGTCACCCTGGCAGATCTCGAGCGCGCCGAGGCGATCCGGGTGTGCAACGCCCTTCGCGGGGTGCGCGAGGCGCACCTAATGCGGGGTGTCATCTGATCGTAAGTTGATCAATGCCCTAAACTGCCTGTTCGATCTTGCTTAGGAGCAGTGTCCGACCTGCAAGCGCTCAGCCTTGTTGAGACTCTTCAATCGTCGGCGTTAAGACCGAGAGGGGTTATCGTCGTTTCGGAAACGGCGCGTCGGAGGGGTGCTGGAAAGGTCCTTCCCAAACTGCAATCGGTATTCCGTCGGGGTCATCCCAGCGATCCTTTGAAATGCCCGGGTGAAGTGAGCCTGATCCTCGTAACCCACTCCGTGAGCCACGTCCAGCATCCGGGTGCCCCTGTCCCTGATCAGTTCTACCGCCGCCTCGAACCTGATCTGCTGCACCAAGTGCGAATAACTCGTCCCCAGTAGCATGAGACGGCGTTGCAAGGTGCGCACGCTGGTACCGGCTATCTC
>CAZFZB010000060.1:0-17087 GCA_964523415.1 uncultured Chromatiaceae bacterium | reverse complement strand
TCGGGACGAGGGGTGTTAGCGGGCGGCCTGCGGAGAACATCACCATGCCGGTACTCAATCTCGACCATCTGACCCCCCTGCGGGAACGGTTGGCCATTCATCCCATCTACGGATCCCTGCAAGACCTTGACGATCTGCGGATCTTCATGAGGCACCACCTCTTTTCGGTTTGGGATTTCATGTCCCTGACCAAATACTTGCAGCAATACCTGGCCCCCACCCAGGTTCCCTGGATGCCCCAGGGGGATCCTCTACTGAGGCGTTTCATCAATCAATTGGTCTTGGAGGAGGAGTCGGATCTGGCGCCCGGCGAGGGCGATTCGGGATTCACCAGCCATTTTGAACTTTACCTGCGGGCCTTGGACGAAATCGGCGACGATAGGCAATGGGCGGTTACCTTCCTTGATCGGGTCCGGGTACAGGGGGTCGATGAGGCCCTCTACTCAGACCTGGTCCCCCTCCCCGCGCGCTATTTCACCGAGACCACCTTCGCCTTCATCCGGGAAGACAAGCCTCATGAGGTTGCGGCTGCCCTCGCCCTGGGTCGTGAGCAGGTCATTCCGGACATGTTCCGTCGCTTCCTGGATCTTAGCCGCCTAGGGGTGGAGCAGGTCCCCTGCTTCCACTACTATCTGGAACGCCACATCCACCTCGATGGACACCTCCACGGGCCTATGGCGCTGCGGATGTTGGAAATCCTTTGCAACGAAGATCCCGTCAAGGGTGAGGAGGCCGAAACCGCTGCCGAGGAGGCCTTGTGCGCCCGCATCCGTTTATGGGACGGGGTCTTGGAGGCCATCGAGGCTGCTCGTACCATCCGAACCCATTAAGCGCAGGTATTGGTATTGGAATGACCTGACCAAGGTGGATGCGATATCGGGCGGCTTCCCTGGCTCCCGGATTGGAATCCATGACCGAGGTCCCAATCTAGCGCTGTACATACTAGGGTTTTGTTAGTCAGATACCATACCGGAGACAAAAAATGGCAGTATCCGTACCCGTGGACGGCGAGGGTTTCCTTATCAATCGCGATGACTGGAGCGAGGAGGTCGCGGTCCAACTCGCCCAGGCCGATGAATTCGAGATCACGGAACAGATCATGGGTTACATTCGGGAGGCCCGCTCCCGGTACGAAAACGACGGCGTCGTGCCCCCTATCCGCAAGTTTGCCAAAGAGTTGAACATTTCCACGAAAGAACTCTACGACATTTTCAAGAAGGGGCCGATGAAGCTCATCTGCAAATGGGGTGGTCTGCCTAAGCCTACCGGTTGCGTCTGATCCTCCATCAGCCCGGCGTATGGCCCAGCGCCGGGCTGGAACTGCGGGCCATCACCAAATTTTCTTTATAAGAATCAGTCATCAGGCTCATGGGCTACTCAGGCTTCTGAGAGCAACTCTCCTCGATTTACGCATCCCCCTCCCCATGAACCCCTCCTTCGTGCCATGCACTGTCAACCCAGCCTGCCATGATCCGTGTCGGCATTGACCTGGGTGGTACCAAGATCGAAGGCATAGCCCTGGACCCCAAGGGGCGAGAACTCTGGCGTCAGCGTGTTTGGACACCCCAAGGGGATTATTGCAGGACCTTGGAGGCCATCCGGGGTCTGGTACTGGCGGCGGAGGGCGCACTTGGCGACCGGGTCCAGGTGGGTATTGGCATCCCAGGGTCGGTGTCGCCCCAGACCGGGCTCATTCGTAACGCCAATTCCACCTGCCTGAACGGCCGGCCACTTCCCCAGGATCTGGAGGCACTGCTAGGACGGCCCATCCGAGTTGAGAATGACGCCAACTGCCTGGCCCTATCCGAGGCCGCCGATGGCGCTGGTTTCGGAGCCACTACCCTGTTCGCGGCCATCCTGGGTACCGGGGTCGGCGGCGGCATCGTAGCCCATGGCCGGTTACTGACTGGGATCAACCGCATTGCCGGCGAGTGGGGTCACTCCCCCCTGCCTCAGCTTGAGGCCCAGGACCCGCTGCCGGCCTGTTATTGCGGGCGCTACGGCTGCATCGAGACCTACCTCTCTGGCCCTGGTCTGGCGGCGGATCATGCGCTACGACGGGGCGGAACCTTGGATGCCCACGCCATAGGTTTAGCGGCGGCGGCTGGTGATATGGCCTGCGAAACTAGCCTGCAACGCTATGAGGCCCGCCTGGCCAGGGCCCTGGCGGGGGTGATCAATCTGCTCGACCCGGATCTCATCGTGCTGGGCGGTGGCCTGTCGAAGCTGGAAAGGCTGTACCGCAATGTGCCCGCCCTGTGGGGGGCATATATCTTCACGGATCAGGTAACGACCCGTCTCCTTCCGGCCAAGCATGGAGACGCCTCGGGCGTACGGGGCGCGGCTGACCTGTGGCCGGGGACCTGAACTTGTTTTTCCGGATTTCCATAATTCAAGGCCTATCGAGTTGTTGATGGATGGGTGACGGAGGCCACTCAATTTCATAAAATTAGCGGCCATTAACAGGCTTGTTAAAGAGGGCCACTCTCCAGCAAGTCTAGGCAGGATTTCATGCACCCCTGAGGGCACGGTTATTCCGCCGCAGCAGCGGCACACCTTGACGAGAGGACGCAAAAATGGCCATTGAGGTTAACGGCAAAACCATCGAGACCGATGCCAACGGCAATCTGGTCAACTATCAGGATTGGGATAAGGATGTGGCGATGGCGCTAGCCGCCATTGAGGGCATCGAACTGACTCAGGAGCACTGGGACCTGTTGGAATATCTACGCGACGAATATCAGAACAACAACAACAATCAGCCCATGGAACGTCAGATCAACAAGGACATGGGCAAGCGCTGGGGCAAGACGATCACCAGCAAGGACCTTTATAAGCTTTTTCCTTTGGCCCCCAGTAAGCAGGGTAATCGCGTCGCCGGTCTGCCCTACATAGCACGCAAGGGCGGCTACTGATTCTCCTTATCCCCCACCTGCCCCTCGCGCCGGCTCAGCCAATTTCGGCGAACCTTCACGGGAGGGGTGGGATGGGGAGATGTCATGGATACCAGCGAGGCGCTTTCGCCTTGTGTCCTGGCGGAGGGGATCCGCGATCTAGTCTGCGGCTTCCTCACCCCCACCCTTGCGCATGACCTTACCCGCTGCCGCCCGCTTCTTTCGCTGAGCCGACGGATCAGCAATCAGGGGGCGATAGATTTCAACTCGATCGCCGCTAACCAAGGGCTGGTCCAACTTGGCTAACTTACCAAAGATACCAACCTTGTGGATGGCAAGATCGATCTCCGGGAAGCGCTCCCGGATCCCCGAGCGGTCGATGGCCTCGCGCACCGTCATCCCCAGGCCGCCGGTCACTGACAACAGGGCCTGGTCATCCCGCCGGGCATAGGCTACTTCAACCTGAATTTCTTGCTCCACCACGATACACCTCGTCCGCCCGCTTGCAAAAGGCATCCACCAAGGAATTGGCGATCTGATTAAAGACGGTCCCAAAGGCCTTGTCGATCAGGGCACCGGCGAATTCAAAATCCATGGTCAGAGATACCTTGCAGGCATCCGACCGCAAGGGAAGGAAGCTCCAGCGCCCCCGCATATGCTTGAAAGGCCCTGCCAACAGATTCAGATCCATCCACTCATTCTCGACATAGTGATTACAGGTCGAGAAGGTTTGACGAATACCCAACCGGGCCACCACCAATTCGGCGCAGATACAGTTATCCTCCCGTCTGAGAATTCGGGTTGCCTGGCACCAGGGCAAAAAAATGGGGTAGGACTCTACGTCCTTGACCAATTGAAACATCTGGGCTGCGGAGTGGTGCACCAAGGCACTCTTACTGACAATGGCCACTCAAGTCAGCTCCCGCACCAGATCCGCCAGCCGATGGGCGATGGTATTCACGCGCACCGGGTCGTCCCCTTCAACCATGACCCGGATCAGAGGCTCGGTACCGGAGGGGCGCAGGAGAACGCGGCCTTGGCCAGCGAGTTCCTCCTCGGCGGAGGCGACGGCGGCTTGCATCACGGGCAGGCTGACGATTTCCCGCTGTTCGTCAAGGCGAACATTGATGAGAATCTGGGGATATAGTTCGACCTCGGCTACCAGATCCTCGATGGGCTTACCAGATTCCACCAGGGCTTGCAGCACCTGAAGGGCGGCCACGATACCATCACCCGTGGTGGTGCGGTCGCGGCAGATAATGTGGCCCGAGGGCTCGCCACCGAGGAGACTACCGTCCCGTTTGAGGCGTTCCATGATATAGCGGTCGCCAACCCGGGTGCGGGAAAAACCGATACCCAGGCGCCGTAAGGCGTGTTCGAAGCCCAGATTGCTCATCAGGGTCCCGACGACATCACCCCCCAGGGCACCCTGGGACTGGCGATGTTTGGCGATGATATAGATGAGTTGATCGCCATCCACCAGGCGGCCCTGCGAATCCAGCATCAGAACCCGGTCACCATCCCCATCGAAGGCGATACCCAGATGCGCCTTCATTTTGAGAACCATGGTCCGCAGCCGCTCAGGGGAGGTGGAACCGACACCCCGATTGATGTTGAACCCATCGGGCTCGACCCCGATGGCCGTGACCTGTGCCCCCAATTCCTCGAAGACACAGGGCGCGGTGTGGTAGGTGGCACCGTTGGCACAGTCCAACACCAGTTTGAGCCCCTTGAGGGAGAGAGCCGCAGGGACCGTGCTCTTGCAGAATTCGATGTAACGTCCGGCGGCATCATCGACGCGGCGGGCCTTGCCCAGGGCGGCGGAATCCACCATTTTCAGGGGCTTGTCCAAGGCATCCTCGATAGCCAGCTCTACCTTATCCGGCAATTTATCGCCCGCTGCGGAAAAGAACTTGATGCCGTTATCTTCGTAGGGGTTATGGGATGCGCTGATGACAATACCCGCGGCGGCGCGCAGGGTGCGGGTCAGATAGGCGATGGCTGGGGTAGGCATGGGACCGAGGAGCCGAATATCGACGCCGGCCGCCGCCAGACCCGCCTCCAGGGCAGACTCGAACATATAGCCCGAGATACGGGTATCTTTACCAATCAGAACCTTACTGCCTGGTGCAGGACCCAGGACCCGGCCCGCCGCCCAGCCTAGCTTGACCATGAAGTCCGGAGTGATATTCCCCTCTCCTACCCGACCCCGAATGCCGTCGGTACCAAAAAACCTGCGCATCGCGTTTACCTCTTAACTCAATTGTTGCCCGTGGCCTGCATCAGGGCCCAGGCTACCTTAACCACGTCACGCGAAGCGCCGACGTCATGGACCCGCAGAATCAGGGCACCCCGCTCCACGGCCAGCACGAGGGCGGCCAGACTACCGGCGAGGCGATCCCCGACCTCTCGCCCGGTGAGGGCGCCTATCATGGACTTGCGAGATAGCCCAACCAAGAGGGGCAGCCCCAGTTCGGCCAGACGCCCGAGCCCCGCAAGCAGTGCCAGGTTATGGTCCAGGGTTTTCCCAAAGCCAAATCCTGGGTCCAGGATCAGGCGGTGCGGAGGGATACCGGCCCTTTCACAGGCCACCACCCGCTCCAGGAGAAAACCGGCGACCTCAGCCAGGGGGTCCACATAGGTCGGGGCCTCCTGCATGGAGGCAGGGGTACCCCGCATGTGCATCAAGCAGACGGGGACCCCCAGCATAGCGGCGGTGGTCAAGGCTCCGGGCCTACGCAGGGCCTGGACATCGTTGATAAAGCCGGCACCCGCGGCCACGGCGGCACGCATGACCTCGGGTTTGCTGGTATCGACGGAGATGGGCAATTCCAGGCGCAGGGTCAGGGCCTCGATGACAGGCACTATCCGGTCAATTTCCTCCTGGACAGAAATACCGCTGGACCCGGGACGGGTGGATTCACCCCCCACATCCAGGATGTCGGCACCCTCCTGGGCTAGCCGCTCGCCCTGGCGCAAGGCCGAATCCAGGGTCGCATAACAGCCACCATCGGAAAAGGAATCCGGGGTCACATTCAATATGCCCATGACACAAGGTCGGCTCAAATCCAAGAGCCGGCCGCCACAGTCGAGAAGGCCAAAGGGTGTCAAGGTCTGATCAGCTCTGCCCTGGGCGGAGCCAGGAGGGTTAAAAGGCCTAGAGCCGACTTCATACCTCCAAGCTGCCCTCAGCTGCTTAATGCTCGCTGGCGGGCCCCCCAATGGGACCCTCACTCTTGGTAACATCCGATCCAGCCGGGGCGTTACCGCGGCTGCGCCGGCCCTCGTCCTCAACCCAGTCACGGGGCGGGCGCGGCGGCATACCTGACATGATGTCATCGATCTGATCCTGATCGATGGTCTCGTATTTCATCAGGGCCGCCGCCATGGCATGCAGCTTTTCCAGATTTTCGGTGATCAGACGCCGGGAGCGCTCGTAGTTGCGGTCGATGAAAAGGCGGACCTCCTCATCAATGATATGAGTAGTCTCGTCGGATACATTTTTATGTTGGGTCACGGAATGACCGAGGAAGATTTCCTGTTCGTCCTCGCCATAGGTCAGGGGCCCGAGGCGATCGGAAAGGCCCCATTTGGTGACCATATTGCGGGCAATGTCAGTGGCGCGTTGAATGTCGTTCTGGGCACCGGTGGTGACACTATCGGCGCCAAAGATGATCTCCTCGGCGATGCGTCCCCCAAAAAGGCTGGATATCTGCGACTCCAGCCGTTGCTTGGTGTAACTGTAGCGGTCCTCTTCGGGCAGGAAGAGGGTGATCCCCAAGGCCCGACCCCGGGGGATGATACTGACCTTGTGGACAGGATCGTGTTCCGGAACCAGGCGTCCAACCACCGCATGACCCGCCTCATGATAAGCGGTGAGGCGTTTTTCGTCCTCGGACATGACTAAGGAGCGACGCTCGGTCCCCATCATGATCTTGTCCTTGGCCTTTTCCAGATCCTCCATATCCACCACCCGCTTGTTACTACGGGCGGCAAAGAGGGCTGATTCATTGACCAGGTTGGCCAGATCGGCTCCAGAAAAGCCTGGGGTACCCCGAGCAATGATGGAGGCCTTGACGTCATCCGCCACCGGGATCTTGCGCATGTGGACCTTGAGGATCTGTTCGCGCCCGCGCACGTCTGGCAAGGGCACCACGACCTGGCGATCGAAGCGGCCGGGGCGCAACAGGGCCGGATCCAGGACATCCGGGCGGTTGGTGGCGGCGATGACGATGACCCCTTCGTTACCCTCGAAGCCATCCATCTCCACCAACAACTGGTTGAGGGTCTGTTCACGCTCATCGTGACCGCCGCCCAGGCCAGCGCCCCGGTGCCGACCCACTGCGTCGATCTCGTCGATGAAGATGATGCAGGGGGCATGCTTCTTGGCCTGCTCGAACATGTCACGTACCCGCGAGGCACCGACGCCTACGAACATTTCCACGAAGTCGGAACCCGAGATGGTAAAAAAGGGCACCTTGGCCTCACCGGCGATGGCGCGCGCCAGCAGTGTCTTGCCGGTGCCGGGCGGCCCCACCATCAGGACCCCTTTGGGTATCTTGCCGCCGAGCTTTTGGAACTTGCTGGGATCACGGAGAAAATCCACGATCTCCGTAACCTCCTCCTTGGCCTCATCTGCTCCGGCCACATCCTGGAAGGTGACCTTGACCTGGTCCTCGGACAACATGCGCGCCCGACTCTTACCGAAGGACATGGCCCCACGGCCACCCATGCCTCCCTGCATCTGGCGCATGAAGAAAATCCAGAGCCCGACCAGGATGAGAAGCGGAAACCAGTTGATAAAGAGTGACATCAGCACACCCGGCTTCTCTGGGGGCTGGGCATTGATGGCGACGTTGTTTTTGAGCAGTTCGCCCACCAAGCCTTCGTCCTCAGGGGCAAAGCTGGAGAAGCGTTCACCGGACACCTTAACGCCGTCGATCGCGCGCCCACTGATGGTCACCTCCTTGACATCGCCCTGCCGCACCAAATCGATGAAGGACGAATAGGGTAAGGCCCTCGGGGCCGTCTTGGTAGCCGTAAAGTTGTTGAACACGGACATGAGGACGATCGCAATGACCACCCAAAGTAAAAGATTTTTCGCCATATCATTCACGGCTGCTACCCTCTTGCGCCTCGCCTGAGGCGAAAAAATGCGGTGTTACCGCATCATACCTGGAAAATATGGGGCCAACCTAACCAGAAAGGAAGTCCAGTGGGATTGAGCCCCGGGCCACCAGATAGAGCTCCCGGCTCTCGCGGCGGGACGACTTGGGTTTGCGACTGGCGACCTGACGAAAATACCGACGCAAGGTCTTGACATAGCCATCAAAGCCCTCGCCTTGAAAAATCTTGATGACCAGGGCACCACCGGGCTTGAGGTGCCGGACGGCGAAATCCAATGCCAGTTCACAGAGATAGATGAGACGCGGCTGATCGGCCGCCGTGCCACTCATGTTGGGGGCCATGTCGGAAAGTACCAAGTCCAGAGGCTCACCACCTAGGGCATCCCGCAACTGGACCAAGGATTCCTCCTCGCGGAAATCCCCCTGTATGAAGGTTACGCCGGGCAGGGGGTCCATCGGCAACAAGTCCAGCGCCACCACCTGACCCTTATCTCCCACTAGGCGGGCGGCGACCTGACTCCAGCCTCCGGGAGCCGCACCCAAATCGGCGACCCTCATGCCTGGGGCCAGTAGGCGATCCTTCTCTTGAATCTCCAGCAATTTGAAAACGGCGCGGGAGCGATAACCCTCCTGTTGAGCGCGTTTGACATATTCATCGCCAAAGTGGCGATCCAGCCAGCGGCGGCTGCTCTTGGAGCGGGACTGGGCGCGCGGGGCGGAGGTCGGGGGGAGACGGGACATGGGCAGGACCTCAGGAGCTGGCCGCCAGACGGGCCGCCTCCTCCACATCCACCGCAACCAGCCGGGAGACCCCGGGCTCGTGCATGGTCACGCCCATGAGGTGATCGGCGATCTCCATGGTGACCTTGTTGTGGCTGATGAAGATGAATTGCACCTGGTCCGACATGGAACGGACCAACTCGCAAAAGCGTCCCACATTGGCGTCATCCAGGGGGGCATCCACCTCATCAAGCATGCAGAAGGGTGCCGGGTTGAGCTGGAAGATGGCAAAAATCAGGGCCACGGCGGTGAGGGCCTTTTCACCGCCCGACAGAAGTTGGATGCTGGAGTTGCGCTTACCCGGTGGCCGCGCCATGACGGAGACCCCCGTCTCCAGCAAGTCCTCGCCAATGAGTTCCAGATAGGCGTGCCCCCCACCAAAAAGGCGTGGAAAAAGCTGCTGTAGGCCTTGATTGACTTGATCGAAGGTGTCTTTGAAGCGACTCCGGGTCTCCCGATCGATGCGCCGGATCACGGTCTCCAAGGTCTCCAGAGAGCGGAAGATATCCTCATGCTGGGCATCCAAATAATGCTTGCGCTCGGACTGAGCTTGGAATTCGTCGATGGCGGCCAGATTGATGTTGCCGAGCCGGGCGATACGTTGGGTCACCTGCTCCAGGCGCCGTTGCCATTCATCCGTCCCAGCTTCGGGGTCCGTCAAGGCATTAAGAACCTCCAAGGGTTTAAGGGCCTGTGCCTGGAGTTGCTCCTCCAGGGTGCGTCGTAACACCAGAAGTTCCTGACGCTCCAGACGCAGACCGTCCAGGGTGGCGCGGGCGTTACCGATGGCCCCCTCGAGGTGCTGGCGCTCCTGTTCCAGGGTCCTCACCGCCTGATCCAGTGTCCCCAGGCTTTCGCGGGCCGCGCCCAGGTCTGCCTCCGCATCCAGGCGCAAGCCGAGTTGTTCCTCAAGCTGTTCCTGTTGCTCCGCCAGGGGTTCGATCAGCTCCTCCAGTGCCCCCCGTACCTCGGCGATACGCTCCAAGTACTGATCACCCTGTTCCCGGGCACGCTCCAAACCTTGGGCCGTGACCGCGCGACTGGCACGACGGGATTCGATGCCGACCCGAAGACGATGCTCCCGTTCGCGCCCTTCGCGTTCCTGGCCCCGGGCCGCGGCGACCTCAGCACGCAGACCCTCGCGCTGACGGGCAAGGGCCTCTCGCCGCTCACTGTGGAGCTCGACCGTCTCCAGGGCGGCATGGAGCCTCTCGCGGGATGCCCCCATGTCCTCCAGTGACTCCTCCAAGGTATCCCGCAGTTCATCCCCCTCTGACTCGAGGGCCTGGCGGCGCTCGTTACGATGTTCGAGGCGAGCACGACGGCCCGTGAGATCGGCCCTCACCTGGGCAATGGCCCGGTTCAGTTCCGTAATCCGCGTCCCCAAGGCCTCACGCTCCAGTTCCTGCGCACGATGCGCGTCACGCACCCCCTCCTGGTCCTCAGCTAAGGCCGTAATCTGGGCGTCCAAATCGGCGATCTGGATCTCCAGCGCCTTCAGCGCCTCGCCACGCGCCAGAACCCCTCCAAGAGGCTGATCTTGGGCCGAGGTGCGCAGCCAGTTGGAACCGACCTGGATACCCTCTGGGGTAACCAAAGCCTGACCAGGTAATAGGCCGGCGCGCCTTGTTAAGGCCTCTGCCAGGGTGGCGACCGGCATTGCACTACCCAGGAGTCCTTGCAGGGGCCAGGGGCAAGCCACCTGGTCGAACAAACTGCCGGGCTCCGGCTCGACACCGACCGGGGCTTGGGTGTCGAAGAGGGCCAAGGCACCCTTGGCGGATACCAATTCCCCGGCGTGGCGGCTAATATCCGGGGTGCAGACGGCCTTGAGATGGAGGCCCAGAATGGATTCCACCGCCAGTTCCCAACCGGGTTCGACCTTGAGGTCATCAAGCAACCGGGGGGCCCTGGCCAGTCCTTGAGCGACCAGCCAGGCCGAAGTTGCACGATCGCCATCGGCCACCGCCGCCTCCTGGAGGGCGATAAGGGAGGACTGGCGGCCCCGGGCTGCCTGAAGTTGGGTGCGGGCCTCGTCCAATCGGGCGCCGAGTTCGCGCCGTCTGGCCTCCTGCTTGTCAAGGAGCACCCCAAGCCGGTCGCGTTCAACCAGATAGGCGGTGAGTTCGACATTCAGGTGCTCCTCCCGTGCCTCCAAGGCCTCGATCTGCTCCTCCAACTCTGCGGTGAAGAGACGGCTCAGCTCTTCCTCCAGCCGTACAAGCCGCGACCGGTCCTGACCCAGCCGCTGTTCCAGGTGATTGATGCGAGCCCGCTCCAACTGTGCCTGCTGGGCGGGTGCCGCCGCCTCGCGATTGAATTCCTCCCAATGGGCCTCGCAGGTCTTAAGCTCATCCTCTACCGCCTCCAGTTTTGAAGCGGCCGCCTCATGTTCAAGTTCCGCTGCCATGAGGGCCGGTGTATCCTGCGCCAGTTGTAGGTCCAGTTCCGCCAGGCTGGCCTGATCCTGATCCAAGAGGCGCGCCGCCTCCGCGCTTTCACGCTCGAGTCGCGCCAACTCGACTTCCTGGCGGCGGCGATGCTCGCGGGCAAACTGCAGACCCTGTTCCAGCCGCGCTATCTCGGCACCCACGGCATAGTAACGGCCCTGAATACTATTGAAACGGTCCGAGGCCTCGGCAAAACCCGCTCGCTGCGTCTCGATGTCCGCCTCCAGATGACGCTGGCGAGCCAGGTCGGCTTCCAGCCTCAGATCCCCTTCCCCCAAAATCTGTTCACGCTGCCATAAATCCTGGTCAAGGGCGCGCCAGCGCAAGGCCTTGACCTCTGCACCGAGTAAGCTTTCTTCCTCCTTGAGGCGCTTGTATTTCTCAGCCGTAGCAGCCTGACGCTCCAGGTGCAGGAGTTGCTTGGTGACCTCCTCGCGTAGGTCGTTAAGTCGGTCCAGGTTTTCGCGAGTGTTGCGGATTCGGGTCTCGGTCTCACGGCGTCGCTCCTTGTATTTGGAGATTCCGGCCGCCTCCTCCAGGAAGAGCCGCAGGTCCTCTGGGCGGGCCTCGATGAGGCGCGATATCATGCCTTGTTCGATGATGGCATAACTGCGGGGGCCCAATCCGGTACCGAGAAATAGGTCCTGGATATCACGTCGCCGGCAGCGAGCCCCGTTGAGGAAATAGTTGGACTGGCCGTCGCGGCTGACCTGGCGCTTGACCGAGATCTGAGTGTACTTGGCGTATTCGCCTCCTGCCCCGCCATCACCGTTATCGAAGAGGAGTTCAATGGTTGCCAGGCCAACCGGCTGGCGACTGGTAGAGCCGTTGAAGATGACATCGGCCATGGATTCGCCCCGCAACATCTTTGCGGAGCTTTCGCCCATCACCCAGCGAACGGCATCGATGACGTTCGATTTGCCGCAGCCATTCGGCCCCACGATCCCGGACAGGTTGCTCGGAAAAAGCACCGTCGTGGGATCCACGAAGGATTTGAAACCGGCAAGTTTGATCTTCTCTAACCGCATCGGCGCAAGATACAGGAGCCAGGGTTGCAGGGCAAAGCCACGAGACTCTGAACGTTAAGGCCCTCAAGGCTTTTTTCGAACTGATTGGCTGACTTGGATTGGAGGTAGGTCTGCTAAAATGCCCTGAGTTTCGCACCATCATGAGCCTGAAATGCAGAGCGCCCCCAGCAGAGACTTGGAAACTTTTCCTAACCCCGCCCCGGAACGCGACTACACCATCCGCATCCGGGTACCCGAGTTCACCTGCCTGTGCCCCAAAACAGGGCAACCCGACTTCGCTGAATTGACACTGGAATACGTACCAGACCTCCTGTGCGTGGAGCTCAAGTCATTAAAACTCTACGTGTGGTCCTACAGAGACCAGGGGGCCTTCCATGAGGCCGTCACCAATCAGATGCTTGAGGATCTGGTTGGGGCCACCTCCCCCCGTTTCATGCGCCTCACCGCAGAATTCAATGTGCGGGGCGGGATATTTACCACGGTAGTAGCCGAACACAGGGCTCGAGGTTGGACCCCGGCACCCTTGGTCACCCTTCCTTGAGGAACCATGGCGCCACGCCATTGGGTCAACATGGCTTGTGAATTGCTAATTATTCCAGTCCGTCCCGTCTCCGAGCCGATGAGATGAGGGCTGACAATCTTCATTTTCCAAACCTAACTTCATACAGGGGAGATCACTATGGGTAAAGTGGATTTGAGTTATCTGGGCCTCCACCCGGATGTGGTCTGCTTTCGCTGGCCAACCCCCCGGTTGGTCGAAGAGGCGGTAAAAAATCGGGAAGGGCATCTGCTACACCATTTGGCGTTAGCGGTTAGGACCGGCCATACTGGCCGCTCGCCCAAAGACCGGTTTATCGTCGACGACGCCACTTCCCATGACAGCGTCTCGTGGAATAACATCAACCAACCCATCAGTGAAGAGTACTTTGAGGGCATCTTCGAGCGGGTACGCCAGTATGTGCGCGCCTATAGCGTCTATGTGCAGGATGTTTATGCAGGCGCCGACGAGCGCTATCGCATTCCGGTCCGTTTTATCGGAACCGCCGCCTGGCAGGCCCTGTTCGTACGTAACATGTTCATCCGGCCCACGCATGAAGAATTAACGGGATTCGAGCCAGAGTGGAATGTCATAGGACTACCCAGTCTGGGTCTGGACGAACCCACGGCCCAGGGGCTGGGGCTTAAGTCCAATGACTTCATTCTGATCAGCTTCTCACGGAAGCTCATCCTGATTGGCGGCACGGGTTACGCTGGTGAGATCAAGAAATCCATCTTTACCGTACTCAACTACCTGATGCCGACCCAGGGTGTCTTGCCTATGCATGCCTCCGTGAACGTGGGCCAGCAGGGGGGGGTTACCATATTCTTCGGGCTTTCGGGAACAGGGAAAACCACCGTATCGATGGATCCAGAACGCCTCTTCCTGGGTGATGATGAACATGGCTGGAGCGAAGACGGGGTTCATAACTTCGAGGGGGGTTGCTACGCCAAGACCATTCGCCTTTCCGCCCAGGATGAGCCCCTGATTTACGCCGCCACCGAACGCCATGGCACGACGGTGGAGAATGTCGCTTGGGATCCTCTCACCCGCCATATCGACTATGACGATGGCGGCTATACCGAAAATGGTCGAGCCTCCTTTTCCCTCGAGGCCATCCCGAATGCCATCTTCTCCGGTAAGGCGGGACACCCGGATTGCATCATCTTCCTCACCGCCGACGCCTTTGGGGTGTTACCGCCCGTGGCACGGCTGTCCCCCGAACAGGCGGCCTTTCACTACAGCCTGGGCTATACCGCCAAGGTAGCGGGGACAGAGCGTGGGGTCAAGGAGCCGGAACCTGTCTTCAGCGCCCTCTATGGAGAGCCCTTCTTCCCGCGACCCCACGCCACCTATATCAATCTTTTCATGGAAAAATTGCGCAAACACCAGGTTCCCGTCTGGCTGGTGAACACGGGTTGGACGGGTGGGAAATACGGGGTTGGCAAGCGCATCGATATCCCGGTTACTCGAGCCATCATCCGCGCCATTCAGACGGGTGAGTTGATTCAGTCCGACTTCAAGACGAACCCGGTATTCGGTTTTGAGGTTCCCACCTCATGTCCCGGCGTGTCGGCAGCCATCCTGGATCCGGCCTCGACCTGGCAGGACCAGGCGGCCTTTGAAGGGGAACAGAGGGCCTTGGCGCATTTCTTCATCGAGCGAGCAAACAAACTCCATTTGCCCTCAGAGGTGCTGGCGCAAATGCCGAAGGCTTAAGGAGGCATAAAGATGCTTATCCGGGGCGGGCCTTGCAGACCGCCACCGGATGGCACATTGGGCCGGATAGCCCGAGATGACCCTGCCTCATTTCAACCGAGATAGATCGCGAACGGCCCCACGAGCGGCGCTGGTGGTCATGGCGGCATAGGCCTGCAAGGCCTGAGAGACCGGGCGCAGCCGGAAGACGGGCTGCCAGGCCGATGCCGCCTTGGCATCCATCGCCTGGCGCCGCTGTTCCAATTCCTCAGCCGGAATCCGCAATTCGATACGCCGATTGGGGATATCAATGGCTATTACGTCGCCTTCCGCCACCAGGCCAATGGTTCCTCCCTCCGCCGCCTCCGGGGAAACGTGGCCAATGGAAAGACCGGAGGTCCCACCCGAGAAGCGCCCATCAGTGATCAAGGCACAGGCCTTGCCAAGGCCCTTGGATTTTAGATAGCTAGTGGGATAAAGCATTTCCTGCATCCCAGGGCCGCCCTTGGGGCCTTCATAGCGGATCAAGACCACGTCCCCTTCCCGCACCTGGTCGGCCAGGATGGCATCAACCGCTTCATCCTGACTTTCGAAGATGCGTGCAGGTCCGGTAAAGGTCAGGATAGAGACATCTACCCCCGCCGTCTTGACGATACAGCCCTGTTCCGCAAGATTGCCAAAAAGCACGGCCAGGCCCCCATCGCGACTATAGGCATGTTCTAGGTCGCGGATACAGCCATGTGAGCGATCCAGATCCAGACTCGGCCAGCGGGTATTTTGGCTGAAGGCCACCTGGGTGGGAATTCCGCCGGGCGCAGCCAGGAAACGGCTTCTTGCTCCATCATTCGCCTCAGCCCTGATGTCCCAACGGGCCAGCGCCTTGCCGAGACTATCCGAATGTACCGTCGGGATATCGGCATGAAGGAGCCCCGCCCGGTCCAGCTCCGCCAATATCGCCATGATGCCCCCGGCGCGATGGACGTCTTCCACGTGGTACTTGGGGGTCGAGGGGGCGACCTTGCACAGATTCGGCACCCTGCGGCTCAGACGGTCGATATCACTCATAGTGAAATCCACACCGGCTTCATGGGCGGCTGCCAGTAAGTGCAAGACGGTATTGGTGGAACCGCCCATGGCTATATCTAAGCTCATGGCATTTTCGAAGGCCTGAAAATTGGCAATAGACCGCGGCAATACGCTCTCATCATCTTGTTCGTACCAGCGGTAGGCAAGCTCAACGATCAGCCGACCTGCCTCGAGAAACAACTCCTCACGATCGGCATGGGTCGCCACCAGGGTACCGTTGCCAGGTAGACTCAGACCCAGGGCCTCTGTTAGACAATTCATGGAGTTGGCGGTGAACATGCCGGAGCAGGAGCCGCAGGTCGGACAAGCTGAACGCTCGTATTCCTGGACCTGGGCGTCCGTTTCCCCCGGATTCGCCGCCGCCACCATGGCATCCACCAAGTCAAGGTGAATCTCAGCCCCTTGACGTATAACCTTCCCCGCCTCCATGGGACCGCCGGAAACAAAGACAGCGGGGATGTTTAATCTCAAGGCGGCCATCAACATCCCAGGAGTGATCTTGTCGCAATTGGAAATGCAGACCAAGGCATCGGCACAGTGGGCATTAACCATGAATTCCACGGAATCGGCGATGAGATCACGGGACGGCAAGGAATAAAGCATGCCACCATGGCCCATAGCAATGCCATCATCAATGGCAATGGTATTGAACTCCTTGGCCACACCTCCCGCTCGTTCGATTTCACGAGCAACCAGCTGGCCCATATCCTTCAGATGGACATGCCCAGGAACGAACTGAGTGAAGGAATTGGCGATAGCAATGATAGGCTTATGAAAGTCCGCGTCGGTCATGCCCGTGGCACGCCACAGGGCACGGGCGCCAGCCATGTTGCGACCTTCAGTCGTGGTGCGGGAGCGATAACGGGGCATGGAAATCTCCGATAGCATGCAGTTGCCAGTGGTGGGCTAACCAGTCAGGCCAGGCCGCTACTGAACAGGATAGAGACTATTCTACCGGATGCGACAAATCGAGATTGCTACAGTCATATTCAAGGTGCAGCACTAACTGTTTCGAAGTGGAAAGGGGCGGCCATGAGTCCGGCATCCGTAGCAACTATCACCTTTGCCTCCCACTTCATGCGACTGCGTACACAGGTGGGGAGCGTCACCTGACCTTGCCAATTGCCTGTTCCACGGGCATCCAGCTGTACCCGGTTATAGCCCATATTCATGTCGACACCCGCAAAGTCTACCTCAACTGCATGGACATTGAGCCCTTCAGTATGAACCGCCAAGTTCAGAGGCTGGAGACTAGGAATGGAACGCGGTTCAATCTCAAAGTGAACCTGACCGCCCTCCGGCAAGCTCCCCGTGCAGGGACCCTGACGTAAATTGCAATTGGTGACCAAGGGTGCGATGGCAATAACTTGCGGAAATAGGATAGGCCAAGTCCAAAATAGAGCATAAGCGGCAACACCAACGGCACCAGCTCCTAATGTCACCCAAACAAATTTCATATTCATCAAATCGGCCAATCCAATCCTAAG
>CAZFZB010000059.1:16139-17276 GCA_964523415.1 uncultured Chromatiaceae bacterium | reverse complement strand
CGACGGCGATAACCCACTCGCCGATATCGAGTCGTGAGGAATCGGCAAGTGGCAGAGGCGGCAGGCCACTGGTTGGAATCTCGATGACGGCGATATCCGATCGCGGGTCGCGGCCTCGGATACTGGCATCAAATTCCCGACCGTCACGTAACTTGACACGGATCTTTGTCGCATTTTCCACCACATGGTTGTTGGTGAGGATATAAGTCTTGTCGGCTGGCATACCGGATTTGGGGCTGAAAACAAATCCCGATCCTTGGCCAACTGCCTGACGCTTGGAGTGAGGCGATTCATGTTGGGGCATGCCAGGATGGCGATCACCGAAAAAGCGATCAAAGAAGTCGTCGCCAAAAGGCATGGGGTGATTGAAAGGTAGGGCACCGGGGGGTTGGTCAGGACCCGTGGAATTGGCACCGACCTCGGTCTGGATATTGACCACCGAAGGTGACACCTTTTCAGCTACCGAGGCAAAGGCCTTGCCACTCTGACGCAGGCTCTCGATGCCACCATTGGCGGCCAGGACCGATGACGTTCCGGATAACGAGAACATAAAGATTCCCAGCCAGACCAGCAGTCGCAGACCTCCTTCTCTTCTGCTGAACCGCATTCCTGTGGCCTTGCGGTTCAGTTCGCTGATTGACCGGATCTGGTGCGTGAAAGTTTGTTGCATTAATGAGTCTCCGTTCACTGCTTGGCGCCCCTGCCGGTCGCTTGGATCGACGGAGGGTGCCGATTGGGTTGGACCGCCAGGGGCATGGTGGCCTCGGCCCTGAAAGACAGGTCCAGACGCCCTCCAAGTGCGATCTGTCATGCCCTGCGTACTGTGGTCGGATATTGCTGGTGCAACTCGCCCTTGGCAGGTAGAAGAGATCTGTACCTGCCTGGTCCTCCTAAGGGTCAGGGCGCGAACACTAAGGGCAATTCGTCGATCCTGATCGGACTGCTCCGGGTGAAACCCGTGAGACTGCCGTCGGATGCGGGGAATGACCTTGGCGGGGTGATAGCGCCGCCTGTTGCGAATAGCCCGCTACAGGCGGTAAGACGCGGGGCTGGGCCAGTGGTTCCCAAAGCAAGACGCGATCCTGCAAGCAATACGGTACCTGAGGTATAGGCCTGGCCATGGATCTGGGCTGCAAA
>CAZFZB010000059.1:5912-16039 GCA_964523415.1 uncultured Chromatiaceae bacterium | reverse complement strand
TGGGACAACCTGCCCGATCTGGCCCAGGCCATTTATTGGTATTTGCCGGCCCGGTGGCTAGTACGTGATCGGTACGATACGCGCGCCGCCCTCCAGTCGTTTCAGGGACCGCAGGCGGTGCTGATCGCCGGCCGGGACCAGATCATACCGCCGGCGCAAAGCCAACGACTCTATGAGGCACTGCCAGAACCCAAACGCCTCTGGCGGGTGCCGGAGGCCGGCCATAATGACTGGCCCTTCAAGGTGGGGATGGCCTGGTGGGGGGAGGTGCTGGCTTGGCTGGAGGCGACGGCACCTCAAGTAATGAAGGCCCCGAACGCCAGATAACTGCTGTATGCAATGTAGGCGAGGAGCAGCAAGGCCCCGTCCCTGCGGCTGATGCGTCCCGGTTTTCCTCCCTTACCCCATGCCAGGAAGAAGAGGGCCAGGGTCAGTATCGACATGGTGAGGATGTCGCGGGAAAAGACCTCTGGCCCGAACGTCATGGGACTGATGGCCCCGGCGATGCCAACCACGGCCAGGGTATTGAAGATATTCGAGCCGATGATGTTACCCAAGGCGAGGTCATGCTCTCCCTTTAGGGCTGCGACGATAGAGGAAGCGAGTTCAGGCAGTGAGGTGCCCACGGCGACGACTGTCAGGCCGATGATGAGGTCGCTGACCCCCAGACCTGTGGCGATCTCTACCGCCCCCCAGACCAGGAGTCGGGAACTCAAGATCAGGAGCACCAGGCCCGCAAGCGTCCAGAACAGGGCCTGTCGGGTCGTCATGGCCGTGGCCGTGACTTGTCCCTCCATCTCAAGATCAAGGTCATCCGCAGTCTTACGCAGGCCCTCCCGGATCATCCAGGCCATGACAGACACGAAGACTCCTAGCAAGACCCAGGCGTCCGTGCGAGTGATAGCCCCATTCCCACTTTGCCATGCCGCCAGGCTCGTAATGGCGGCGAGGATGGGGAGTTCCTTGCGGGTAATTTCTGAGTTGATCGCGATGGGGCTGATGAGGGCCGTCACCCCGAGTATGAGAGCGATATTGGCGATGTTGGAGCCGTAGGCATTGCCAAGGGCGATGCCGGGACTACCTTGAATAGCCGCCAGCGCGGAGACCGTCAATTCCGGCGACGAAGTACCGAAGCCGACAACAACCATCCCGACGAGGCGAGGGGGCATGCCCAGGTGACACGCAGTCGCGGCTGCACCATCCACGAAGCGGTCCGCACTCCAGACCAGGAGGATCAGGCCGAGAAAGATAGCGACAGTGGCAAGAGTCACGGCGGGCTAGGCCTGGGTTGAGGCATCAAGCTAATTCATGCGCTTAACCGCCGTCTGACCGGCTGAAAGGGATCCGGTCAGCCGAACTGCTGTCTGGGCACCCTTGGATAAGCAATATTGCGGAGATCCTGGGGATCCTCAGTAGCCCCGGAAATACCAGCGATTGTCCCATCCAGTCAGGTGGGGGTGGGAGGGGTTAGGGATCTCCATGGTGTCTGGGAGGGCAGGTGGGGCCTGTGTTTGCCAGGGACCCTGGCTACGGAACAGGTCTCGGTCGCGTTCGATCTGCTCCAGAAAGGCCTCATGACGTCGCTGTTGTTCCAGATGGCGTGACTCAGACTGTACTTCTGCCCGGGAACTAAGCTGGCGGCGGTGTGCCTCCATGGCCTCCCGCGAGGCGCGACGCCTTTCCTCCCAGCTTCGCCGCTGGGCGCGCACGGCGTCAAGCCATTGGTCACCCGTACCAACCTCTTCAGGATTCTCAGTGGCGGGAGGCAACCCAGCCCCGGTGTTCTCGGTGGAACTCAGGGGTCGGGTAACAAACAACACCGATAACGAGAGGAAAAAAACCCGGATCGCCTTACTCATGTCGCTGACCAACATCTGGAAAGCCCGCGCGACGGCTAAGCCGAAGACTACCGTGGGTCTAATTTCAATATTTCATTATTTAACAAATTTCCAGACTGACTGCCTTGTCCTGCATCAAGTTTTCTTTCTTTGTCTGGCATCCTGAGGATGGGTGGGGGTGTCAGGCGCGGTGCTAATCCCGATCCCATGTCTGCGCCAAACGGCGATGGATTTCGGTGCGCAGCCAGCGCAGGGAGGTCTCGGCGCTGATGGGGGTATCGTTGCGGGTGGTGATGAAAAATACGTCATCTACCAAGGCACCTATGGTGGCGATCTTGGCGTTGTGGAGTCGGATGCCTCCCTCCTCGAAGATGGCGCCGATCTCGGCCAGGAGACCAGGGCGGTCGAGGGTGGCGAGGCGCATGAGGGTGCGATGATTGCGGGGGTCAGGCAGAAAGCTGACCTCGGTGACGGCCGGGAAGTTCTTAAGAATACGCGGCAACCGGCGGACGCCCTGAATCTCATCCTCGGGGTGGGCAAGAACCTTGCGAAGGGCATCGGCGAGTTGCCGCATGGCTAGCGGGTCCGTTAGGGGCTGGCCCTGGTAATCGAGGACGTGAAAGGAATTCATGGCCATGGCGTCGTCCGTGGTCATGATGCGGGCATCGACGATATTCATGCCCTTTTGGTCGAGGATGGCGGTGGCACGGCTGAAGAGCAGATTACGGTCCGGGGTATACATGAATACCTCGGAGCAGCCACGCGTCGACACTGGGCGTATGACGACCAGGGGCAGGTTGTCGGGTGGATTGGTCAGGACCAACCGTGTCTGCCAGGCAATCTCGTCAGGGGAGTTGTGTTGAAAGTAATCGAGGCTGAACTTGATCCAAAGGAGGGTGCACTGGGTCCGGCTTATGCCATAGGCACCCAACTGGCGGAGGGCTTGGTCCTGCTTTTGCTGAATGAGTTCATCCTGGGCCAGGGGGTTTTCCAGGCCCCGTTGCAGGGCGCGGCGGGTGGCTTGGTACAACTCCTTGAGCAGCGAATCCTTCCAGGCATTCCAGCGGCCGGGATCGGTTGCACGCATGTCTGCCACGGTCAGCAGATAGAGATAATTGAGCCGGTCTATATCGCCCACCAGCGTAGCGAACTCCTGGATGACACGGGTGTCGCTCAGATCCTTGCGCTGGGCGGTTATGGACATGACCAGGTGTTTCTCGACTAACCAGGAGACGAGACGGCTGTCAAACTCTGGTAGGTCATGGAGTTGGCAGAAGTCCCAGCTATCGCGGGCGCCGAGGATGGAATGATCGCCGCCGCGACCCTTGCCAATGTCATGGAAGAGTCCCGCCAGGTAAAGGAGTTCCAGTTTGGGTATGCTCTGGGCAATGGTGGTGCGGAACGGCGATTCCTCATCGCCCCCGGGTTTGGCAAAGTCGCAGAGGTGCTGCAGCAGCCGCAGGGTATGTTCGTCTACCGTATAAACGTGGAAGAGGTCGTACTGCATGCGACCTACGATATTGGCGAAGGCAGGCAGGTAGGCGGCCAGGACCCCATAGCGATTCATGCGGGAGAGGGCCTCGGCGGGGCCCTTGGGATGACGAATGATCTCCATGAAGAAACTGCGGGCGCGCAGGTCGGCGCGGACGTGTTCGTCGATGAGGTGACGGCGTTCCCGGACGAGGCGGATAGTACTGGCACGCACGCCACGGATCCCGGGATGGGTCTGGAGGAGATGGAAGATTTCCAGCAGGGCAACGGGATTGAGGCGGAAAACGTCGGGGTGCGTCACCTCTAGGAAGCCGCCAACGGCCTGAAACCGCCGATTGATGGGCACCGGCGACCCAAGCTCGCCCCGCAAGAGGATAGCCTCTTGAAATAGCTGCAGCAGCATTTCGTTGAGCCGGTTCAGCTCGATCACGGTGCGGTAGTACTGTTGCATGAACTGTTCGACGGCCAGATTCTGACTGCCGTCATCCACGAAGCCAAAGTCGCGGGCCAGGCTGCGCTGGTAATCGAAGAGCAGCCTATCCTCACGGCGACCGGCAAGGCGATGGAGCTGGAAACGAATGCGCCACAGTCTGGCCTGGCCCTCGATCAGGGTCAGGTGCTCACCTTCGGTGAGAAAACCGTGAACAACCAGATCGTGCAAGGTGTCGGCGGCGAAATGACGTTTGGCCACCCAGCCGATCATCTGGATGTCTCGCAGGCCGCCAGGATTTTCCTTGATATTGGGTTCCAGGTTATAAGCGGTGCCACCATACTTGTGCCAACGGAGTCTTTGCTCCTCGGTCTTGGCGGCAAAAAATGCGTCGCTGGGCCAGAGGCGGTCGGGCCCTGTGGCGGCACGCATGGCGGCAAAGAGTTGGGCATCCCCCGTGATCAGGCGTCCCTCCATGAGGTTGGTCATGACGGTGACGTCAGACCTTGCCTCCTCGACGCACTCACTTAGGGTTCGCACACTCTGGCCGACCTCGGTGCCTATGTCCCAAAGGAAGGTGATGAAGGCCTCTAACGAGGAGGCGAGAATGGCCCCGTCACTGCCTGCCTCCCCTCCCAGAAGAATCAGGATATCCAAGTCCGACCCGGGGTGCAGTTCCCCCCGACCATAGCCACCGACGGCAATCAAGGCGAGCGGGGTTGTCCCCATTGTGACTGGAGGGAGATGAAGCTCCCAGGCCCGGGTGAGAATGGTATCGACCAGCAAGCTGTGGGTCCTGACCAGGTCGGCGGCCGGAACTCCAAGATCAAAGGCCTCAAAAAGCCGTTGTCGGCCCTCACGCAGGGCCTGGCGGAAGGCGGGAATGGGTTCGGAACCTGCCGCCAGGGAGGCGTCGAGCCCCGCTGCGGCGGACGCCATCAAAGCCTCAGCCTTGGCTTCGCCCATCATGGTTGGCACACTTCCTCGCGTTCCTCCTGGCGCAGGGTGAGCACCTCGTGGCCATTTGGGGTGACCAGGACAGTGTGTTCCCATTGGGCCGAGAGCCCGCGATCCTTGGTGACGACCGTCCAGCCGTCTGGCAACAATTTGATGAAGCGTTTGCCGGCATTGACCATTGGCTCGATGGTAAAGCACATACCGGCACTAAGAACCATGCCCGTGCCACGCCTGCCATAATGCAGAACCTGAGGTTCTTCGTGGAAGTCTCGGCCAATGCCGTGGCCACAGTATTCCTCCACCACGGAAAAGCGGTGGCTTTCGACGAGACTCTGGATGGCATGGCCTATGTCGCCCAAGGTCGCCCCGGGGCGGACCTGAGCCAGGCCGGTCCATAGGGCCTCCCGGGTCACACTGACGAGGCGACGAGCAAGGATGGAGGGTTCGCCGAGGCAGAACATCTTACTGGTGTCACCGTGATACCCATCCTTGATGACAGTAATGTCGATGTTCAGGATATCGCCCTTCTTGAGTTGCCTGTCACCGGGAATGCCATGACACACCTGATGGTTGACCGAGGTGCAAATGGAGCGGGGAAAGCCACGATAATTCAGGGGCGCGGGGACGGCCTGCTGCTCATGAACGATGTAGTCATGGCAAAGTCGGTCGAGTTCATCCGTGGTAATGCCGGGGACTACATGTTCCTCGATCATCTCCAGGACCTCCGCGGCCAGGCGTCCGGCCACGCGCATTTTCGCGATTTCGTCCGCGGTCTTGATGGTCACGCTCATGCTGGGGCTGGAACTTCAGGAATGGCGAATGGTACGGAGCGTGGGTAGGACAAGCCCAGATGGGCCTGAAATTGCTCGAATCCAACTGCTTATGGTATAAAAGGCGGCGCTGAACGGCAAACCCATTCGCCGTTTTTGGGCGATGGGTATCTGTCATAAGGCTTGGGGCGCGAAAGGCAAGCGTTTTTCGCGCTATTTTTTGGTTCGCGCAACGCCCGGACCTTGTCAACGCCACACACGTTTCGTCACCGGGATAACCGGGTGCCCGCTTGAGCGGGTTGTTTCCTGGGGAGGCGTGGAGGTTCAACCCAATCAATCGAGGTTTCGATCATGAGCCAAGTATCCATGCGGGACATGCTGGAGGCTGGTGTCCACTTCGGTCACCAGACCCGTTACTGGAACCCCAAAATGGGGGCCTATATCTTTGGTCATCGCAATAAGATCCATATCGTCAACCTGGAAAAGACCCTGCCCCTTTTCCGTGAGGCCCTGAACTTTATGGGCTCCCTGTCCGCCAATGGCGGCAAGGTCCTTTTTGTGGGCACCAAGCGTGCCGCCCGCGACGCTATCCGCGAGGAGGCCATCCGCTGTGGTATGCCATACGTCAACCATCGTTGGCTAGGCGGTATGTTGACCAACTTCAAGACCATCAAGCAGTCCATCAAGCGCCTCAAGGAACTGGAGGCGATGTTCGAGGATGGGACCATCAACCGTTTCAACAAAAAGGAGGCCCTTGGCCTGAGCCGTGAGCGGGAGAAGCTGGAGTTGAGTCTGGGCGGTATCAAGGAGATGGGTACCTTACCGGATGCCATCTTCATCATCGACGTGGGTCATGAGAAATTGGCCGTAACCGAGGCCAACAAACTCGGCATACCGGTGGTGGGTGTGGTGGACACGAATAACGATCCAGGCCCTATTGACTATGTGATTCCCGGTAATGACGATGCCATACGGGCCGTGCGCCTCTACATTGCCGAGTCAGCAAACGCCGTTTTGGATGGCCGGCGCAGTGCCGCCGCCATGGCCGGGCGTGTGGACGAGTATATGGAAACTCCCGCCGCTATGGAGGCTGCCAACTGACAGTTTGGTATCCGTATCACTGAGCCAGGGTTTGTTCCCTGCCGGATGCGCCGGGGATAAACCCTGCCCCCCTGTTTTTGCCCCGCGTCCGAGTTTGGACTGCGCCGGGCAATGTTGAGACACCTTATTTTCGGAGATTTGTGTGATGGAGATTACCGCCTCATTGGTCAAGGAACTCAGAGAGCGTACCGGGGCTGGCATGATGGAGTGCAAAAAGGCCTTGGTCGAATCCCAGGGTAACATCGAGGAAGCCATCGAGGCCATGCGCAAGTCAGGTCAGGCGAAGGCCGCCAAGAAGGCTGGCCGCATCGCCGCCGACGGTGTTGTGGTTATCAAGGTCGCCCCCGACGGCAAGAGTGCTGTCATGGTCGAGGTCAACAGCGAGACCGATTTTGTGGCCAAGGATACCAACTTCAAGGAATTTGCCGATGCCGTGGGCGAAGCCGCCTTGGCCGCCATAGTCGAGGATGTCGATGCCCTGAGTTCTCTGCCAATCCGGGCTGGCGACACTATGACTATTGCCGAGGCCCGCGAGGCCTTGATCGCCAAGATTGGCGAGAATATTCAGGTGCGTCGTCTGATTCGTTTCGATAATGCCCAAGGGCACCTCTATAGCTATCGCCATGGGGTGCGTATTGGCGTCCTGGTAGAGATGGAAGGTGGCGACGCCGAACTGGGCAAGGACGTCGCCATGCATGTCGCCGCCAGCAACCCCATCTGCGTCGATGCCGATCAGGTGCCCGCTGAGGTTCTGGAGAAGGAGAAGGAGATTTTCCGTGCCCAGGCCCTGGAAAGTGGTAAACCCGCTGACATTATCGACAAAATCATTGGTGGCCGCGTCCGCAAATTTATGGAGGAGGTAACCCTATTGGGTCAACCCTTCGTCAAGGATGTCGAGGTCACCGTCCAGAAACTGCTCGCCCGTGTCGGTGCCAAGGTTCATCGCTTCTCCCGCGTCGAGGTAGGCGAGGGGATCGAGAAAAAGCAGGAAAACTTTGCCGATGAGGTTATGGCCCAGGTACGGGGGGGCTAGTCCGGGGATGGGGGAACACCCTGGTCCAGATCGGAGTGATCCCCCGCCTGAGACCTCCCGCCCTTGGTAAGATACCTTAGGCCCCTTACAACGATGTCGCGGTGGCCCAGATCATTTCATGGTTAATCCCACAGGAGACTTCTAACCGTGACCCAACTAGCCTATCGGCGGGTTCTGCTTAAGCTTAGTGGCGAGGCCCTGATGGGCACTGGCCAGTTCGGGATCGATTCTGGCGTCATGGGCCGTCTCGCCGCGGATGTGAAGGAATTGGCGGATACGGGCCTCCAACTGGCCCTGGTCATTGGGGGCGGCAACATCTTTCGTGGCGAGGGTTTGGCCGGGGCCGGCATGGACCGGGTCACCGGTGACCACATGGGCATGCTGGCCACGGTTATGAATGCCCTGGCCATGCAGGATGCCCTCGAGGGCATAGGGGTCTGCACGCGCGTCATGTCAGCCTTACGCATCCACCCGGTCTGCGAGGATTTCATCCGACGTCGTGCCTTGCGTCATCTGGAAAAGGGGAGGGTGGTTATCTTCGCCGCTGGTACCGGTAACCCCTTCTTTACTACCGACTCGGCGGCCAGCCTCCGGGCGGTTGAGATAGGCGCTGAACTGCTCATCAAGGCTACCAAGGTCGATGGTGTCTATTCTGCCGATCCCATGAAGGACAGCCAGGCCGTCTTCTACCCCCGTTTGGGTTACGATCAGGCCCTGAGGGAAAACCTAAAGGTCATGGACACCACCGCCATCGTCCTTTGCCGGGATCATCAGATCCCCATTCGCGTCATGAACATCCATCAATCCGGGGCCCTGATGCGCCTGATCCAGGGCGAAGCCATTGGTTCCCTGGTCGCAAGTGGAGACTGAAATGATCAACGATGTCAACAAGGACGCCGAAACGCGCATGGCAAAGAGCGTCGAGGCCCTGGGGATTGAATTGGCCAAGATCCGTACCGGTCGCGCCCATCCCTCCCTGCTTGACCATATCCGGGTCAATTATTATGGCAATGAGGTCCCTATCAAGCAGGTGGCTAATGTCACCGCCGAGGATGCCCGCACCCTGGCTGTGGCTCCCTGGGAAAAGGGCATGGTGTCGGCGGTCGAGAAGGCCATCATGCAGTCTGACCTGGGGCTCAACCCCAATACCGCCGGCAATCTGATCCGAGTGCCCATGCCGGCGCTGACGGAGGAACGCCGCCGAGATCTTATAAAGGTGGCGCGTTCCGAGGCGGAACAGGCGCGGGTAGCCATTCGTAACATCCGGCGCGAGGCCAATAATGAATTCAAGGAGATGGTCAAGGAGAAGATGATCTCCGAGGACGACGAGCGGCGTGGTCAGGAAACCATTCAGAAACTGACCGATAAATACGTCAAGGAGATCGATCAGGTCTTGGAGGACAAGGAAAAGGACCTCATGGCCATCTGAACCGGCTGACCAGGGCGCGAGCAGGGCATGGCCATCTCCAAGAGCGAACAGCTAGGCGCCGTCCCCCGGCATGTAGCCATCATCATGGATGGCAATGGCCGTTGGGCGCGGGCACGCCACCTGCCGCGTGGCGCTGGGCATCGTGCCGGGGTGATCAGCGTCCGCGCCGTAGTCGAGGAAAGCATCCGCCAGGGGGTCGAGGTTCTGACCCTGTTTGCCTTCAGCAGTGAGAATTGGCGGCGGCCCAGGGCCGAGGTCGATTTCCTCATGCAGCTCTTCCTCACCGCTTTGAGGTCCGAAGTCAAGAAACTTCAGGAAAACGGTGGGCGTCTTCGCGTGATTGGGGACCGTGGGGCCTTTCCCGAGCGGTTGCGCCAGGAGATGGCAGAGGCGGAGCGGGTAACGGCAACTAATTCCAAGCTCACCCTCCAGATCGCCGCCAATTATGGAAGCCGTTGGGATCTGACCGAGGCGACGAGGCGTATCGCCCAGGACGCCGTAGCGGGACGTCTGGACCCGCTCACTCTTACCGAGGACGGTCTCGCCGCCCGACTAGCGACTGCCGGTTTGCCGGATCCCGACCTTTTCATCCGTACTGGCGGTGAGCGCCGGTTGAGTAACTTTCTGCTGTGGCAGGCGGCTTACGCCGAACTCTATTTTTCCGATCTGATGTGGCCAGACTTCAGCACCGAGGCCTATGTCGAGGCCCTGGCCGACTATGGACGTCGCCAACGTCGCTTCGGCCAGACCTCTGAGCAGGTGATGGATCGGAGTTCCCAGGCAGGAGGCTCGGCCCCGGAGTCTCCCCACGATCCCGACCGGCTATCCCCTTGGCCCTGACCAGTCTCCAAAGTCGCGTTCTTACCGCCTCGATCCTGGCTCCGATCGCCATTCTGGCGGTTCTGACCCTGCCAACGCCCGCCTTCGCCTTGGTTCTGGGCCTGATGCTGATGGGCGCCGCCTGGGAGTGGTCGGCCCTGGCTGGCCTGACGACACCCGCTACCAGGCTGGGATATACGTTCCTCCTCGGTGCCTCCCTGCTCCTGCTTTGGCGAATGCCCGAGGCGGGTGTGGTACC
>CAZFZB010000059.1:1626-5812 GCA_964523415.1 uncultured Chromatiaceae bacterium | reverse complement strand
GCCGGTCTGCTGCCCACCCTGGCCGCTGCCCGTGCCGGTAAGCGGCTGCTATTGGCCAATAAGGAGGCCTTGGTCGTCGCCGGTGAGATTTTGATGTCCACCGCTGCCGCCAGCGGTGCACTGCTGCTCCCCATCGACAGTGAACATAACGCCATTTTCCAGTGTATGCCAGCGGGTTATGAGGGTGGTCTCAACCGGGTGGGTGTAGAGCGTATCCTTCTTACCGCCTCCGGTGGGCCTTTTCGTGATTGGCCCTTGGCGGAACTCGAGCAGGTGACCCCTGATCAGGCCTGTGCTCATCCCAACTGGGCCATGGGGCGTAAGATCTCGGTGGATTCCGCCACCATGATGAATAAGGGCCTGGAGCTTATCGAGGCCTGCTGGCTATTTGGCACCCGGCCGAAACATATCCAGATCGTCATACATCCCCAGAGCATCATCCATTCCCTGGTGCAGTTCGTGGATGGCTCCTTGCTGGCCCAGTTGGGTAACCCGGATATGCGTACCCCCATTGCCCACGCCCTGGCCTGGCCCGAACGTCTGAACTCCGGCGTACCCCCCCTGGATCTCTACGCGGTTGGACGCCTGGAATTCGAGAGGCCAGGCCTGGATCGCTTTCCCTGCCTGTCTTTGGCGATACAGGCCGCCGAGTCCGGTGGCACGGCTCCCACCATCCTCAATGCCGCAAATGAGATTGCGGTGGCCGCCTTTCTGTTGGGCCGGATCCGCTTTACCGACATTGCCGGCTTGGTCGATGCGACCCTGTCACGACTGCCAGTTGCGGCTATCGGCCGGGATGGGCTCGATACTCTGCTCGAGGCGGATCTCCAGGCTAGGGCCATGGCGGAACAATTGCTGCCTACCCTGGTCGCATAGTCATCATGCCGACTATCCTCCATACCTTGCTGTCCTTTCTCGTTGCCCTCGCTATTCTCATCGCAGTACATGAGTTTGGCCACTTCTGGGTGGCCCGGCGCCTAGGGGTCAAGGTCCTGCGGTTTTCCATTGGGTTCGGGCGATCCCTGGTGCGGTGGGTGAGTCGTCGGGATGGTACTGAATACGTCCTGGCGGCCATTCCCCTGGGCGGTTACGTCAAGATGCTGGATGAGCGTGAGGAAGAGGTCGATCCAGGAGAGGTTCACCGGGCCTTCAACCGGCAACGGCTATGGAGGCGCGCGGCCATCGTGCTGGCCGGTCCCGTCTTCAACCTCATGTTCGCCATCCTCCTCTACTGGGGCCTTCTGGTGGCGGGGGATACGGGCAGTCGCGCCCTGATCGGGACCGTCGCCGATGGGTCCATCGCCGCTGAGGCGGGGTTGGAGGCTGGGGATGAACTACTCCGGGTCGGAGATCGCCCCACCCCGACCTGGGAGGCGGCGGTTTTCGCCCTGATGGCCGAGGCCCTGGATGGTCGGGATCTGCCCGTACGGATTCGCGACGCGGATGGGAACGAGCGCAACTATGTGCTGAATGGCCATGCCCTGGCAGCCCTACCGGAAGATCCGGCTATCCTGAGCCATCTCGGCTTGGCTCCGGCCCGCCCCCGGCTGCCTCCCAGGCTTGGCGAGGTCATTCCTGGTGAGGCGGCCGCAGCCGCCGGTCTCATGCCCGGTGATCTGATTCTGAACACCAACGATCAACCCATTTCCAGTTGGGATGACTGGGTTGCCATGGTGCGGGATCACCCCGGTCAGACCTTGAAGGTCAAGGTCGAGCGTGGCGATCAGGTATTGGATTTGGATCTGACCCCAAGATCCGCCCCGGGCCCCAATGGCGAGATTGGTCGTGTTGGCGCTGGGGTGCAGGTACCGGAAGAACTCCTGGCGCAATTTCGTGCCGTGGTGCGTCTGGGACCAGTGGAGGCACTGGGGGCAGCCGTCGCCAAGACGGGGGACATGAGCTGGTTGATGCTCAAGGTCATGGGTAGGATGCTGACCGGACAGGCCTCTATCGATAACCTGAGCGGTCCCATCTCCATTGCCGAGGGCGCCGGGCGCAGCGCAAGCAATGGCTGGGCCTATTTCATCAAGTTTCTGGCCGTCGTTAGTATCAGTCTGGGGGTGCTCAACCTCCTGCCTATCCCGGTTCTGGATGGGGGTCACCTGCTGTTCTTTCTGGTCGAGGCAATCAAGGGTGGACCCGTGTCGGAACGGGTCCAGATGCAGGGCCAGCGCATTGGTATCGCCTTGCTCGCCGCCCTCATGTCCCTGGCCTTCTTCGTCGATATCCAGCGCCTCCTGAATTAAAGGTCGATGTTGGCAGTTGCTGCCAGCATTTTACCCCTTACCTGAGGCATTCCGCGGAGGTGGAGCCTCCAGGATGGTTTTGTTCGCGATTCCCTTCGCCTATACTAGCCCGTCATGATTTTGGCCGTCACGGCAGGCGGCTGTTCCGCAGAGGGGGATGGGCTTTGGGCGTTTCCAACAGAAGCATTTCAGGGGTGGTTCGTCATGCCCTGGTCCTGATCATCCTGGCGCTGGGCCTGCTGTTGAATGGGCCCGTGACTAGCCTAGCCGATACCTTCAAGGTTACCGATATCCGTGTCGAGGGCCTTCAACGGATTTCCGCCGGAACGGTTTTCAGCCTGCTTCCCGTCAAGATTGGTGACAGCACCACGGAAGAGGTTACAGCCAAGAGTATCCGCTCCCTCTATGCCTCGGGATTCTTCGAGGATGTCAAGGTCGAGCGTGACGGCACCGTCCTGGTCGTTACGGTTCAGGAGCGGCCAGCGGTCTCGGAAATCATTCTTACCGGTTACAAGGATATCGATGAGGAGGCCTTGCGGGCCGCCCTCAAGGAGATCGGCCTGACGGAGGGCCGTGTCTTCAACAAATCCATTTTGGACCGTATCGAGCAGGAACTTAAGAATCAGTATTATTCCCGCGGCAAATACGGGATCGAGGTCCAAACCACGGTCTCGCCACTGGATCGCAATCGGGTGCGGGTCACGATCGACATCATCGAAGGTTTGACGGCCCGTATCAAGCAAATCAACATCATAGGTAATGAGTCTTTTCCGGAAAAGGAATTGCTGGGGTTGTTCAAGCTTGGCAAGAGTAATTGGGCCTCCTGGTATAGCAAGAACGATCAGTACTCCAAGCAGAAGTTGGGTGGCGACCTCGAGACCCTGCGTTCCTTCTACTTGGATCGGGGTTTCATCAAGTTCGAGATCAAGTCCACTCAGGTCTCGATCAGTGCCGACCGTAAGGACATCTACATCACGGTCGTCATCAATGAGGGTGACATCTACCTGGTCAACGATATCCAACTCGCCGGCCAACCGACTTTGCCGGCCGAACAAATCTTCCCCTTGATCCACATGCGACGTGGCGAGCCCTTTTCGCGCAAGGCGACGACCCAGAGTGCGGAGCGGGTATCTCGCCGCCTTGCGGATGAAGGCTATGCCTTCGCCAATGTCAATACCATTCCTGAGATCAATGACGAAAAGAAGGAGGTCAAGGTCATCTTTTTCGTTGATCCGGGTAAGCGGGTCTATGTCCGCCGGATCAACATGAAGGGAAATACTCGCACCCGAGACGAGGTTCTGCGTCGCGAAATGCGGCAACTCGAGGCTGCCTGGTTCTCCTCGGCACTGGTCAAGGAGTCTCGTGAACGTCTGCAACGTCTCGGTTTCTTCGACGAGGTTAATATCGAGACCCCGGCCGTCCCGGGTTCCCCGGATCAGGTGGATGTGGATGTCACCGTTAAGGAGAAGCCATCTGGCAACCTTATGGCCGGCATCGGCTACTCCCAGACCCAGGGCATTCTCTTCAATACCAGTGTGACCCAAAACAACTTCATGGGCACCGGCAAGCGGGTTTCCTTTGCCTTCAATACCAGTGATGCCAACACCCTTTATGAATTGGGTTACACCAACCCCTATTACACCATCAACGGTATCAGTCGAGGTTTCATCCTGTCTTACCGGGAGACCAATTATGCCGACTTGGATCTGGCGCCCTATTCAACGGATATGGGCGTTGCTGGTATCAACTGGGGTCTGCCCATTTCGGATGTCAGTCGTGCCGGACTCGGAATTCAATATCAATATATCAAGCTGAAGCCAGGCTATTCGACGGTGGCTGAGGAATTTGCCCTCCTCAATGGCGACAATTACAACGATTACCTCCTGAATGCCACCTATACCAAGGATTCGCGTGATACCACCGTCTTCCCGACCAAAGGT
>CAZFZB010000059.1:0-1526 GCA_964523415.1 uncultured Chromatiaceae bacterium | reverse complement strand
GGTGGGCAAGGGGCACCTATCGGCGGTAATATCAAGGTCGTAGGAGGTATGGAACTCTTCGTGCCGCCCCCGATTTCCGGTGATTTTGCGGATACCGTCCGGATCAGCGCCTTCTTCGACTTTGGTAACGTCTGGACAACCAGTTCCATGAATGGCCTGGTCGCCCCCGATGGGTTCGACCTGGGTGAACTGCGTTACTCGACGGGCGTGTCCCTGGTGTGGCTGTCGCCCGTAGGGGCCATTTTCGCTAGCGTTGCCTATCCCATTAACGAGAAGGAAGGCGACGACACCCAAATCTTCCAATTTGGCCTGGGCTCTTCCTTCTAGGGTGACTAGTAGTATGTCGAGGTTCCGTCATCTGTTAGGTACCGCCGTTCTGATGGCGGTTACGGGGACCCCCGTTTTTGCCGTGGACTATGTGATTGCCGTGATCGATCCAGACCGTATCGTGGAGAGATCACCCCAGTACGAGCAGGCCCGCAATGAGTTACAGCAGGCGGTCTCCGATCGGGAGAAGAAGCTGCGGGAGCAGCAGGAGGAACTCACGGCCTTGCAGGCACGCCTGGACCGGGATGCCGCCCTCATGAGCACCGAGGAGGTACAGCGTCTTACCAACGATATCCGCAACAGGGATCGCAAGCTCAAGTACGCCCAAGGAGAGGCGCGGGAGGACCTCACCCTCCGTCAGAACGAGATGCGCACCAAACTCGGCAAGCAGGTGGAGGAAGTGGTGACGGAACTCGCCAAGAAGCGGGGTATCGACCTCATCGTGAGCGGCAAGGATGTCTTCTATTTCAGTGAACGTATCGACATCTCTGACGAGGTGGTGGAGCGGATGCGGGCCAAGCACCAGGCTAAATAGGCGGGGACAGATTTTCTTTCCTTATCGGCGATCACTATCTTGGAATATTCCCTCGGAGAACTCGCCCGGCAATTGGATCTCACCCTTGTGGGAGATCCCGATGTCAGGGTTAGTCGGATTGCGACCCTGGCTGATGCGGGTCCCGGGGATCTCTGTTTCTATGCGGACAAAAAATATCGGACGGATCTTGGCCTGACCCGGGCCGGTGCCGTAATACTGGGGCCCGAAGACAAGTCCCTCAGCCCCGTTCCCGTTCTGATCGGTGACAATCCCTACCTGGCCTATGCTCGGGCGGGATGGCTCCTACATCCCCCTCCCACCATGTCCGTAGGGCGTCACCCCAGTGCCGTAGTTGCGCCCGGGGTCCAAGTGGACCCCAGTGCCTGGATTGGTCCTGGCTGCGTGGTTGAGGAAGGGGTCGAAATAGGCCCCCGCGCCTTCATTGGACCAGGATCCGTCATCGGCGCCCATTGCTCGATCGGCCAGGAGGCGCGTTTGGTGGCACGGGTCACCCTGTGCCCTGGGGTTCGGATTGGCCGCCGCGCACTGCTGCAACCGGGTTGTGTCATCGGCCGGGACGGCTTTGGCTTTGCGCGGGATGGAAGGCGTTGGTTCCGCATGCCTCAGCTCGGTGGGGTGGTAATAGGGGATGATGTCGAAATCG
>CAZFZB010000058.1:0-17365 GCA_964523415.1 uncultured Chromatiaceae bacterium | reverse complement strand
AGAGCGGTCTCCCCCGACCCCACACCTCGCTGACGGAAAGCAGTCTCTTTACCGGCTCCCCCCAGGAACCGCAACTGGCCCATGAACTGCTGGCCGAGATGCGCTCCGCCGATGGGGTGGATATTCTCGTCTCCTTCATCAAGTGGTCGGGCCTGCGGCTGCTGATGTCGGCCTTCGAGGACTTGCGCGACCGGCAGGTGGCGGTGCGGCTGATCACCACCTCCTACATGGGAGCGTCCGATGCCCCGGCGGTGGAGTGGCTGGCCCAGCTTCCCAACGTGCAGGTGCGGGTCTCCTACGACACCGAGCGGACCCGGCTCCACGCCAAGGCCTATCACTTCCGGCGGCAGAGCGGTTTCTCCACCGCCTACATCGGCTCGGCCAACATGTCCCACGCCGCCATCACCAGCGGGCTGGAGTGGAACCTGAAAGTCACCGCCCAGGACATGCCCAACGTACTGGAGAAGTTCAGCGTCGAGTTCGAGACCTACTGGAACAGCCGGGAGTTCGTCCCCTTCGACCCGACCAGGCCGGAGATGTTCCGCCGCGCCCTGGCCCGCGCCAAGGACAAGGGCGCCAGTGGCCCGGCGCTCTTCTTTGACCTGCGGCCTCACCCGTTTCAGGAACGGATTCTCGAAGCACTGGTGCGGGAGCGCACTGCCCACGACCGCTGGCGCAATCTGGTCATCGCCGCCACCGGCACCGGCAAGACCGTGGTGGCGGCCTTTGACTTCCAGCGTTTCTTTGAGCAGCGCCAGCGGCAGGCGCGGCTCCTCTTCGTGGCTCACCGGCAGGAGATTCTCCAGCAGGCCCTCGGCACCTTCCGCAATATCCTGCGGGACCAGAATTTTGGCGAATTGCAGGTCGGCCCCTATGAGGCCACCCGTCTGGAACACCTCTTCTGCTCCGTCGGCATGCTCGCCTCCCGCCGCCTCTGGGAGCAGGTCGGTCCCGACTTCTACGACTACATCGTTATCGACGAAGCCCACCACGGCACGGCCGGCAGCTATCGCCCCATCTTCGACCACTTCAGCCCGCAGATACTGCTGGGCCTCACCGCCACCCCGGAGCGGATGGACGGCGACAACGTGGCCGCCGATTTCGGCAACCGCTTTGCCGCGGAGATCCGCCTCCCCGAAGCGCTGGAGGAGAAGCTCCTCTGCCCGTTCCACTACTTCGGCATTGCCGACCCCATCGCCATCAACGGCGATCAGTTCTGGCGAAACGGCAAGTACGACGCCGCGGCCCTGGAGAACGTCTACGTCCTCGATCCGGCTCGCGCCCGCCAGCGGGTGGAGGCGATCATCACGGCCCTGCACCGCTACGAGCCTGAAGTTGCGAACCTCAAGGGGATCGGTTTCTGTGTTGGTATCCGCCATGCCGAATACATGGCCGAGCAGTTCAGCCAGCACGGCATCCCGTCCGCCTCCTTTGTCTCCGGCATCGACTCCGACCAGTGCGCCGACCTGCTGGCCCGGCTGAAAAACGGTCAGCTCACCTTCCTCATCACCGTGGACAAGCTGAGTGAAGGGGTGGACGTGCCGGAGATCAACACCGTCCTCTTCCTGCGCCCCACCGAGAGCCTGACGGTCTTTCTCCAGCAGCTCGGCCGCGGTCTGCGCCACGCCCCGGAGAAGGACTGCCTCACCGTCCTCGACTTTGTCGGTCAGGCCCACCGCCGCTACCGCATCGACACCAAGCTGAAAGCGCTCCTCCCCCGGCACCGCTTTGCCATCGACAAGGAAGTGGAGCAGGATTTCCCCCATCTGCCGGCCGGCTGCGCCATCCAGCTTGACCGCCTCTCCCGTCAGTATGTGCTGGACAACATCCGCGAGAACTTCGGCCGCCTGGCGGTGCAGGTGCCGGACCGGCTCCAGACCTTTACCAGCGAGACCGGGCAGGAGCTGACCTTTGGCAACTTCATCCGCTATCACGATTACGAGCCGGAGGTTCTGCTGGCCAAGGAGTCTTGGAGCGAGTGGAAAGCCAAGGCCCAACTGGCGCCGATTCCTGTTGATCCCGATCTGGCGCGGCTGAAGAAAGCGCTTCTCCGGGTGGCCTTCATCAACGGGCCACAGGAGGCAGAGTTGCTGCGGCAGGTTCTGGCCACCCTTGCGGCCGGGCAGGTGGCAGAGGCGCTGGCCCTGGCCGGGTCATCGGCCATGCTGCTCTATTACCGCATCTGGGGGGATAAGGCAGAGAAGATGGGGATTGCCTCACTGGTAGAGGCCTTTCAACGGCTGGCCGCCAATCCATCGATCTGCGCCGATCTGGACGAGATCCTGGCCTGGTCGCTGGATACCACCGAAGTTGCCGGGGGTCCCCCGGAGCTGCCCTATCGAGTGCCACTGGAGCTGCACGCCCAGTATGGCATCCGCGAGGTTCAGGCGGCCTTTGGCCGGGCGACGCTGGAGAGCAGCGGCCAGACAGGGGTGGGTGTGATGTACTTTGCCGAGCAGAAGACCTATGCCCTGCTGGTGACCTTTCAGAAGACGGAAAAGGAGTTCTCCCCCAGCACCATGTATGCGGATTACCCCATCAGCCGGGAGTTGCTGCACTGGGAGTCCCAGGCCAAAACTGCGCAGCATCATAAACCCGGGCAAAACTTGATTCACCACCAGGAACGGGGCTATACAGTCCTGTTTTTTGCTCGCGACATAACTGAACGAAACAATGTAACTGTGCCGTTCACCTATCTGGGGCCGGTGGACATGGTCAGTTACGAGAGCGAGCGGCCGATCAAGATGGTCTGGCGGCTCAGGTATGCGATGCCGGTGGAGATGTTTGAGGATAATCGGCGGGGTGGGTAGCCCATTATCTAGAAGGAAGCTAATGCCAACCATAGGGGGTCGGTCGCTGATGTCGGCAAGTGCCGATTCAAAGGAATTCAACCGCTGATTCGGCGGGGTGCGACGGTTTTCACAGTGGAAGCCACCACTGTTGCGGCATGAAAACCCCCGATGGGATGACGTGATAGCGGGGAGTCTGTGTCCGATGATGCCGGGCGTTGCCTCGCCGGGCAGGGATCCACACCAGGGGTCTTGCCCGCTTGATGACCTGGCCAATGCCAAGGCCCGGCTTGAAGTCGAGTCCCGGGCCGGCCGGAGCAGGACAAATCCCGTCGTGGGTCCTTGAATAGCATGACGGGGGTCCAATTCTTGGTAAGTGGGCCCCGGGGCACCTATGCAGTTCCGCAAGTGCCATGAGCTTGCAATGAAGTCCGGAGGTGGTTTGCGGTTTGCGGGGCTAGGGGCCAAGCCTGGGTTAGCTGCCTTTGGCAGGTTTTTCTGGGAGGTACGCATGCAGGGGACGGCGGAATCTGGCAAGCAGGGGCATTCTGCGGATACCGGACTGCGGACCTCGATCGGGCACCTCGTGGTCGAGGACGTGTGCCTGTGGGAGGAGACCTCCCACCCCTGGGAATTGATCGCCCGCCAGCACGACAGGGGCAGCTTCCGCAATTGCAAGGACTATTTAGTGACCCCGGCGGTTGTCCTCTACCGCGAAACCCTGACCCCTGCCGTCCGTCTGCAGGGCCTGACCCCAGCCGGTTACCTGACCTTTGCGATACCCCTCCATCTGGGTCCAGGCACTACCTATTTTGGTGTCCGGCCAGAACCTTCCCGGTTGACCATCGTCGCACCGGGCGGGCTCGCCGCGAACCTGGACGCCGAGTACAGCCATCTGATCCTGCTGATGCGAATGAATCTGCTCCAGGGGCGTCTGCCGGCCGAATGCCTGGCCAGCCTGACCCGGGCCGCTGATGGGCATGGACTGACCCTGGCACCATCCAAGCTGGCCGGGTTCCGTGACTGGCTGAGCAGAACCCTGGAACACGCCCTTTGCAATCCCCAGGCCTTCGGGCACGCTGCCATGATCGTGTCCCTGGAGGAAGGCCTGTTGAGTTGGTTGAGCGGGTTCTGCGCCTCGTCCGGCGACCGCCCCACCACTACTTGTAGACAGCGGGGCCTGTATCAGGCTTTGGAATTCCTGCGCGCCGCCGACGTCTCCCGGGTCTCGGTCGCGGACCTGTGCCAGGTGGCGCGGGTCAGCGAGCGGACCCTCCGCTACGCCTTCCACGATGAACTGGACCTGAGCCCGCACGCCTTCCTGCGCCGGTTACGACTCCACGCCGCCCGGCGCGAGCTGATGAATGCCGAGGGTGCGACACCCCAAATCGCCGACGTCGCTTATCGGCAGGGCTTCCTGGAGTTGGGGCGCTTCGCCGCGGACTACCGCCGCCTGTTCGGCGAGCTCCCCTCACAAACCCTGGCCCATCGTCGCGCGGTCGTGCACTCCCCTTTGCTTATCGAATGATCGATCAGCGAGCGTTGGGCCGGGCAACCTTCGCACGATCGCTACGCAACCGCGACCAGCACTCCCATAACCGCGTCACTTCAGTAAAACGCCGACGTGAATATCGCCTCCGGGAAGGGAGCCAGCATCACTGGCTGGCCGTGCCGCCGATAGGGTTCAGCGCGGAAAGCCACCGTCGAGGCTTGCGTTGGTGCTGGCGGGAGGAGCGGCGCACCGTTTCGAGGGCGCTCGCCAGGACAGTGCCACTCCACTGTCCGGCGCTCGTAGCGCACGCGTAGAGATGTTGCTCCAGCTGCGTGACCTGCTTTGCCAACGCGTCGTCGGTAGCAACCCGCACGTAGTCCCCGATCGACGCCGCGCCCGTGCGCTGCGCCCAGGCGGCCAGCGCGGCATAGCTGCGGGCCGGGTCGTTCGCTCGGCAGGCCTCCAGCAGGCGCTCGAAGTAGGCGCCCTCGGATTCGTGGCGCGCCTCGCGCTTGGCCGCGACGAAGCCGCGAATTCTTGCCGGCCAGCGTCGCACCAGCCAGGCGATCACGAGGATGCCCAGGAGCGCCGCGGCGGGCAGGATCCAGCGTTGCCAGTCGGTGGGCGCCTCGGGCGGCAGCGCGGCTTGTGCCGGTAGCTGCGGGGCGATCGCGTCCTTCGGCGCAGCTGAGGCGACGACCGTCACCTGGATCTCGGGCGCCTCCGCCTGCTGTGTCCTCTGGGTGCCCGGGTCGAACCAGCTCACCGAGACCTTCGGCAGCGTGTAGTTGCCCGGCTGCTCGAAGCGATAGGTCACAACATCGATGCGCCGGCCGCCCTCGAACTGCCCTTGATTGCCGGTCAGGTCGGTGAGCTGGGGGTCCTTCTTGTCGATGCGAACACCCGACGGTGCCGTGAAGCTCGGTGGGGGGATCATCATCGACTGGGTGTGGTCGGCGTCGATCTCGATGGTGCGCGTGATCGCGTCGCCGACATGCATCGGCTTGGTGAGGCCCTCGACCTGCTGCTTGATGGTCATCGGTGCCACCGCGACGTTGCCTTGCGCGGCTGTCGCACCGGGCGGCAGCAGGACGTCGATCTTCTCGGGCGGCAGCTTGACCGAGCCGGGGGACGATTGGCCGGGGACTGCGGCGTACTGGAAGGAGATCTCCACTGGAGGCAGGGCGAGGGTGCCTGCTTGCTGCGGGACGATCAGGTAGGTGCGTTTGATGCCCGCGTAGGTGACGCCGTCGATCTTTTCGTTGAGGTTCGCCGAACCCTCGCCGGGCATCGTGACCACCGCCCCCGGCAGGTCGAAGAGCGGGAATTGGGGCGCGGAGAGGAAGTAGTTCGGCACTAGCACCGTGACGTTGAGCCGCAGTGACTGGCCGACATAGATTGGGCCTTTCTGCTCGAGCTCGACGCGGACCTGGGGCTCGTCTGCGGCCAGCACAGCCGCTGGCAGGGTGAGCAGCAGGAGAAGCAGTGCGGTCCTCATTTGGCCTCCCGCTGCTGGTTCTCTAGGGCGAATCGGCGCTGGAGCATCTGTGCAGGGCTGGTCTGGATGTTGCGCATCCACATCTCCGCGGTCTGGGCGGGGTTGAGCTTCACCTCACCGCGCTTGCCCTTTTTGCCCAGGTCGTCGAACTTGATCTGGTCCGCGGGGAGGTCGGGTGCCTCGCCGTAGTCCTCATCCTGCTTCGGCGGGATCAGCTTCTTGACCAGTGCCAGGTTGCGCTTCGCCTCCTCCCAGTCGGGGTGAGCCTTCAGGGCCTGCTGGTAGCTCTTCACGGCCTGGGGATACTTGCCGAGATGCGCCAGGGCATTGCCCTGGTCGAACCAGCTCTCCGAGGAGTCGGCACGGGCGAATGCTTCGATGGCCGGGGCGTACTTCCCTTCCCGGTAGAGGGCGACCCCCTTCCACATCGGATCGGCGAAGACCTGCGCGGCCTCTGCATAGTCGCCGCGCTCGAAGTAGAGCCGACCCTGCTGGTCGGGGCTGAGCCACGGGGAGAGCAGATCGGCGGCGAGCGTCTCATCCGGGTTAGTCCCGAGCATGACCGCGAGCACGAGCACGCTGACCCAGCGAACCGTCCAGCCGCGCCGGAACCACAGCGCCGCCATCAGGGCGACCAATGGGACCAGCCACCAGCCCTCGTCCTCCCAGCGGGTGGCAGCCTCGGCCTGACCCTGGATCAGATGGGTCTGGACGTTGCGCTGGACCCATTGGACATCGGCATCATCGGCGGTGACGGTCGCGACCTCCACGCCGGTGCGCCCGAGCCGGCGCAGGGCGTCGACGTCGAGGTGGGTGAACACCCGTGCGCCGCTGGCGTCCTCCAGGAAGCTGTCGGGACCGGTGCGCACCGGTCCCCCCTGCTCGGTACCGACGCCGAGCACCATCAACTGGTCTTTTCCCTTTGGGTGCGCGAAGGCGTTGAAGGCCGCCGGTTCGACGCCGTCGGTGATGAAGAGGATGGTCCCCGGGGTCTCCTCGTGGGCCAGGCCCTGTTCGACGAGGTCCAAGGCCTTGGCGGTGTCCTTCGTGGCCTCGTTGGTGATGGGCGGCAGGAGGTTGGTGGCCAGGGCGTCGAGGTAGGTGCCCAGCAGCTTGGCATCGTCGGTCAGGGGCAGCACAAGGTGCGGGGTGCCCGAGTAGACGTAGAGCGCGGTGCGCGCCCCGGGGCGCAGGGCCAGGAGGTCGTGCACCTTGAGCTTGGCGCGCTCGAGCCGGCTCGGGTTGACGTCGATCGCATCCATCGTCTGGGAGATGTCGATGGCGATCGCCAGCGGTGCCTTGTCCTCGGCGAATGGGGGGCGCTCGTGCCGCCAGGTCGGTCCGGCCGCGGCGATCGCGCCGATGATGATTGCCACGACGGTGCCGTAGACCGGGCGGATGTGCCAGCGCGTACGCGGGTCCACGACCAGGTGGTCGAGCAGGTGCGGCGCGATGATCCCCCGCCAGCGGCTGCGCACGTCCTCGCGCCGGGCGACGATCCAGGCCAGGAGCAGGGCCGCGGGCAGCACCAGGAGCCAGACCGGCCGCAGAAAGTGGAAGGTCTCCATCAGGTGGTCACCTCGTGGACCTGGTCGCCACCCTTCAGTCGGCGCTCCGATCGGCGCAGGGACACCACAATGAGCATGACCAGGTGATAGCCGAGCACGAGCAGTACGGCGCCACCGAGCGGGTAGTAATAAAGCTCGCGCTTTGGCCGCCAGCTGAGCGTCTTCTGGTTCTGCGGGGTGAGCTGGTCGATCGTGGTGTAGATCTGGGTGAGCGCCGCCTGGTCCTGGCCGAAGAAGTAGCGCCCGCCGGTGGTCTCGGCGACCTTCTGCAGGGTAGCGGTATCGACCTTGGACTCGCCGGTGGCCTTCGGATCGCCGATGCCGATGGTGTCGACGCGGATGCCGCGTTCCTTGGCGATGTCGGCGGCGCGGTCCGGGGGCATGCGGCTGGCGGTATCGCTGCCGTCGCTGAGCAGGATCATCAGCTTGTCCTGGGCCTTGCTCGCCTCGAACATCTTGATCCCGAGGCCAATGCTGTCTCCGAGCGCGGTGCGCGGCCCGGCCATCCCGGGCAGGGTCTGCTCGAGCATCGCGCGCACCGTCGCGTGATCGAGGGTGAAGGGCACCAGCGGATAGGGGGCGTCGCCGAACACCACGAGCCCAATGCGATCGCCGGGGCGATGTTCGACGAAGCCCTCGACGACCCCGCGCACCGCGGCGACCCGGGTCTCCAGCTGACCCTGGGGGTCGCGGAAGTCGCGGGTGTCCATGGATTGGGAGAGATCCAGCGCCAGCAGGAGGTCGCGGGCGGGCTGCACCTTCTGGATCGGGGGCTCGACGAACTGCGGTCGGGCCAGGGCGAGGACGATCAACCCCCAGCCGAGCGGTGCCAGGACCTTCTGCAGCCAGTTGGTCCGTAGGATCACTGCGCCGGGCTCGGGCGCGAGGCCGGTGGCCCGCGCCACATCGCCGAAGAAGGCGAGGCGCACCGAGGCGCTCTGCTCACGATAGGGGGGCAGCAGCCACCAGACGAGGAGCGGCAGCGGGAGGGCCAGCAGGGCCCAGGGGAGGTCAAGATGGTACACGGTGAAACTCGATCCAGTCGCGGACGGCTCGTGCGCAGGCGTGGGCGTCCTGCCGGGAGAAGGTTGCGAGCGACCCGGGGCGGTATTCGGTATCGTGGAGTAGGCGCTCCATCGGCGCGTCGCTACCCGCCCGGGGGCCATGACGGCGCAGGAACGCGATCCAGGCCGGGCCCGAGAGCGCGGCGACCTCGTCCCTGGGCCAGGCGCTGAGCGCGGTTCGCTTGAGGAGCACCGCCAGCTCGGCCAGCGCCGCGGCGCGCTCGTCCTCGCGGTCCAGCGACGCCTGTAGCGCGGCCCATTGCTCGAGCGCTTCGCGCCGATAGCGATTCGTCAGGAAGCGCCGGATCCATCGGATCGCGAGCACCGACGCGCCCGCGAGGAGGATGCCGGCGATCACCCACCAACCCCAGGTATGCGGAAACCAGGACACCGGCTCCGGCACCGCGATGTCCGCCAGGCCCGAGAGCGCGTCTGGACTCGTGACATGGACCGGTCCGGGATCCCCGCTCATCGCGCGCGCCTCTGCTCGACGTGTTGGCCAACGAGCTGGCCGAGCAGCTTGCGTAGCTGATTTGCCACCGGCTCCGCCGTCGAGAGCGGCAACACCGGCACGCCGATGTCGCTACGCCAGTCGAGCACCTCCTTGAGCCGCACGTCCACGGCCTGCGCCAGGCGCTTGCGCACATGGCCGGTGCCGAAGGGCAGCTCGACCTGGAGTTCGCCGTCGCTCACGACCAGCTCCCCGGCGGTCGGCAGATCGAACAGGAAGGGATCGTTGATCAGCATCGCGATGACGTCGTTGTGCAGCGACAGGGCCATCAGCAGGTCGCGTGTGCGCTCGTCGTTACCGTCGAAGTCGCTGATTACGATCACCAGGTGATCGTGCTCGGCCACGCGGGCGACCGCCTCCAGGGCGGTATTGATCTGGGCGGGGTTACGCTTGGCCGTGGAGTCGGCGCGCAGTTTGTTGTTCTGCGCGACGACGACCTCCAGCAGGCGGGTGACGGCGGCGCGGCTGCGTGCCGGGCGCACCTCCTCGATCCCCGCATCATCAAACACCCAGCCACCGACCCGATCCCCGACCGCGAGGATCCGCCAGGCGGCGAGCGCGGCCGCCTCCGCGGCCGTCACGGACTTCATCGCGCGGCGGGTGCCGAAGAACATGTTGATGCGCTGGTCCACGACCAGGAGCGCCGGCCGGTCCCGCTCCTCGGTCAACACCCGCACGTAGGGCTTGCCCATCCGCGCGGTGGCGCGCCAGTCCATCGCGCGAATGTCGTCGCCGGGCAGGTAGGGACGCAGCTCCTCGAAGTCGAGCCCGCGTCCGCGCACCCGCGAGGCGTGACGTCCGGCCAGGATGCTGTGGTTCGGCTGTCGCGGCAGGAAGCTGAAGTCGCGCGCGGCCATCTCCAGCGCGGCGAGATCGTCGATGCTGACATAGACGTCCTGGGCCGCTGGGCGCGTCGGCTCCGCCCGAATGGCCCGGACCCCGGTTCGCCCCAACGCTGAGAGGGAGAATCCCATGATGATGCCCGTCAGGCGACGGCGACCTTCTGGACAATTCGGTCGATCACCTCGTCCGCGCTCTTGCCGCCCGCATGGGCCTCATAGGAGAGGATCAGCCGATGCCGGAAGACGTCGTGTACCACGGACTGGACATCGTCCGGGGTCACGTAGTCGCGACCCGCGAGCCAGGCCTTCGCACGTGAGACCCGGTCTAGCCCGATGGATGCGCGGGGGCTTACGCCGACCTGGATCCAGTTGGCCAGGTCCTGGTCGTACTGCTCCGGGGTGCGGGTCGCGAGCACGAGCGCGACGATGTAGTTGGCGACGGCGTCGGAGACCTTGACCCCGTTGATCTCCTCGCGGGCGGTGAAGATGACCTGCTGCTCGATCTTCTTCTCGGTCGGCCCGCCGGCCTTCGGGGCGTTCCTGCTCCCCTCCTCGGCGCGGTTCAGCTTCACGATCTCAGCCTCGGAGGCCGCGTCCGGGTAGCCCACGCTCACGTGCATCAGGAACCGGTCCATCTGGGCCTCAGGCAGCGGATAGGTACCCTCCTGCTCGATCGGGTTCTGAGTGGCCATGACCAGGAAGAGTGGCGGCAGCTTGTGGGTCTCGCCGCCCACGGTTACCTGGCGCTCTTCCATCGCCTCGAGCAGTGCGGCCTGCACCTTCGCGGGGGCACGGTTCACCTCGTCCGCGAGGAGCAAGTTGGTGAAGACCGGACCCTCCTGGAATCGGAATTCACCCTTGCCGCCCTCCGAGTAATAGACCTGGGAGCCGGTGATGTCCGAGGGCAGGAGGTCGGGGGTGAACTGGACGCGGGAAAAGTCGGCGTCGAGGTGCTTCGCGAGGGCCTTGATCGCGCGGGTCTTCGCCAGTCCCGGCAGGCCCTCGACCAGCAGGTTCCCATCTGCCAGCAGGCCGAGCAGCAGGCCCTCGATCAGCCCCTCCTGGCCGATGATCGACTCCGCCATCTTCTGCTTCAAGGCCAGGACGCCGTCACGTGAACTCATGGGCGGTTTCTCCAATATTGAACAAGCTAATTCCCAGAGCCGACTGCCCATCGATAATAGGGATTGTCCGGCTCGACCTCGAATACATACCGCATGATCCGCCCCCATCCCTCCCGGTCGCCCTGATAGGCGGAGAGGCCGGCCTGGTAGAAGCTCAGTAGGGCATCGCGCGCCGTCGCCACCCGGTCTTGAAAGGCGGCATCCGCATTCGTCAGCGGCGGCTCGCCACGCATGCCGAAGACCTGCGTGAGGGTGAGCGGAAAGTCCCCGGGCAGTACCCAGGGGCCATACTCGATGCGCGGTCGGTCGTCGGTCACAGCCGGCGCGTCCCCGGCATAGTGCTCGAGACCTGCCCGGTCGCTCACCCAGGTCGCGACCAGGTCGGCGGCGGACATGACGCCCACCTCGGCGAGGGCCGCGGCGACGTCGGGTTGTCCGAATCTCTGCTGAATGCGCTCCGCGTCGAGCTCGATCGGCGTCAGCGAGCCGATCAGCAGCATCTCGTGCAGCTCGGTCGTCCAGAGGGTCGCGTACGGGAAGACGTCGAGGAAGCTCCGCACCAGGGAGCGGGTGTCCGAGTCGGTCTGGGTCGCCAGCGGCAGCCACTGGGCGAACAGGCCGTCTTGCTGCAGCCGCTGGGTGGCGAGCCGATAGAAGTCCCGTGAATAGAGATTGACCACCCCGGCGGCCGAGGGCGGCGGCGGCTCCAGGGTGATCAGGTCATAGCGCTGGTCGCTGCCCGCCAGCTCACGCCGGCCATCCGCGAGGCGAATCTCGAGCGCCGGATCGGACACCGCATCGAAGTTGCCGCTGAAGTGTGAGGCGCCATGGACGACCGCCGGCAGCAGCTCGGCGGCGACGCGGGTCTCCAAACTCGGGTAGCGCAGCAGGGCACCGGCCGTGATCCCGGTCCCGAGGCCGATCACGAGGGCGGAGCGCGGCTCGCCGCGATGGACGATCAGCGGCAGGAGGGCCTGCAGGCGCATATAGCGGGTGGACGGCAGCGAGTTCCCCGAGTTCGAGACTCCCTGGATGTAGAGCCGGCGAAATCCGTTCGGACCCTCCCTTTGGCTGATCACCACGACGCTGCCCCCGGCGCTGGCCTCGTGGAACACCAACTCCCCGCGGTGTACCCGCGCCAGCTGGCGCGCGAGCAGGTCCGGCGGCAGGGCGAAGGCCAGGACCACTGCCACGACGGCGAAAGCAAGGGTGCCGAAGCGCAGGATGGGCTGCACCTGACGGTGTTGCAGCACCGCGACGGCACCGATCGCGGCGGCGACCAGGGCGAGGACGGCGAGCGCGCGCTCGACCCCGAGTGTGGGCACGAGCACGAAGCCAGTCAGCAGGCTGCCCGCGATGCCGCCGGCCGTGTTCAGACCCAGTACGCGGCCGGTGTCGCGCCCGGGGTGGCCGGGACCCGACGCAAGGCGCAGCGCAATCGGAAACGCGGCGCCCAGGATCAGGGTCGGCAGGAAGACGACACAGAGCGCAGCGGTGGCGAAGCGCGCCGACATCGCCATCGCCTCGCTGCCGGTGAGCCCGAAGGCCCAGGTCGCGGCCTGGACCTGGAGCGGTGTCAGCCAGGCGCCGAGAACCGCCATCTCCAACAGCGCCACGAGACCCGCGGCAGCGATCAGCCCACCGAACCATCCCCAGGGGTGAACGAGCCGAGTCACCGCCCGCGCACCCAGGGCGCTGCCGAGGGTCAGGGCCGTGAGATAGGTTGCGAGCACGATCGCAAAGCCAAAGGGGCGGGTGCCGGTCCACTGCACGATCGCATGGGTCCAGACGACCTCGTAGCCGAGCGCGACGCCCCCGGCGAGCGCATAGAGGGCGAGGGCCAGCCACACTGGCTGCCGGGTTGCGGGAGGGGTTTGAGTGCGCGATTGACGGCCGCGCAGGAGGCCGAGCGCAACAACCGCTGCCAGCAGATTGAGGAGCGCCGCAGCGAGAGAGGAGCCCATCACCCCGAGCCAGGGGATGAGCAGAAAGGGGGTCGCCAGCGTACCCAGGATGGCGCCGGCGGTGTTTGCGGCATACAGGCGTCCACCGGCGGCGGCGACCCACGCACCCGTTGGCACGATCATCCGGGTCAGCACCGGCACGGTCCCGCCCATCAGGAGCGCCGGCAAGCCCACCAGTGCAAATGGGACGAGCCAGGCGAGCCATCCGGCCGCCGCTTCGAGCCGCGCCCACCATCCGCTCGCCGTCGCCAGCACCAAGGTCGAGCCGACGCCGAGCACGGCGATACCGGTTTCCAGGCCACCATACAGCAGCCCCGGCCGCTCCCAGCGGTCGGCCCACCGGCCGAGCAGCCAGCCGCCAATGGCGAGGCCCGCGAAGAAGGCGCTGACGGCGGTCGTCACGGCGAAGACGTCGGCGCCGACCACCAGCGAGAGCTGCTTCGCCCAAAGCAATTGATAGATGAGCCCGGCCGCGCCGGAGACCACCAGCAGCAATGCTGCCGCCAGGTGCACCCCGCCGACTCGCTGGCGCGGAACTGCGCCTCGAGTGACTTCGGTGGCCAAGCCCAGGATTTGCATCGTTTCCAGGTGTCGAGACCGACGGTGCGTGGCGTGGCCCACCGACCGACTCCTCCCGGAGCGGCCGCTGGGTCCTTGTACGCCGGGTCGTTGCGCTTACTTCGCCAGTTGCTGCTCCGCCTTTTGCTGCTGTTGCTTCTGCAGCTCCATCTTCAGCTTCTCGACCGCCTGGTCAATCGAGAAGGACGCCGGTATCTGGCTGGGCGGATAGTCGACGAACGTATTCAGGAAGGCCTCAGCCCGCTGAACGCCCTCGAAGATCAGGTAGACGTTCTGCGTGTTCCACTCGTTCCAATTGTTGGTTGGGCCGATGTCGCCGCGCTCGTAGGGGTCCATGCGCAGGTTGTAGATCTTGGGCGTACGCAGGCAGGTGAAGGGATTCCTCCAAATGTCGAATCCTCCGGGTGCCCGCTGCTCGCAGAAGACGATCTTCCAGGCCATGGGCTCGGTCGCGTCCGGGAGGAGCTGGTCGTAGCGCATCGCCACGAGCGCGCCGTCGTCGTCGAAATAGTAGAACGCGTCGCGCGCGGACTGCTCGGTCTGGCCCGTTAGCATCGGCAGCTGGTTGTAGCCGTCCAGGTGCACCTTGAAGGTCTTGTCGCCGATCTTGGTACCCTTGAGCAGGCGGTCCTTGATGGTGGTGTCGCCGACCGCTGCCATCAGCGTCGGGAACCAGTCCTCACCCGCGAACATCCCATTGCTGACCGAGCCTGGCTTGATGTGGTCCGGCCACTTCACCATTGCCGGTACCCGGAAGGCGCCCTCCCAGTTGGAGTTCTTCTCACTGCGGAACGGCGAGCTGGCGGCGTCGGGCCAGGTGAAGATATTCGGCCCGTTGTCAGTGGTGAAGACCACGATGGTGTTCTTCTCGACCCCGAGGTCGTCCAGGGTCTTCATCAGCTTGCCGACGTTCTGGTCCATCTCCCACATGCCGTCGGCATACTCGTTGCCGCGGGTGCCCATTCCACCCTTGCCGCGGTAGGACTCGCGCACATGGGTGAAGATGTGCATGCGCGTGAAGTTCATCCAGACGAAGAACGGCGTCTTGGCGGCGACCTGCTTCTTCATGAACGCGATGGCGGCATCGGTGGTCTCGTCGTCGATCGTCTCCATCCGCTTGACATTGAGCGGCCCGGTGTCGTCGACCTTGCCGTCGGCGAAGGAATGGATCACCCCACGCGGGTTGTAGAACTTGAGGAAGGCGGGGTTGTTGCTCGGCCAGTACGGCCGCTCGGGCTCCTCTTCCGCGTTCAGGTGGTAGAGGTTGCCGAAGAACTCGTCGAAGCCGTGATTCGTGGGCAGGAACTTGTCCTGGTCTCCCAGGTGATTCTTGCCGAACTGGCCGGTGGCGTAGCCCAGGGGCTTGAGGGCCTGGGCGATCGTGACGTCGCGCGCCTGGAGGCCCACGTCGGCGCCCGGCACCCCGACCTTCGTCAGGCCGGTTCGGAACGGCGATTGCCCCGTAATGAAGGCCGCGCGCCCCGCGGTACAGCTGTTCTGGGCGTAGTAGTCGGTGAACACCATGCCCTCGTTGGCGATGCGGTCGATGTTCGGGGTCTTATAGCCGACCACACCCTTCTGGTAGGCGCTGAGGTTGGTGATCCCGACATCGTCTCCGAAGATGACGAGGATATTGGGCTTTTCTGGAGCTTCTTGCTTTTTCTTCGCCTGCTCCGCTGAAGCCGATCCGACCCCGAGCAAGCTCATGGCGGTCGCCAACACAAGGACCGCGCAAAGGCGATCGAGGCGAGTGAAAGGTAAGACAAATTTCATAGCACCCCCAGGATAGGTATCATGACGCGTCGGCCAAGGCTACAAGCAAAGCCCGCAGGGCGTCAACGGTACTATCCACTTTGCGCAAACTGCCTCAGCCGGCATGAGACTTGCCCCAGCCGACGGCGGGCGAGCCAGTTGGGGCGTGGCAGTGGCGGCTTTGCGGGCGCCGGGCGAGGACAGTCAGCAGGCCTGGCCGTGATCCCCCCCGCAGCTCGGGCCACAGCAGTAAAAGTAGCCGACGACCAAATACACTCGGCATGTAGTTGGCTCCCGGACCAATCAGAGCACCAACTAGCGGCGCGTCCGGCGCAGGGTCTGGGATGGCATCTCGCCGAACATCTCCCGATAGCTGACGGCGAAACGGCCCAAGTGGACGATGCCGTAGCGCTCGACAAGATCAGCGACGAACAGGCTGTCGTCAGAGGCATGGAGAAACTCGCGGCGTATGGCGCTCAAGCGCAGTACGGTCAGGTAGCGCGCTGGGGACAGCCCAATGGAGTCATGGAACGTATGCTCTAGGGTGCGCCGCGCGACCCCTAAGGCCAGTGCCATCTCTGCGACGGAGAGCCTCTTCCTAACCTGCCCATCGGCGAGTCGTTCGAAGCGCTTCACCAGATCGGAACGCTCACCGAAATTGGGATGCCGGTACTGACCCTGCTGAGAATCCAGTACCTGGTAGAGCGCTTCGAGGACAGCATCGCGGAATAGTTGTCACTCTCGAACGCCCAAGAAGCCGTCCACAGCGGAGCGCAAGAGCCGCCACACAGTGACATGATGTCCCACCTTAGGCGCGATCACTGAAAACCGGCGAATGCCTTCCGCAAGGATGCCGATCGTCAGGAAGGCGTCGCGCTCCAGCTGCAGGGTGCACCACTCGGTCTCGGCGGGCAGCACATAGTCCAGCTCTGCACCTTCAGGGAAGACGACCAAGTCGTGACACCTCGCCCGGACCCCATTGATGAACCCCGGCTCGCGATCCGACAACAGTACCCCGATGGTGACCCTAGTGGCCGAGAAGCCACCTCGCGCAAGCAGGGTCTGGGAGTAGCAGCCCCGGTCTATCGTCAGCCCCCCCGGCCATGAGCCGGACCAACTCGCCGCGAAAGGGACCGGGGTGGAGTTGGCGGTGCTCGAATCCCGCGTCTTGCACCGCCTCGGTGAGCAAGTCGGGATCGAATACCGGAATGGAGATGCGATGCGGCCGGGGGCCATCCAACGGAAGCGTCATGAGGTTGATCGGATACTTGAGCCAAGGGTGGTACCTGGTCGATTGGCTGAATCGTTTGACCCTGATCTGACTATGCACATACCGCTGTGGTTGACTCGCCTCATCGGGTGGGTTGTTTGCGAAAAGGGGATATCCCGGTTGGTGCCCATAGCCTCTTCCATCGTCTCCACACATTGGGCGCTGCGTGCTCGCGCCTGCTTCCACACCCGCTTGCACGGCTTCGAGCCAGGCGACTAGCTTACGCACCCCCCTGCGTCAGCATAGATGTCGCCTCCCTCAGGGAGCTTTTCTGTGAACATTGGGGGCATCATTTGAGACTGAGGGAGGCAGTGCTGGGGGCCGGGTCCACGGGAAGGAGCTCGGAGGACGACTGGACGTTGACCCGGCCCCCAGCACCGCGCGGCCCCTCGGCCCGATCCTTGAGACGTTAAGCCATGCGACACTATTCCGCCGAGTTCAAAGCCAGCCTCATCGCCAAGATGTTGCCCCCGCACCATCGGTCTGTGCCCGACCTGGTGCGGGAGACCCAGATCCCGCGTGACACCCTCTACAGCTGGCGCACCCAGGCCCTCAAGGCGGGTGGCGACCTGGTCGCGACGCCCGACGAGCGCGACAGCGCCGCCAAGTTCGCCATTGTCGTCGAGACCGCCCATCTCAACGCCGAGGAACTCAGCGCCTATTGCCGGCGCCAGGGGCTGTATCCGCAGCCGATCGAGGCTTGGCGGAGCGCCTGTCTTCAGGCCAATGCCCCGGTCCGTGGCCAGGCCGAGCGCACCCAACGGCGGCTGGATCAGCAGCGCATCAGGCAGTTGGAGCAGGAGGTGGGGCGTAAGGACCAGGCCCTGGCCGAGGCGGCGGCCTTGCTCATACTACAAAAAAAATTCGCCGCCTCTTCGCGGACCCCGCGGACGCCTGATCGACCTGGAGCAG
>CAZFZB010000057.1:0-17414 GCA_964523415.1 uncultured Chromatiaceae bacterium | reverse complement strand
GTGGATTACCTCGGTTTGGGGTTGAATTGCGGTCATGGTACTGTTCCTAAGAGGGGGTTCGGAAAATTGTACCCTTCCGATCCGCCTCTGACGACTTGGGAGGTCGATTCATCGGGAAACCGCCCCAGTGGATGCGTTTGGGTTAATATGCCGGGGTTAGCAGAACCCAGGTATTTTGTCCGCCCCTTGGTCACGTTTATTTAATTCCGCTTTTATTCGGCTGGGTTGGCCCCGACTTTACAAGGCATAGCCCATTTCTGCCCCCCATCCGACTTTAAGAATTCGATCAATCCAATGAAGTCTAAGCCCCTCTCCATCTTTCTCTGGTTTGCCGCCGGCCTGTGGCTGATGATGCTGATCAATGGCTTCGAGTTTAACCACGGTCGCAACCCCAGCCGCATCACCTACAGTGACTTCCTAACGGACGTCGCGGATGGGGCGGTGGCCGAGGTCACCATCCAGGAGCAGGAGATTCAGGGAACGCGCACGGATGGTAGCTTTTTCGAAACCTACAGTCCTGGCGATCCGGGACTGATGCGCGATCTCCTTGGCAATAAGGTGACCGTCCGGGCCATACCCCCTGACCGCCCTGGCCTCTTGGCCCAGATACTGGCCTCCTGGCTGCCCTTCCTGGTCCTGATCGGCGTCTGGTTCTGGTTTGTCCGCCGGGGTATGGGTGGCGCTGGCGGCGGCGGGGGTGGGCTCTTCAACTTTGGTAAGAGCCGCGCCCGCCAGCACGCCGAGGGTGAGGTTAAGGTAACCTTTGCCGATGTGGCCGGGGTCGAAGAGGCCAAGGAAGAGGTCTCCGAACTCGTCGATTTCCTACGTGATCCCGGAAAATTCCAAAAGCTTGGGGGCAAGATCCCCAAGGGCGTGCTAATGGTTGGACCCCCTGGCACTGGAAAGACCCTGCTTGCCCGTTCCATTGCCGGGGAGGCCAAGGTTCCCTTTTTCAGCGTCTCCGGCTCGGATTTCGTCGAGATGTTCGTGGGTGTCGGGGCCTCGCGGGTACGCGATCTCTTCGAGCAGGCCAAAAAACAGGCCCCCTGTATCGTTTTCGTCGATGAGATTGACGCCGTGGGCCGTCGCCGCGGCGCCGGCCTGGGGGGTGGCCACGATGAGCGCGAGCAGACCCTGAACCAGATGCTGGTGGAAATGGATGGCTTTGCCGGCACCGAGGGCATCATCGTCATCGCCGCCACCAACAGGCCCGACGTGCTGGACCCGGCCTTATTGCGGCCAGGTCGCTTCGACCGTCAGGTGGTGGTTGGCCTGCCGGACCTGGCGGGACGTGAGGCCATCCTCCAGGTTCACATGCGCAAGGTACCCATCGCCACCGACGTGGAGGCCCGCATCCTAGCGCGAGGTACTCCCGGATTTTCGGGGGCTGACCTGGCCAATCTGGTTAACGAGGCCGCCCTCTTCGCCGCGCGCCAAGGTCTGTCGGACGTCACCATGGCCATGTTCGAGAAGGCCAAGGACAAGATCATGATGGGCACCGAACGCCGTAGCGTCGTGATGTCCGATCACGAAAGAAGGCTGACGGCCTATCACGAGGCTGGCCATTGCATCATAGGTCACTTGGTGCCGGATCACGACCCGGTACACAAGGTCAGCATCATTCCCCGAGGTCGCGCCCTCGGCCTCACCCTGTTCCTTCCTGAAAGGGATCGCTACAGCATGACCAAGCGTCAGCTCGAGAGCCAGATCTCCACCCTCTTTGGGGGTCGCCTCGCGGAGGAATTGATCTTTGGCCATGAATTCGTTACGACGGGTGCCTCCAACGACATCGAGCGCGCCACCGAGATCGCCCGCAACATGGTCACCCGCTATGGTCTCTCCGATACCCTGGGACCCCTAGCCTACTCCGAGGACGAGGGCGAGATCTTCCTTGGCCGCGCCGTGACCCAAACCAGCAAGATCTCGGCGCGGACAGCTCGATCCATCGATCAGGAGATCCGAGCCATCATTGACCGTAACTATGAGCGTAGTAAGGAGATCCTCCTCCAGGAAATGGACAAGCTGCATGCCATGGCCGATGCCTTATTGCAATTCGAGACCATCAGCCTGAGCCAAATCAACGATATCATGGCGGGGCGACCCCTGGTTGCCTCGGAGCAGGACGACAAGGGTGCCAGCAGTCGTGACGGTACCGGAGGTGCCCCTAGTGGCGATCGCCCGGCCACCAAAGGCCCCTCCAGCGGCCCTGGCCAGGTCGGGGGACCCGTGGGCGAGCACTGACTTCCAAGCGGCATCCGAGGGGGACTGCGATCCTTGTCCGGTAAAAAAAAGGAACCCGTGACCCAGGCGGTGCGACTGTTGCGTGCCGCCGCCATACCCTTCGAGGGCCACTCCTACCCTTACCTGGCTGGAGGTGGCACCGCTCACTCGGCCCAAGCACTGGGGGTCGATGAGCATTGGGTTGTCAAGACCCTGATCATGGAGGATGAGTCAGGTAACCCTTTGATCATCCTCATGCATGGCGATCGCGAGGTCGCTACAGGCCTCCTCGCCCGCGCCTTGGGTGTCAAGCGTATCCAGCCCTGCGAACCCAAGACCGCGGATCGGCATTCCGGCTATCAGGTTGGGGGCACCTCCCCCTTTGGCACTCGCCATCCCATGCCCATTTATGCCGAGGCCAGTATCGCCGATCTGCCGCGCATCTTTATCAATGGCGGCAAGCGTGGATACCTGATCGAAATCGCCCCCAAGCCAGCCTTGGCGTTGCTGAAGGCACAACTGGTCCATGCCGCGGGCTAGCAAGGTGGTTCTACCAGACCTGAAGGTACTGGGTTCCAAACCAGCCTTCCTCAATCAACCTGGCTTGAGGCCTAAACATCCCCCATTCGGCACCAGGACGCCATGAGCCTACTGGCCCCATTTTCCGTCTTCGTCGGTGCCGGCATCGGGGCCCTGTTACGCTGGCTTCTCGGCCTGCGTCTTAACCCGGTCTTTCCCAGCATCCCCCTTGGCACCCTGGCGGCCAACCTGCTGGGGGGCTTCCTGGTAGGCTTTCTGGTGATTTGGCTTAACCGCCATCCTGCCATACCGCCCGAGCTGCGCCTCCTGGTCATTACCGGCTTCCTGGGGGGGCTCACCACCTTCTCCACCTTCTCCGCAGAGGTTGTGAACCTGATCTCCCGGGGTGAACTGTTCCTGGGCATAGCCGCCGCCGCCGGACATTTGTGCGGATCCCTGCTCCTGACAGCCCTAGGCATGGGCCTGGCCCGGGCCCTCATCACCACCCAGTGAGACATAAGACCATGACAGGCTGTTTTCTCAAATTCTATGTGGCTGAAAATCGCCGCCACCACCATCTGCTGGCTTACGAGTGGCTGCTGGAAGAGGCCCAGCGCATGGGTCTACAAGGCGGTTCTGCCTTTCGTGCCCTAGCGGGTTTCGGCCGTCAGGGGCGACTCCATGAAGAACACTTCTTCGAGTTGGCTGGCGACTTGCCCGTCGAGATCAACTTCGTCACCACACCGGATGAGGCGGATCGCTTCCTGGCTCACCTCAAAGGCCAGGGTTTAAATCTTTTCTATCTGCGTACACCGGTTGACTACGGATTTAGCGATGATGCCGCGCCCTGACTGGCATCAACAGGGCTTTACTACACCACCACACTCCCCGGATTTGCCAATGACCCAACTCCTGAGCCTCTCCCGCTCCGCGCGCCTTGCCGGGGTAACCCGTGCCGAGATCCAAAGACACATTCGGCGAGGAGACTTGACTACCTTCGAGGGCGAAATCGCCGTCAGTGACCTGTTGCGGGTCTTTCCGCAGGTGAGCTTGGATAACGATGACGCTCTGGAGAGGGTACAGCGTATCAAGGCCGAGGCACTGCCGCGCTCCCATGATTCCGATACCATGTTGCCAAGCCCCAGGGTATTGGTGACACGCATCAAGGCTATGGGCAAGGCCCTGGTAGTCAAGGCGACGGGCCTGGATGCCGCCCAGGCACTTCTCGACGAGGTCGAGGCGCGCCTTGCAGCCTTGATTAAGGAGGGTGTGGACGCTAGGGCCCTGGCCTTGGAACTTACAGATTGGTTGGCCCAAGCCCGCCGTGAACTGGCAGCGAGTCCCCAGCCCGATCCCGAAGCCGAACTCTTTGCCAAGGACACCTTTCTCCGCCTCATGGCCGCCAATATTAAGATCATCCCCAGCGGACACGACTTTTTCGTCGAGGGTAACGAGAGCATCCTCGACGCCTCGGTACGGGCCGGACTGAACCTGGCCTACGGCTGCTCCAGTGGCAACTGTGGCGCCTGCAAGGCCCGGGTGATTAGCGGCGAGGTCTGGAAGATGCGGGACCACGATTATCCCCTCAGCAACCGCGAGAAGCAGATGGGATACATCCTGGCCTGCTCCAACACCGCCGTCACTGACCTGATATTGGAGGCTGCGGAGGCCCTGAGCGTCGATGACTTACCACACCAGGAGATCCGGGCCACCCTGCGCAAGAAGGAGTTGCTGGACCCAGAGCTGATGAGTCTCCTGATTCAGACCCCCCGTACCCAGACCCTGCGATTCATGGCGGGTCAGCGTCTCCTCCTGCAGTTGGAGAACGGTAGCAGCGCTGAACTCCCGATCGCCAGTTGCCCCTGCGATCCTCGTAACCTGCAATTCCTGGTTCGGCGCCGGCCCGACAACCCCTTTGCCGAGGCCCTCTTTAGCGACCGGATACGGCCAGGCCACCTCATCACCCTGCAAGGTCCGCTGGGATGCTTCGTCCTCGACGAATCATCCTCGGCGCCTGCGGTCTTTATTGCCTTCGGGGAGGGTATAGCCCCGGTGCGGGGCCTGATTGAACATGGCGTCTCAATCGATTTGATCGAATCCTTTCATCTCTACTGGTACGCCCCCGAGCATGAGCCCTTCGCCTGCCAGAATCAGTGGCGATGGTACCGAGCCATGAAAGACGCCCTGGATAACTTTTTCGTGACCCCCATGGTGGATGCCAGTGTGGAGGACGTCATAGCCCTGGTGATTTCCGACCATCCCGATCCTGCCAATCGACGCTTCTATCTGGCGGGTCCCTCAATCCAGATCGAGCCTCTGGCATTGGCCTTGCGCGAGCGAGGAGTCCCCGAAGAGCACCTCTCGCTTGAATTCCTGGAACCTTAAGATCGAACTGCTCCGAGAAGGGAATACCAAATCAAAAGGAGGTCCTAAATCCGCCTGAGAGTCTGGAAAGCTGGGGGCTTGGCAAGGGAGGGATGTGGTCTCTCAGGTTTCCTGCCCCAGTCGGGATGCCCGGTGGGACGGGTAGGAATGCCCAGCTAACAGGATAGGCTAGCCATCCGGGGTTGCTTTTGGAGTTTCAGTAGATCATCACGCAGGTTGCGTAACCTCTTGTCCAACCGCTCATGCTGGGACCGATCGAGGCTCGAGGCAAGGCGAATGAAGAGTTCGGAGATTTGCGCATTCCAGGGACCGCGTGCCTGCTCCAATTTGGGCGGCATATCCGCCCAGTCCACCAGCCAATTTGTCAGGAAGTTCTTGATTTCAGCCTCTTCGCCCTTGGCTTCCAGCAGGGTGATCAGGGCGTTACGTTTGCCACCGCGGTAGTCGAGAAAAAGCCTCCGAGTCTCGGGCATACGGGCCACGGCCTCCGCCACCAAGTCCTGCTGAGCGCTATTCAGGGGGCCAGTCCAATCCTCGACGGCTTCCAAAAATCGTCGGATGCGCCGTTCCCGCTCAGTCCGGCCCCCGTCTTTGGCCAACTCAGTCAGGTCCTCCCTGGCCTCTTCCTGGAACCGCTGGTTCAGGCTCTTGATTTGCGAAGGGCGCAACCCAGCCAGTAAGGGCGAGGCGAGAGTCACGACGACAAGGGCCTGCCGCCGGTAAATATCTTGAGAGGCCTCGATCAGACAAGTCATGTTGTGCTCGTCAAGGCCCTGCTGATTTGCCCGCAAGACCTGATCCACATAGGCGGCCAAAAAGGGCAACTCCTCGGCACGATGACGCGCCAACTCGGCGGTCAGCAGGGGTTCCCAAGCCTCGACCTGGAAGGGTTCCAGATCCAGATAGTCCTTGGCGTAAGCCTTAATCAACAGATCAGCCCGGTTGTAGGCAAAAGTGATGGTGCTGCAACCCGTCAGGGTCAAGATAACCGCATAGAGAACCAGGGCCAGATGCATCAATGACAGGGGCAGGGCCATAGCAAAATCCAGTAAGAAAAAGCAGGATTCTTGAAAAAATCAAGTTAGTGTATTAGAATTTACTTATCGATCTGCTACTGGAGACTGACATGCTTAATTGTCATGGCTTACGCGTCACCGTCTTCTTCTCCGCCTTTCTGCTCCTTGCTAGTCTGACGCTGGAATTTGTCGCGCGGCTGTTCAGCTTCCCTGCTCCTATCATGGCCATGGCCCTGATCTCGGGGTTGACTGCCGTGGGCCTATTGGCGGTCACCCTAGCCATCATCCTCTGGCCCGGCAGCGCCCAGCGTCTCGCTCAATGCGGCAAGTAGATACGAGGAGACCTGGTCAAGGGTGGGATGATCCCAGCCTGTATGGATCATCCCGAAGTTAAGCCTTACCCGCTATTCAACTAGCATCTGCTGCGCCGTTCCTGGCATCAACCCAAATTCCTCCTCGATCATCTGGTTCCAGGCCTCGCGTTTAAAGGTCTCACGGCTGGGAACATGCCGGTGCACCAAATTTTCGTGGCAATCGATGCAGGTCTTACCCTGGGTCTCCTCGCGATGGATAGCCGCCGTATCGGCCCTTTTGCCCTGGATGGCCTCCAAAACATGGCAACGCTGACAAGTAGCTGAGCCAGTCTCCCGAAACCATTCCCGGGTAGCAAAGGCGGCATCGGGGAGATGCAGGGCATTTACGACCGGGTCATCATAGTCATCGCCAAAGAGTTGCTTCCAGAGATCCTTGCCGCCCTTGAGGTGATCCCAGGTGGCGGCAAACACCCCTGCCGAGACATGACAATCCCCACACTGGGCCCGCACTCCTGAGACTGGGTTGTAGTGAACCGACTGCCGATAATCCTCCGCGACGTAGGTCATGGAGTGACAGGAGGTGCAAAATTCATTGGAGCTGGAATAGTGATCGAACTCCAGAAGAAAGGTCATGAAGAGCACCCCGGCCAACCCACCAAGAACGAGGGCGATGACAATGGGGCGGGTGATGGGAATCGCGGCGAGGAACCTAGCCACCATCGCCTCCCTCCTCCCCCTGGCCCAGACCCAGGATAGGGTAGACCTGGGTAGGATGGGTTAGCCAGCCATGGCCCGCCTCCTGAGTCAGGTGGCGGTCTAGGATAGCCTGGGCTTCGGCCCCCGCCTCTTCCCGGACCTGAGGAAGGAAATGGCCATAGAAATTTCGGCCTACCTGGTACATACCCTCCCACCAGGCATGATTGGGGCTCGCCATGGAGGCGCCATGTCGGGCCCGGGCACCCTCGTCATGCCAGAGTTCCCAGTATGTAAATTCAATGGGTTCGTCAAAGGGGATAGGGGTCAGATACCCCCCTTGGTAGAGGTCATCCATAATGGCCCTGGCCGGTGCTGCGAACTTGGCATTGAACAAATCCACGAGATTATCAAACTGCTTCATGAATCCCTGGGTGAACGCCTTGCTATGGCACTCCAAGCACACCAGGGCCATGACCTCGCGACGGCGCTCGGGGGTGACTATTGACTTGACCTTGGTAAGGCTGCCATCTCCTTTCAGGAGTTCCTCCCCACGTTTGGGTAGGTTTTCCCCTGTGGGTAGCTCCAACTTACCACCATCCTCCAACAACACCAGGTATTGGCGTTTGGAGATTGGGGCATTGAGGGCCCAGGCATTGCGCATGCCAACATCGTGGGTCGAGGGCAATTTCCCGGCCGCACCCATGTGGCAGGTAGCGCAGGTGGGTGCCGCTGTATAGTCCCTGCCGGCGATCCATGAAGGCGAATCCAGGTTCATGCGATGCCGCTGTGAGGCAAAGATCATGCCGTGCTTGGAGGCCGCGAAGATTTCCGTGTCTGGCGAGTCGGGCCCCGAATGGCAACGCGCACAGGCCTCTGGTTCCCGGGCTTGGGCCTTGGAGAAGAGATGACGGCCATGGCAGGCCGAGCAGGAGCCTTTGGAACCGTCTGGGTTGATACGACCAATACCGGAGTTGGGCCAGGTATCCGGGTCCAAGGTGCCATCCCCCTTCACCTTAACCTGGGAACCATGACACTGGTCACAGCCGGCGGCTTGCACCGCCGCCCCGGTCAGATTATCGGCCATGGCCGGGATACGATCCTTGATGAGACTAAAGGCCTCGGCATGGACCGATCCCTGTTGGTCCCGGAACTCGGCCTCGTGACAGCGGGCGCAATCCTTGGGCGACACGATGGTTGCTATGACCTGACCCTCGTGCTTGATGGCATCGGGATCCGACAACTCCGCCTGATGACAGTCCAGGCAATTGACCCCTGCCTTGGCGTGGGCACTCTCCCGCCACTCCAGCGTCAACCCCGCCGAGGACTTGGCATGGCAGTTCACGCACTCCTCCCCCACCGGGTTACCCCACTGCGTCGAATCCAAGAACACCTTGGCCGCCATGGATGGCCCAGCAAACCAAAATATCCCGAATGAGATACCAATCCGAGCAGCAGACACCAAGCCGATAGGTATTTCGGGCATCCGTGATTCCTCCTCTGAATGAAAACAGCCTGAGGCTTTTGATTAGGGCTTATTGGCGGGATGTGGCGTTCCCAGGACCATGCCGACTTGCCGCTAGCATGGAAAATTAAAAGCGGGATTATGCTGCGGCCGAAACGGGTGGGCAAATATATTAGTATTTCGCATTTTATTTATATTCATAATTACAATAGCTTATCAAATTACTTGGTTGACGAAGAGGCTCTGGATGACAAGTATAGGCACCAGTCTGGCAATGACCCCCAACCCCTAAGAGACACGAGGAGACTTATGACCTTCCCCAAACCCACTCTATTGATCAAACCTACCCTTCTGGCGTGGTTCTTCAGTCTTGGCGTCATCGGTACCGGCTGGGCCAGCGACCCCATCCAGCAGGTTTCCGCCGAGGTCTGTAAAAACTGCCACCAGGAGATCTACAAGCAGTGGAGCGGTTCCATGCACGCCCATTCCTCTGCCATGAATGATCCTATCCATGGGGCCTTTTACAATTCAGAGGTAGGCTCCCCTACAGAAGAGGGCCAAGTCGCCAAGGCCAATAAGCAATTCCCGGTCTGTCTTGCCTGCCACGCCCCCAACGCCGCCCGCGACAAGACCACCAAGCTCGACGCCAAGCCAGCCTATGCGGAGGGAGTCAATTGCGTCGCCTGCCACACCCTGGCCAGTTACAAGGGCATTAATGATGAGGGCGGGAAACTGCGCCTTGGCATCAAGGCCTATGAGCTTTCCGACAAGATCCAAGCACCTACTGGCCTCAATCAGGGCCTCCAGAAACTCACCAAGGGCGACGATCCCTTTGGCGGGGCGGGCTCCAGCAGTGACCAAAAGCCCAACCCGCATTTTGGCGAACCCGTAGAGCTGGATGGCAAGCAGATCCCCGGTCTGCCCATGGAAGGCAACCCAAAGCTAATGCGTACCAATGATGCCTGCATGGGTTGTCATGACAAGCGCAATAACCCCCATGGCGTGGCCCTATGTGGTACTGGCGATGAATATGCTCAGTCCCGTACCCAGGTAAACTGTATTTCCTGTCACATGCCTATCGCCGGTGGCCTGGCGGATCACAGTATCGGTGGGGGCCACGACAAGGCTTTGTTGGAGCGTGCCGTCCTTTTCGATCTCGAGGTTGCCCCAAAGGATGACGGCAAGCTCGCTATCAACGCCAGTTTGACCAACCAACAACCCCATGTGCTACCCACCGGCGCCCCCTTCCGCAACATGTATCTCAAGGTTACCGCCTATGACGCCAAGGGTCAGGTAGTCTGGCAAAATGCCGAGGGTCATCCGAGTGAAGGCGACCCCCAAGCCTACTTCTTCTTGACCTTGGTAAATGACGAAGGCAAGCCGGTACCCCCACCCGAGGCCAAAAAGGCCGGTGCAGACTCGCGTCTCAAGCCCCATGAGACCCGCGTCCTCAACTATGACATCCCTGCTAAAGGCGTCGCCCTGGTCCGTGGTGAGCTCTATTACAGCTTATTGTGGCCGTCTCTGGTCAAGAAGTTCACCCAGCTACCCGATGACCTGAAGGCACCTGTCTTGATTGCCGTATCGGAAAAGGTGATCGCGAAGCCCTGATAAGGACGACCAACCAAGGATCCGAATAAGGCATCGGGGTGCCCCTACCCCGGTGCCTTTTTTATTTCCATCTATCTATCAATTCGTTAATACCAATAGGTCATGACCAACTCCGCTACACTGGATCCCACGACCGGTCGTAATAATCTGATCACCGATGTACCCGGAATCGAGGTCGGCCATTATCAGGCCCACCACACGGGGACAACGGTGATCCTCGCCCGCGGGGGCGCAATTGGTGGGGTCGATGTACGAGGCTCCGCCCCCGGAACCCGGGAAACTGACCTCCTGGCACCCATCAATTTGGTGGACCGTATCAATGCCATTGTCCTGTCAGGTGGCAGCGCCTTTGGCCTGGCAGCCGCAGATGGAGTCATGACCTGGCTAGAGGAATCGGGTTTGGGCTGGCCCCTCGACGACGGTCATGTCATCCCTATCGTGCCAGCGGCGGTCCTCTTCGATCCTGGCCGCTTTGGCCGGGACTTTCGAGACAGACCTACGGCGGAATTTGGTCGCCGGGCCTGCGAGAAGCTGACAGCCGAGGCCTTCCCTCTTGGGAACGTAGGCGCGGGTGCCGGAACCATCGCCGGTGGCCTGAAAGGGGGTCTGGGATCCGCCAGTATCGATCTGGGTCAAGGTGTCATCGTCGGCGCCATCGTCGCCGTTAATTCCTTTGGGAGCGTCGTCAACCCCAAAACTGGCGAGCTACTCGGTGCCTACCTGGGAATCGGGGACGAATTCAGCCCTTTGCCTCTACCGAGCGTCCTTTCAGCCGGGGACATCCAGCCACCCCTCCCTATCGGCAATACCACTATTGGGGTAGTTGCCACCAATTTAGACTTGACCAAGGCCCAAGCCTCGAAACTTGCCCAGATGGCCCAGGACGGACTGGCCCGAGCCATTAACCCCGCTCACACCCTATTCGATGGCGATACCATCTTTGCCCTAGCCACGGGTGAGATCCCCCTAGCAAGCCTCCAGGAGGAAGCCGCCTGGGGGTCCTCACCCGCCGCCCTCATCAGGGTCGGCACTGCAGCCGCCGATGCCCTCACCCGGGCCATTGTCCACGCTATCCTCCAGGCTGAAACGGTTGGTGACATCAGGTGTTACCGGGATTGTTGCCACCCTAACGGCGGCTGACCCCATTCACCGTCCTGCTAGCCAGAAAATCCTCCCTGACCTGCAGAGCCTCGAACGTGTAAACTTCCCACCAGGAAATTCAGGAGCCCAATATGCTCAACCTAGGTATCGAAACCGTCTGCTTTGTCATCGCCAGGGCCCGGGAATTTCAAGCCAAGGAGCAGGTAGTCATACCTGACACCCCCTCGGGATCAAGCGACGACTGGGCCTTGCAAATTCTGGCCGATCACCGTGAGGACCTGACCGCTCAGGAGGTCGGGGCCGTGATGGCGGACCTGGACCCGGACTTGCAGGCGGAACTCATCGCCCTTATGTGGCTAGGACGCGGCGACTATGCGCTCGAGGAGTGGGAAAATGCCCTAGCCGATGCTCAGGATCAGTACGAGGAACACCAGAATACCGCCCACTACCTACTCTCCCACCCCATGGTAGCCGACCATCTCGAGGAAGGGCTCATCGCCCATGGCTATTCCTGCGAGGACTGACTCAAGCCTTGCGCATTTTTTGCGACATCCCCCCAATGGGTACTTGCAATCTGGCTTGGCTATTGTCATCCTTATGGTTAATTACATAAGTTAATTGCGCCCTGGGTGATGCCGCCCCAGTTAATCTGGTAGCAGCCTAGGTGCAGATGCGTTGGGCTATCGGCACATCAGCCCTAACCTCATTTAGTCGTCCTGAACTGGGCACCGAGCCCTGACGGGACCTAGGCGCGTAAGCGTCAATCCGCCCCTACCACCTAACGTGGCCCCTCCGATCCTCTGGGTCGGGTATCCTGGAGTCTTTCCTGCCATAGATGAACCCTAATTGCATTAGCCGTCCCGCTATCCATATCAGCGGGGACACCCTCGCCCTTGACCCCCAGATCCGCAATCACATCGCCGCCGAAGCGGAACGCCTACAGCAGCGCTATCCCACTACCCCAGTGGCGCTGCGCATCGGCATCAGTGAGGAATTCGATCCCGCTCGAGGTCATCGCGTCCGCTGCGAATTGGCTGCCGACCTCCCCGGGCGGCGGCAATTGATGGTGCGTGAAGCCCAAAAGGAGGCCCTTGCCGCGGTTTCCGGGGTCTTTGCCGGCGCCCGCAAACAACTCCGGCGCCTTGCCTGCCAGACCCTGGGGCCAACATCTCCCACGGGTAGGGAGATGCAGCCTGTCGGAACTTGAAGGTTATGAATGAAGAACCCGGCAAGCTGCTGCCAACTGAGATCAATCTGCATTCCAAATCACGGCTACTAAGCATCGTTTTCAGCGATGGCGCCCGTTTTGAACTGCCTTGCGAATACCTGAGGGTCTTTTCTAAGGCCGCCGGAACAGATTCCCCTGTGACTGGCAAGGAGGCTGTCAATATTGAACGCATCGAACCTCAGGGCCAGTACGCTATCCGCATCCTTTTCGATGACGGTCACGATACCGGAATCTATTCCTGGGACACCCTTTACGAACTCGGTACCCACCTTGAGGCGAACTGGGCCCATTACCTGCATCGTCTTGAACTCGCCGGCTATCAGCGTCAAGAGTTGGACGCGGGCGAAAAGCGCGTGCGGCTCTTATACTTCTCTTGGTTGGCAAAAAAAATGCGCAGGGAGTCCGAGGAGGTGACGCTGCCCGCTAACATCATGGATGTAACCAGCCTTTTGAATTGGCTCGGCAAGCGCCGCAAAGGTGCGGTCCCACTCTTTACTCAAGACCGGCTGCGGGTGACCGTTAACCGTCAGTTTGCGGAGGGCTTCACCAAGTTGCGGACAGGGGACGAGGTTGGACTGGTGCCCAATTCCCCGACCCCGCCAGCGACGCCCGATCTGATCTGATAAGTCCCGGTCCTTCATCCATTCACATCGACGACCAAACGCCCACGGACCTCGCCATTCAACAGGTCCGTAGCGGCGGGGATGGCCTGGGTCAAACCAATTTCCCGCGTGATCGCCTCCAGGTGTTTGGGGTCCAGATCAGTAGCGAGCCGATTCCAGGCCTGAACGCGGCGTTCTCGGGAAACCATGACGCTGTCGATGCCATAGAGGGTGACCCCACGCAGAATGAAGGGGGCTACCGTGGCCGGAAAGTCCATGCCTTGGGCCAGACCACAGGCGGCCACGGCACCGTTGTAATGAGTTGAGGCGCAGGCATTGGCCAAAGTATGACTGCCAACAGTATCGATTACGCCTAGCCAGCGCTCCTTCATCAAAGGCTTGCCAGGACCATTGAGCTCGGCCCTGTCGATGACCTCGGCCGCGCCCAGGCCGAGAAGGTAGGCGGATTCCATAATCCTGCCAGTGGTGGCGATGATCCGGTACCCTTGCTTGGCTAGCAGGGCGATCGCAATACCGCCCACTCCGCCATTAGCACCCGTGACCAGGATATCACCATCCCCAGGCCGGATGCCGTGCCGTTCCAGGGCCAGGACACAAAGCATGGCGGTGTAACCAGCCGTGCCGATTGCCATGGCCTGACGGGGTTGCAAGCCCTCGGGCAAGGGGATCAGCCAATCACCCGACAGACGAGCCTTCTGGGACAGCCCCCCCCAATGGCGTTCCCCCACGCCCCAGCCGTTGAGAATGACGGCATCACCGGGCTTCCAGTTGGGATGGCTGCTCTCCTCCACCCACCCGACCAGATCGATACCCGGGACCATCGGAAAGTTTCTCACCACAGGGGCCTTGCCGGTGATCGCCAGCCCGTCCTTATAGTTGAGGGTGGAGTAAGCGACACGGATACTGACGTCACCCGCCGGCAGTTCGGTCTCGTCGAGGACCCGGACTTGCGCCTGGGTCTTGCCTTCCTCCTGGGTCAGAAAAATGGCTTTAAACATACTATGCCTCCCAAATTGAATAACCCCCTCAGGTTCCCTTACGTTACGGGTACCCCAAGCAGGTCGTGAGGGCCGGAGCGGGTGATATCGACCTCGATGAAATCACCGGGGTCCAGTTCCCACTCACCGGGAATGATGACCTTACCATCGATTTCCGGGGCATCCGCGACGGTACGAGCTACCACACGCCCTTCCTCGACCTCATCCACCAAGACGATAAGGCGCTGGCCAACACGCTGGGCGAGCCTTTCCCGACTAATCTGTTCCTGAACGGCCATGAACCGCGCTAGGCGCTCCTCGCGCAAGTGCTCGGGGACCGGGTCTGGCAAGGCATTGGCGGCGGCACCCCTTACAGGGGAGTAGGTGAAGGCGCCTACCCGATCGAGTCGGGCCTCGCGTAGAAAATCAAGCAGAACCTCGAAATCCTCCTCCGTCTCGCCTGGAAAACCAACGATGAAGGTACTGCGAAGAACGAGTTCGGGGCATAACTCCCGCCAACCCGCCAGACGTTGGAGCAGCCGCTCCGCCGCCGCCGGTCGGCGCATGGCCTTGAGAATCGCCGGACTCGCATGCTGCAGGGGCATATCCAGGTAAGGGAGGATATGGCCGTCGGCCATCAGGGGGATCAGCCTGTCCACCTGCGGATAAGGATAAATATAAAGGAGCCGCACCCAGGCTTGCAGTTCTCCAAGCCTCCGGGCCAGGGTCTCGATATCGGTGCGCAATGGCTCGCCACGCCAGATATCGGTACGGTTTCGCAAATCCATGCCATAGGCGCTGGTGTCCTGGGAGATTACCAGGAGTTCGCGAACCCCCGCCTCCACCAGGCGATGGGCCTCGTCCAGCACAGCGCCGATGGGACGACTGACCAAGTCGCCACGCAAACTGGGGATGATGCAAAAGGTGCAGCGATGGTTACAGCCTTCCGAAATCTTGATATAGGCAAAATGCTTGGGCGTGAGTTTGACGCCCTGAGGTGGCAACAGGCTCAAAAAGGGATCGTGCGGGGCAGGGACCAGGGCATGGACAGCCGCCATGACCTCAGAGAAGGCCTGGGGACCGGTCACCGCCGAGACCTTTGGATGGGCCTCCCATACCAGATCGGCCCTCGCCCCCAGACAGCCCGTGACCACTACCCGGCCATTTTCCACCAGCGCCTCGCCAATGGCCTCCAAGGATTCCGCCACCGCCGAATCAATGAAGCCACAGGTGTTGACGATGACGAGATCCGCATCGGCGTAACTCGGCGAGATGGCATAACCCTCGGCCCTTAACTGGGTAAGAATACACTCCGAATCGACGGTTGCCTTTGGACAGCCGAGGCTAACAAAGCCGATGGCGGGAATGGGGTTAGCTCTGGTCAAGCACGACTCCTTGGGGGGCGCAAATTAAACGATAAGGGATAGTAAAGCCGCAACCCAGACCATACAAACGGCAAAGCTAGGGGGGCAGCACCCATCGGAGATCCTTTTCGAGTTATAATCAGTATTAAGCTGACTCGAAGGGTCAGAACGCGTAGTCAGTTCGCTCCCTGTTCTTGCCGCTTGAAATTCGGAAGTAGTTAGATTGAAAAATTGCAACTTATGTCGTTTCCGAAACTTGTGCAATCCTCTGCCTGGGGTGTGCATCCTGGTGTTCTACTTAGCCGTGACCGCGGTCGTCCTCGGCATGGCCTATGTCTTTATTACCCAAGAACTACTGTGACGACCACCCCGTCACCTGATGGCCAATCGAACTCCTCCAGCCCTTGTATCCGGTCAGATTCCCAAGTTTGCCTGCACCTTTCCATCCACCTTCCCGATGGCACCGAGGCGCTCTCCACCTTTGACGAGTCACCTTTGGAGTTAACCCTAGGGGATGGGACCCTGACCGCCGGAACCGAGTATCCGCTTCTAGGTCTGACAGCAGGCGCGGAAATAGAGCAAACAGCCGATGGTAATGATCTCTTCGGACCCTGGCGCCATGATAATCTGCATTGGCTAGCCAGATCCGAATTTACCGACTTTGTTCCCGAAACGGGTTCCCTGGTCGCATTCGCCACCCCGGAAGGGGTCGAAACTGCGGGCATCATCCTGGAAATTCAGGATGATAGGGTCCAGGTGGACTTTAACCACCCCCTCTCTGCTCACGTACTGCACCTACGCTACCGAATCCTCGCAGTCACTAACCCTATTGAGCCCTAGACGTGACTCAGAGCCCTTGCAAACCCTTTAGCCACTTTCATTCATGAGCGTTTCGACCACCCTCCTCTCACCCCGCCATCCCTCCGGGCATCCAACCTGGGCCTTATCATTTAGGGACCCATGGATATTTACCTAGCCAATCCTCGCGGCTTTTGCGCGGGCGTCCATCGCGCCATCGAGATCGTCGAGCGCGTCCTGGAAATCTTCGGCGCCCCCATTTACGTACGCCATGAAGTAGTTCATAACCGTTTTGTGGTAGAAGGCCTAAGGGCTCGCGGTGCGGTATTCGTCGATGAGGTTGACCAGGTGCCACCTGGCGCCACCATCATCTTCAGCGCCCATGGTATCGCCCAACAAGTGCGGGCAGCCGCCGAAGCGCGCCAATTGCGTGTTTTTGATGCCACCTGTCCGCTGGTTACCAAGGTCCACCTTGAGGTTGCGCGACATTGCCGCGATGGCTACGAGGTCGTCCTGATCGGGCATCGCGGTCACCCGGAGGTGGAGGGCACCATGGGTCAATGTCGCGACGGTAGCCGCATCCATCTTGTCCAGGAAGTCGCCGATGTGGCCAACCTCCCAGTCAGTGACCCAGACCATCTGGCTTACGTAACCCAGACCACCTTGTCGATGGACGACACCCAGGAAATTATCACCACCCTTAAGCACCGCTACCCCCGCATCCAAGGCCCTCGAAAAAGTGACATCTGTTACGCCACCCAGAACCGTCAGGACGCCGTAAAGGATCTCGCCCGGCACTGTGAACTCCTGTTGGTGGTAGGCTCCACCAACAGTTCCAACTCCAACCGACTCCGGGAACTGGCCCACAAACAAGGCACCAACGCCTATCTTATCGATGGCGCTGAAGAAATCCAGCGCGAATGGTTGGACAATGTCACTATCGTTGGTGTCACCGCCGGGGCCTCTGCCCCCGAAATCCTGGTGGAGCAAGTGATAGCCAGACTCCGGGAATGGGGCGCTGACGTGGTCACGGAAAGGTCTGGAATCCGCGAGCAGGTAGTCTTCGCCCTCCCACGCGAACTGGTTTCCTCGGCGTCAAC
>CAZFZB010000056.1:14873-17529 GCA_964523415.1 uncultured Chromatiaceae bacterium | reverse complement strand
TGGGCTGGAATTCCCGCAGTACCAGGCTCGCAGGCAATATCGTGCTGATCGCCAGTATCTTCTTCTCGGTGGGGGTGTTGGATTTCCTTCACACCATTTCCTATGGAGGCATGCCGAATTTCATCACCCCCAACGACGCCCAGAAGCACCTGAATTTCTGGTTGGCGGCACGACTGCTTGCCTCCCTGGGATTGTTGCTGATCGCCATCCGGCCTTGGCGGCCCCTGGCTTCCCCCCGCACCCGCTTCGCTATCTTTGGGTCTCTCAGCATGGTCGTGGTGGCGCTTACCCTGATCGTCATCCTGGATCAACCGCTGCTTCCCGACACCTTTATCCCAGGGCAGGGACTGACCCCCTTCAAGAGGAATTCCGAATATCTGGTCATTCTCATCCACCTGGTAACCGCGGCTGTTCTGTGGCACAAGATGTGTTCCCCTCAAAACTTCAATGTCGTGCTGCTGTTCGGGGCCGTTACCACCCTGGCGATGAGCGAGTTCTATTTCACCCTGTACACCACCATGACCGGCAGCTATAACGTGCTGGGCCACCTCTACAAATTCATCGCCTACCTGTTCATCTACCGTGCTTTGGTCGTGGAAACCATCGAAGAACCCTATGAACGGCTCTTGGTAGCGCAACAGAGGGCCGTCGAACAGAATGCTGAGCTAAGGGCCCAGTCACAACTGCTCGACAGCATTATCGAGAACATCCCGACCATGATCTTTTTAAAGCGGGCCTCTGACCTGCGTTTTGAGTTGTTCAACAAGGCCGGCGAAAGGATGCTGGGATACGATCGCAACGACCTGTTGGGCAAAAATGATTATGACTTCTTCACTCCGGAACAGGCGGATCAATTCGTCAAGACCGATAGGGAAGTCTTGAACAGCCGTGCAATCCGGGAGATTCCCGAGGAAGCCATCAGCTGTCGTGACGGCACCTCTAAGATCCTGCAAACCTTCAAGATAGGTTTGTTCGGCGAGGAGGATCAGCCGACCCACCTGCTGGGTATTTCCGTCGATATTAGCGAACGCATTCGTATCGAACAGGATCTGAGACGTTACCAGGATCACCTCGAGGAAATCGTGAGGGACCGTACCCTCGATCTGGAACTGGCCAATGCCAGCATCCAGGAGGAGATGACCAAATTGAAAAGGGCCGAGGAGGTCATGCTCGAAACCCGGGAGCGTTTGTCCTATGCCTTGGAGGGGGCGGAGGCCGGGAGCTTCTCCCACCATATGAGCAGCGGAGCACTTTTTTTGGATGAGCGGGCCCGGGCCATTCTCGGGATTGCTAAGACAAACTGTACCCTGGCCGACTGGATCGCACGGATTTACCCCGAGGATCGCGATGCGGCCGCCGCAATCCTCGGAGCAGGATTGGCTGAGCCTAAAACACACCTCGCCTCCGAATTCCGGTTTGTTCAACCGGATCATGCAACAGGCTACTTATCGGTCTTTTCCAAGATAAAGTACAAGGACTCCGGTGAACCGCTCAACGCCTACGGCATCATCTTTGATATTTCGAAACAAAAGGAATTCGAACTTGAGCTGCGGAGGGCAAAGGAATCGGCCGAGTCCGCCAACCGCGCCAAGAGTGTGTTCCTCTCCAACATGAGCCATGAACTGCGCACCCCCTTGAACGCCATCCTTGGCTTCTCCAATATGATGCGTAGGGACTCGCTTCTTAATCAGGAGCAGCACAATAACCTTGAGATCATCCACCGCAGCGGAGACCATCTGCTGACCCTGATCAATGAGATCTTGGAGATGGCCAAGATCGAAGCGGGCCAGATCAAGATAGCGGTTGGCCCCTTCGAACTGGGTGACTTGGTGAAGGATATCTCCGACCTCATGGGTATGCGTGCCCGGGAGAAAGGCCTCTGGTTGCGGGTCGAGCGAGACGCGGGCTTGCCGCGATATCTCAACAGCGATGAGGTACGGTTGCGTCAGGTGCTGATCAACCTGGTCGGCAATGCCTTAAAGTTCACCCAGCAGGGTGGTGTTTACCTCCGTCTCAGGGTGAACCAGGTTGCCGAGCAATCCTGGCTGGTGATCGAGGTCGAGGATTCAGGCCCAGGCATCGAGCCGGAGGACCAGCAGCGTATCTTCGAGCCCTTCGTACAAGTTTCGGAAGTGGCCTTACAGCAGGGGACCGGGCTGGGACTCGCGATCACTCAGCATTACCTCAGACTGCTGGGAGGTACCATCAACGTCACCAGCACTCTTGGTAAAGGCTCGGTATTCCGGGTTGAGTTGCCAGTGGAGCCAGTAGAGGGGAATAGCCCGGCCAAGTTGGAGCAGGAATTGCCTAATAATGTGGTGGGCCTGGCTCCAGGCCAGCCAGATTTTCGCATCCTGATAGTCGAGGATCAGTTGGATAACCAGACGCTGCTTAGCCAATTGATGGACCACGCCGGCTTTCGGGTCAAGGTGGCGGAAAATGGGGAACAGGCCGTGGCTTTCTTCCGAAGTTGGTCGCCACATCTGATCTGGATGGACTGGCGCATGCCAGTAATGGACGGGCTGGAGGCGACGCGGCTGATCAGGGCCTTACCCGAGGGTAGCAAGGTGAAGATCGTTGCCCTTACAGCCTCGGCCCTAACCGAGGAACGGGAGGAGATGCTGGCGGCGGGCATGGATGACTACATGAGTAAACC
>CAZFZB010000056.1:0-14773 GCA_964523415.1 uncultured Chromatiaceae bacterium | reverse complement strand
CTGGCGGGAGATTTCAACTACCCCGTCATCTTGAATGCCTTAGAGAACCCTGTGACTGGTTAGTGGATATGCATGACAAGGGAAATATTCTCGCGGTCGATGACACCCCCGCATCCCTCAAGCTGTTGACGGATATCCTGAAGGCAGAAGGCTATGAGGTGCGCTCCGCGATCACGGGAGAACTTGCCTTGCATGCGGCGGCCGTCAACCCCCCCGATTTGATATTGCTCGACATTCGCATGCCAATCATGAATGGCATCGAGGTCTGCCGGTGTCTCAAGGCTGATTCAAGAACCCGCGACGTGCCTGTAATCTTCGTCAGTGCCTCCTCGGATCTTAGCGAGATCCTTTTGGGTTTCGAGGCCGGAGCCGTAGATTACGTCACCAAGCCCTATCAGCGGGACGAACTGCTGGCTAGGGTGCGCACCCATTTGGAACTGAACCGCCTGCGCAATCGGCTGGAAGCCTTGGTGGAGGCGCGTACCGCCGAGCTGCGGGCGAGCGAGCGAAAACTCCGAGACAGCCTGCTTGCAACCATCACTGGGTTCGCCGTCTTCGTCGAGTTGCGTGATCCTTATACCGCCGGTCACCAGCGGCGTGTCGCCCATCTCGCCAGTGCCATCGCCAAAGAGATACGGCTGACGGATCACCAGATCGAGGGGGTCAATCTGGCCGGTAAGATACATGACATCGGCAAGATCCAGATCCCCTCCGAAATCCTCAGCAAACCAGGGCGTCTCAGCAGGGTGGAGTTTGAACTCATCAAGCAGCACCCAGAGTGCGGCTACGAGATTCTCAAAGCGGTCAGCTTTCCCTGGCCCCTGGCAGAGATAGTCCTGCAACACCACGAGAGACTGGATGGTTCCGGCTATCCCCGGGGGTTAATCAGCGACCAGATATTGGTGGAGGCCAAGATCCTGGCAGTGGCGGATGTGGTGGAGTCCATGATTTCCCACCGGCCTTACCGGCCCGGGCTTGGACTCGAGGCCGCTTTGGATGAAATCACCGGGAAGCGTGGCAAAGAGTTCGAGCCAGCCATTGTGGATGCCTGTATCAGGCTCTTCAGGGAACTCGACTATATCATCCCTGGCTGATGCGACCTCATCGGGAGGGTGGGCCTGGCCAAGTATCCGGGGCTGAGGGGGTGGCCTTCACCCGGGCCCAGCCTCCAGAACCTGGGCCTCGAGAACGGGGTCCTGAACGGTGGTGATGAAGATGACAGGTAGGGTCTCGGTGGCGGGATCGGCCTTGAGGCGCCGGCAGGTCTTGGGTGCCGTGTCCGGGTCCTTCATGATGCCGGGAACTGCCCCTGTAACCGGTTCAGGGTCTCCAGGGCCCGACCATAGTCGAATCGGCCGATCTCGGCGAGCAGCGCATCCCGGAGCCCGCAGGCCTCGGGGCTACCCCAGTCGCCGCTCAGGCGTTCCAGCAAGGTCAAAGGCACCTTGCGGTGCTTGCGCAGCCAGTCGGCGATCTCAGCCAGATCCCGGCTCCGACTCTGATTGTCGGGGCTGTCTTCAGGGTTGGCATCGACCGGGGATTCAGGGATCGACCCCCCTGGGAGTTGAGCGATGGCCGTCAATACCTGAGTCAAGGTCCCCAGGAATTCGGGGAACAGGTCCGTCTCCTGCCGGACGAGTTGTTTCTCGAACCGCACGGCCAGGAGGTGCAGTCTCTGGGCCCCGATGGACTGAGACAAACCCTTGAGGGTGTGTACGAGCCGGCGGGCGGACTCCCAATCCCCCTTATCCAGGGCGTCCGCCAGTTGGAGAGGCGCCACGGTGAAGCACTGGTGAAAGCTGATCAGCACGCGGCGCAACATGGCCCAATCCCCTTCCAGAATCCGGGCGGCCTCCTCGAGGTCCAGGCCCGGCAGGCTGAAGGTCTCCTCCCTGGCCGGTTTGAACTCTTCAGAGGGGTTGGGGGAGGCGGCGTTGGCCAGGACCTCCGCTTGGGACCTGGGCTCGGATTCATTGGTCATGCGGCGGTTCACCTCTTAAGGATGGTCGAGGAGGAGGTTGAGAAAGCTGGCGGCGATGCCCGACCTGGGGGTAGGGGGCAGGCTCGTCTCTGTCTGGGTTGAGGTGAAGCATCCGTGGTTCTCTCGTTAAGAAGGGGCCGCGAAGGGCAGTACGGTCCGCTGCAGGACCTTCGCCGGCATGGGTCGTCCCAGAAAAAAGCCCTGACAGGCATGGCAGCCCTGGCGGGCGAGGAAGTCCAGTTGAGCTTGAGTCTCGACCCCCTCGGCGATGACCCTGAGTTTGAGGTTGCGGGCCATGGCGATGATGGTGGCGGCGATTTCCATGTCGTTGTGATCCCGTGGTATGTCCCGCACGAAGTCCCGATCGATTTTGAGTTCGTCGATGGGTAGGTGCTTGAGGCGGGCGAGGGAGGAATAGCCGGTGCCGAAATCGTCGATGGATAGCCCCAGTCCGAGGGCCTTGAGGGAGCGCAGTAAGTCCGGCGCCTGCTCGCCCTGGCCCATGATCATGCTTTCGGTGAGTTCAAGCTTGAGCTTGGCCGGTGGCAGGCCCGTCTGGTCCAGGATGGCGGCCACCCGCTCCACCAGGTCGGGCTGGCGTAACTGGCGGGCGGACAGATTGACCCCCAGGGTCAAGGCAGGTAGACCGGCCGACATCCACTCCTTCGCCTGAGCGCAGGCGGTGCGTAGGGCCCACTCACCCAACGGCACTATCAGTCCCGATTCCTCCGCGAGGGGAATGAAGGAGTCGGGGGGGATCAGTCCATTCGTGGGGGAAAGCCAGCGTACTAAGGCCTCGCAACCGATGAGCCGGCCTCCGAGGGTCTCGAACTGGGGTTGGTAGTACAGCACGAATTCCCCGTTGGCGAGGGCGCGATGCAGGCGTGCCTCCAAGTCCAGGTGTTCCCGGGCGGTTTTGGTTAGCGAGGCATTATGGAACCGGAAGGTACCTCTTCCTTCGGCCTTGGCCTGGTAGAGGGCAACCTCGGCATGCTTGATCAGGTCCGTAGCCGATTGTCCGTCCTCTGGGTAGAGGCTGATGCCAATGCTGGCCCCCATGTAGATTTCGGGGGCGCCGGGCAGGCTAAAGGGCTCCCCTAGCAGACGCAGCAGGGTCTGGGCAACCCCGGCGGCATCCTCCGGTCGCTCCGGGTGTTCCATCAGCAGAAGAAATTCGTCCCCACCCAGACGGCCCAGGGTGTCTTCTATTCGGACATGCTGACTCAACCGCTGGGTCAGGGCCACCAAGAGGGCGTCACCAACGGGATGTCCCAGGCTCTCGTTGACATTCTTGAAGCGATCCAGATCGATGAAGAGTGCCGCCAGCCCTTGCCCCTGGCGCTCAGCGTGATCCAAGGCGTGTTGAAGGCGGGACTGGACCAGACGCCGGTTCGGGAGATGGGTCAGAGGATCGAAATGGACCAGATCCTCAAGCCGGGCCTCGGACTCCTTAAGCTGACTGATGTCAGTCATAAGGCCTACATAATGGGTGGGTCGCCCCCGGGGGTCGCGGACGGTACTGATGCTCAGGATCTGAGGATAGATCTCTCCGTTTTTACGCCGGTTCCAGACCTCGCCCTGCCAGTGGCCCCGGCTGGTGATGCTGGCCCACATGGTCTGATAAAAGGCGGTATCCTGGCGACCAGAACCCAGCAGGCTGGGGTTTTGTCCCAGTACCTCCCCCTCGCTATAGCCGGTAATGTCGGTGAAGGCCTGGTTGACGCTGAGGATCAGGGCCGCAAGATCAGTGATGACCACGCCCTCTCGGGTACTCTCGAATAAGGTCGTGGCCTGACGCAACCTGGCATCGTTGAGCTTGGCCTCGGTGATGTCGTGCCAGACCCCCGTGACCCATTGCCCTGCCCCTGCCTCGGTGCCAGGGTTGGGAAGGCTGATCTCATCCTCGATCCAACGCTCCCGGCCCAGACCGTCGTAGAACCGATAGGTCAGACGAGGGTGACCCTTCGCTCCCAGGTTGGCGAGCCAGGCCAGGGCTGGTTCGCGGTCCTCGGGATGCAAATGGGAGTGCCACCAGTCCGGATCCAGTGCTCCGGTTACCTCGTGACCCAGCAGCCGAGTCAGGTTGTCGCTCACCCAGGTCAGGGGCAGACCGGGGTCGTCGAGCCTCCGGGTGTAGAGGACCACCGGACTGGATGCCAGCACCCGGGCCAACCGCTCGGAGGTAGCGCGGAGGTTGGCGCGCTCGCGGACCAGTTCCACCTGGCTCCAGGCCTTTTCCAGGGTCGCGGGAAGCTTATCGAGATAGCCTTGGTATTTTGTGAGGTAATCGTTGACCCCGAGACGCAGGGCCCGTGCGGCGACTACCGCGCTACCCTGGCCCGAAACGATGACGATGGGGATGTCCAGGCCACGCTCGACGCGCAGCACCTTGACCGCCTCCAAGGCATCCAGTCCAGGCAGGTTATAATCCAGCAGTACCAAGTCGATGTCGGCGGGATGGTGCGGGTCCATCGGCAGACTGGCCAGCACCTGCTCGACATTGGCGACGGCAGTCAGGCGGATGTGGGGGGCGTAACGGGCCAGGTGGCGCTGGGTCAGGTCGATATCGGCGGCGTGGTGCTCGGCGTACAAAACCCGCAATGGCCGCGCGCGCTGGGCTTGGGCGGCAATCATGCCTTGCCAGGCAGCACGTAGGGTCGCCGGGAGGAGTTCTAGGGTCTTGTAGTCCTTGGTCAGGTAGTCATCGGCCCCGGCCTGGAGGGCGGCGATAGCGGCCTCAGGATCGCCGACGCCGGTTAGCATGACCACGGCCAGCGGTAACTGGCATTCGCGGACCCAAGCCAGCAGTTCCAGGCCAGACCCATCGAGCAGGTGCAGGTCCACCAGCGCCACTTCATAGCGATCGGGTACGTGCAGGCGCTCCCGGGCTGCCGCCAGGCTGGGGGCCAAGTCAACGGCGACCTCTGGCATGCGGCTGGCTAGCAGACGCTGGGTCAGGTCGGCGTCGATGGGATCGTCTTCTACATGTAAAACCCGCATGTGCCTACCTTGGTGGCTGGTTGAGTAGGCACCAGTACCTTTCGATATGGGCGGCCACCTCCAGGAATTTATCGAAATTCACTGGCTTAAGGATGTAGGAATTGGCGTGCAACTGGTAGGCGGCCTGGATGTCCCCATCTTCATTGGAGGAGGTGAGTACCACCACCGGCAGGGAGCGGGTGACCGGGTGCGCGCGCAACTGGCGCAGGACCTCTAGCCCGTCCACGCGTGGCAGCTTGAGATCCAGTAGGATAACCAAGGGCAAGGGCAGGGCACCGCCCCAGCGCGGTATCATTTCCAGCACCTCCTGGCCGTCGCGCGCCACCTCCATGGGGTTGGTCAGCTTGAGGCGGGCGAAGGCGCGCCGGGTCAGATCCAGATCCGTCGGGTTGTCTTCCACCAGCAGGATGGGGCGGCTGTGGGCATCGCCAGTCATTGCGGCAACTCCAGAAAGAAGGTGGTCCCTTGGCCGGGGGCGCTCTCGGCCCAGATGCGCCCTCCCATGCGCAGCATGGCCTTGCGCACGATCGCCAGCCCGATGCCGGTGCCCGGATAGTCCTCGGCGCGCTGTAGGCGTTGGAAGATCTCAAAGATACGGTCATGGAAGCGCATATCGAAACCTATCCCCTCGTCCTGGATGGCGATTTGGATCAGGCCCCCTGTGGCCTGGCCGCGAATCTCGACCCGGGGCGCTTGATCCGGATGGCGGAACTTTAGCGCATTATCGAGCAGGTTGCGTAGTACCATCGCCAGCCCCTCCGGGTCGGCACGTGCCTCCAGGTCTGCCAGTTCCAACCGCACCTGGGCCCCGGTCGCCTGGATATCCTCCGCGCGTTCCGCCAGGATGCGCTCCATCAGGACTCTCATGCCAATTGGGATACCTTGCAGTCCCCGCCGTTCCATGCGCGAATAAGCCAGGAGATCCTCGATCAATTGGCTCATCTGTTCCACCCCCTTGCGCACGTTATGCAAAAAAAGCTGCCCCTCCTCGTCCAACTGGCTCAGATGGTCCTCCAAGAGCAGGCGGCTGTAGCCGTCGATGCCGCGCAGGGGTGCCTTGAGGTCATGGGAGACGGAGTAGGTAAAGGTCTCCAATTCCTTGTTGATGGCGGCCAGTTCGGCGGTCCTGATCTGGACGCGCTCCTCTAGTTCGGCGTTGAGCCGCAGGACCTCGTTCTCGACTCGCTTGCGTTCAGTGATATTGCGCACAACCAGGATGACTTGGGTGGTCTCCGGCAACTGGGTGAGTCGGGCCTCGAAGTAGCGGCTGTCCCCGGCTATGGGGAGGGCGTATTCGTAGCTGATCAAGGGGCTGCCGCTTGCCAGCCGCTCCAGGTTGGCCTGGAGGAGCGCCGCTAGCTGGGGTGGCAGTAGCTCCTGCATCTGTTTGCCCAGAAAGATCTCCGGGGGGAGATAAAGGTCGTCGGTACTACTGGCGCGGTAATCACGGATGGTGCCGTTGGCATCCATGAGAAAGAAGAGATCGGGCAGGACCTGGAAAACGGTGGTGAGCAGGGACTCGCGGTGGCGGGCCGCCAATTCTGCCTCCTTGCGCAGACTGATGTCTTGAATGGCGCCCTCGACGCGGACCACCTTCCCAGCCTCCTGGACGGGCAGGCCGATCATGTGGACCCACTTACATTCCCCGTTGCCATGGGTCATGGGCAACTCTAACTCGAAGGGGCGGCCCTCGGTGATCGCGGCCCGGAGCGCCGGGACCAGCACCCGTCGTGCTGGTCGGTCGAAGCCCGTGAGGGCCGCCAGCAGGCGCCTCGGTCCGATGGGTTCCAGTCCGTAGATACGTGCGGTTTCGTCGGTCCAGGTGCCGGCGCCGCAGGCGACCTCGAACTCCCAGCCGCCCACCTTGGCGAAACGGCTGGTGCGATCCAGGATATCACGCTGGCGACTCAGATCCAGCAACGCCTCCTTGTGGTCAGTGATGTCACTGAGAAATACGGAGATACCATCCTGGGTGGGAAAAATGCGGTTCTCGAACCAACGCTGCCAGGGGCTGTAGTAGTTCTCGAGGCGGATTGTTACCCCCTCGTTCATGGCCCGCTCGTAGGCGTAGTAAAAGGCCTGTCCGACCCCTTCGGGGAATTCTGACCAGATGTCCCGACCCAGCAGGTCCCCCGGATCACGCCCGAACAGGGTAGCGGCCTGGCGATTCACATACTGATAGCGCCAATCCCGTCCCAGGCTGATGAAGCCGTCGCTCATGGATTCCAGCAGTTGGATGAGGCGCCGGCCGAGATTCTCACGAGTCCTGTCGCTTTCGATGGATCCCAGGGCGTAACCGATGTTCGAGGCGAGTTCGTCCAGCAGGTCGATCGTGGCGGTGTCGAAGTAATCCTTTTGGTCCGCGTAGAGATTGAGGGTGCCCCGCACCTGACCTGCCACGCAGATGGGGAAGGCTGCCAGAGCACGATAGCCTCTGGCGAGGGCCCCCTCCCGCCAGGGTGCCAGGCGTGGATCGGTGGCGATATTGTTGCAGACGTCATGATGAAAAGAGGGCCGGGCCAGGCCCGTGGGGTCAGGGGATCCGCCCTGGTCCAGGGGCGAAAGGTGCAATTGCAAAAAGTGGTCGTCCTTCAGTCCCGCCTGAGCCACCACCCTGACCTCACCGTCAGCCGGATCGGCCAGGCCCAGCCAGGCCATGCGAAAATCACCCACCTCCACGGCTATGCGGCAGACTTCGTTGAAGAGGTCGTCGCTGTCGCGCAAACGGACAATGGCCGCGCTGATGTTGCTCAAGACCGCATGGATCCGATTCAGACGCCGGACCTGGTCCTGCGCCTCCTTGCGGGCGGTGATGTCGCGGGCAATACCGAGTACGCCGAGGACTCGACCCTTGGCGTCGCGCATGGGGGTTTTGATGGTTTCTAAAAGCCGGTGTTGGCCGTCACGGGCGGAAATGACCCATTCCTCATTGAGGATGGGGCCATCGGCGGCGAGGGCAGCCAGGTCCTTGGCTCGAAAGAATTCTGCTACCTCGGGGGGTACGAAGTCAGTGTCGCGCCTGCCTAGTATTCCTGCCACCTGGGTTCCGTTCAACTCTGCGAACGGCGGGTTGCAGGCCAGAAACACCCCGGCGGGGTCCTTCAGCCAGACCAGGTCAGGGATGGTGTCGAGCAGGGAGCGCAGCCGGCCCTCGCTCATCGCCAGCCCGTGATTGGCCCGCGCCAGCAGGTAGGTCATCCCCGCTACCGCCAGGGCGACGAGAATCCCCAGCCAGCGGATCAACCTCAAGGGGGCCAATGACTGGCCCCAACCCCCGGTGGGAATGCCAGCCAATTGCCAGGAGCCGCCAGGTAGACTGAGGGGGAGGAGAACGGGGTCCTGGGTCAGAATATGCGGATTTCCGAAAAATATCGGGCCCTCTACACCGGAAGGATCCGTCCCGCTCATGGCGAGTTGAAACCCCTGTTGGGCGTGCAGAACCCCCCCCTGGGTATAAAGTGTGACGAGGTCGATGTCGGCGGAGACAATACCCCAGGGGCGAGACTCTTGGTCCGATTGAGTGGGGGTGACGGACACGGGTGCGGCGATGATGAAACCAAGTCCACCCGTCAGCAGTGGCAAGGGACCGGCCAGTACCGGAAGGCCGCTGGCCAGGGCGCGAAGGGCCCCCTGACCTTGGTAGGGATGGTGGCGATAATCCAGGCCCACGGCCCCCTCGTTACCGGCGAGGGGATGCATGAGTTTGATCACCAGGTTTGGGGCCCCGGAGATGTTGTTCAGGGCGTGGCGTTTGTTGACCAGACCCTGGGCGATGTAGGCAAATTCGGTCTGATCGATGTCGGGGTGTGAGGCGATGACGGCGGTCAGCCCATGCACCAGGAGCAGATGGGCGTTGATAAAACCCTCCAAGTGGGCGCGCAGGCTAGTCAACTCCGACAAAATTCCGGTACGCTCCTGGTCCAACGCCCGCTCCTGGGCCAATACTTCAATGATCTGCTCCGTAATCAGGATCGGAACCAGGGCCAGACAAGCCATGATCCAGGGGCGAAGGGCGGATGTCACGCCGTGAGAAAGGGGCTTCATGGCAGCGGTTTCCCAAGGGGTCGGATCTGGGCATTATCACCGACACCCCGGTAATTACAAGGTAACCGCGACCTTGCATGTGGTCAGGGTAGGCATCAGCCCCTAAGGGTCTGCCGTCGATCACGTTGCAGTTACGCGAAGGCAGGGTTTAACCCTGCAGGGGGCGGCTCGATCAGGGAGAGGCGGTTGATTGGAACGGCATCATCAGAATGAAGAAAGTCCATGGACCTCTTCTGCGCCCCTAGTCTCACCCAACCGCGGCGAGGCAGGCACCCTGCCTCGTAGCTCAGAAATCCGGCTGAGCGGAGTTGATTGACAGCCTTCAAGCCTCAGGAATATCGTTGATCCAGCAGGAATGCTGCCTTGATATTCCCTTTGTGTTTTTCTCCCGTTCACCCCCAGCGAGTTATCGATGCACCATCTCTCGCTCCTTCTTCTTATGATGATGGCCCTGTGCCTTCAGGTAGAGGGCTGGGCAACGGCGGATGGCCCCGATTATTATCAGGTAACGGGCGTTGCCGACACGGATCGATTGGTCATACGCGCTCAGGCGAGCCCCAAGGCAAGGGCGGTTGGCCGCATCCCCAACGGCAGCCAGTGCCTTCGTAACCTTGGTTGCCAGGGCGGCCTGACCTATCAGGAGTTCACTACCTTGACGGAGAAGGAAAAGGCCAAGCGTCAGGCCGCGCATCCCCGCTGGTGCCGGATCGAATATCAAGGTGTTAGGGGTTGGGTCAATGCACGTTATCTCAGGGAAGGGAACTGTTCACCTTGAGCCCCGCCCATGTGCCTGCCTCAGGCGAGGCCCGTGCGCTTGCTCAGGCGCCCTACCATAGGCTAGATGGCTCCGTACCAGCCAGGACCCCGCCGTCTCTTATTGCCTGCTCTTATTACCTGGGTTGTCGGTGTCTTAGCGGGAATTGATCCGGTGCCTGCCGGGGGAACCCAGCCTCCCTGCCGGGTCGAGTTAGGTGAGCTTCATAGGACACGGCACCAAGACCCTTGCTGGGCGTTTGGCCCGGCGGTCCAGGACCTCAATCCGTTTCCTTGCGCTCGAAGGCGTCCTGAAGTCCCTTTTGGACGTTGGCCGGCACGGCCTCGTAGTGGCTGAGTTCTATCGAGTAGGTGCCCTCGCCCCCGGTGATGGATTTGAGGCGGGATTCATAACCCTCCAACTCCGCGAGGGGGACCTCGCCGTCGATGGCAATCTGGCCCATGCTGGTGGCATCGCTGCCGAGAACGCGTCCCCGGCGGCCTGACAGGTCGCCGGCGAGGTCACCCATGGCGCTGTTCTGGGCTAGAATGCGAATCTTGACGATAGGCTCCAGGATGACGGGTCTGGCCTTCTCGATGGCTTCAAGAAAGGCTTTGCGCCCGGCGGTGGCGAAGGCAATATCTTTTGAATCAACGGGATGGAACTTACCGTCATAGAGAGTGACACGGATGTCCTGGAGGGGGTAGCCCGCAATGGCGCCCTCATCCAGGAGTTGACGCACGCCTTTTTCCACGGAGGGGATAAATTGGTTGGGGATGGCGCCACCGACCACGGCATCCACGAATTCGAAGCCGCCGCCGCGATCCAGGGGTTCGATGCGCAGGAAGACCTCGCCAAACTGGCCTGCGCCACCGGTCTGCTTCTTGTGGCGGTGATGGCCCTCCGCCTTGGCGGTGATAGTCTCCCGGTAAGGAATGCTCGGTGGACGGGTATCCACGTCCACATGGAACTGATCGGAAAGGCGCCTGAGCAGGATTTTCATGTGCAGTTCGCCCAAACCTCGCATGACCGTCTCGTTGGTGGAAACGTTATGCTCGACGTGAAAGCAGGGGTCTTCGGATTCGAGTTTGTGCAAGGCATCCGTCAACTTCTGTTCGTCCCCGCGCTTCTTGGTAGTAATGGCGAGGCCATAGAGGGGAACCGGGCACTCCATGGAACGGAGGTGGTGATGGTCCTCGTCGTGGGAGTCGTGAAGTACGGCGTCGAAGTAGACATCGTCCACTCGGGCTATGGCGAGGATGTCGCCGGGAACGCCCTCCTGGACCTCGACCTGCTCGTTACCATGCAGTCGGTAGAGATGGGTGACCTTGAAGGGCTTGCGGGCGTCGCCGATAAATAACTGACTATTAGGGGTGATGCAGCCCTGGTGGATGCGGAAGATGCCCAATTTACCGCGGAAGGGATCATTGATGATCTTGAACACATGGGCCAGGACGTGCAGGTTGGGGTCCGGACTCACCAGCACCGGTGTCAGGCTGGCACCCTCGCCCTTCATGAAGGCGGGAGGATTTCCCTCGGAGGGGTTGGGCATGAGGCGCACCAGGATCTCCAGCAATTCCGCGATTCCGGCACCGGTTTCTGCTGATACATAGCAGATAGGGATGAGGTGTCCCTCTCGCAGGGCCTTCTCGAAGGGGTCATGCAACTGCTCGGGCTGCAGTTCCTGTCCTTGTTCCAGGTAAATCTCCATCAAGTCCTCGTCCACCTCGACAACCTGGTCGATGATGCGGGCGTGGGCCTCGGCTACGTTCGAAAAGTCCGTGGCTGCACCACTGGGTTGGAAAAAGCAGTCGACGACCCTTTTGCCACCATCCGCCGGCAGGTTAATGGGGAGGCATTCGGGACCAAAAGTGTCCCGGATCTGGGTGGTCAGACCCTCCAGGTTCACCCCCTCGGCATCGATCTTGTTGACAATGATGAGACAGCACAACTGGCGATCCTTCGCGACCGTCATCATGCGCTGGGTTACCCGCTCGATTCCCGTCTGGGCGTTGATGACCACCGCAGCCGTCTCCACTGCGGCCAACATGGAAATGCTGCGGCCCAAGAAGTCCGGGAAGCCCGGGGTATCCAGCAGATTCACATGCTTGGCATTGGTGTTGAAGCTGGTGATGCCGACGTCCAGGGAGTGTTTGTACTCCTTTTCCAGGGGGTCGTAGTCACAGACCGTGGTGCCCCTGGCCACGCTACCCGGGGCAGCTATGACCCCAGTCGCGGCGAGCAGGGCCTCTACCAGCGTGGTCTTGCCAGCACCGGCGTGACCAACCAGGGCAATGTTGCGGACGTCCTCGGCATTGTAATCAGACATGGAGCAAACCTTCCAGGCAGGGTGCGGGGTTGGTGAAAGCGGCTCCGCCAGGCTCGGCGGTAGCCAAGAACCCAAGTATATCCTAACCAACTCGCGGGATGACGAGAGCGCTTGCTTGGTCTATATAGAGACTATAAATTCATATAAATAACCTGTTGAAGGATGAGATGCGATGGGCCTGACCTTGACTTCAACCGCGTTTACCGAGGGAGGCGACATCCCGAGGCGCCATACCTGGGAGGGTGAGAATATCTCCCCCGATCTGGCTTGGAGCGGGATCCCGGCGGGATGCCGAAGCCTGGTGCTGGTGGTCGATGACCCCGACGTACCTGACCCCCAAGCGCCGCGTACGGTCTGGGATCATTGGGTGCTATACAATCTGCCTCCCGCCTGTCCGGGATTACCCGCCGGTCTGAGGGAGGGTGGGTTGCCGCCGGGCACTGGCGAGGGGCTCAACAGTTGGGGTCGCCCCGGGTATGAGGGACCCTGTCCCGCAATCGGCCTGCATCGCTATTTCCACATCCTTTATGCCCTCGACACCCGGTTGCCCGATATGGGCACCCCCCAGAAGCATGAACTGCTCTCGCTCATGGAGGACCACATTCTGGCCAGGACGGAATTGGTGGGTATCTACCGGCGGCGGGATTGAGGCATGGCCCGCACCTATTTATTGCGGATATAGTCGTAGATGTTCAGGTAGTCCTTCCCCGGGATGTTCCAGGAAAAATCGCTGCGCATGGCGTTTTTCATCAGTTCCCGGAAGTGATCGGGATGTTGATAGTAGCAGGCGATGGCGCGGCCAAGGGCGGATTCCAGGCCGGCCTGGTCATAGTTCAGGAAGGAATAGCCATTGCGTTCGTGCAAGGGCCGTTGGGAATGGTCCTTGTCGAAGACGGTATCGGCCAGACCTCCCACGGAACGCACGATTGGAATGGTGCCATAACGGAGGGAGATGAGTTGGGTCAGGCCACAGGGCTCGAACTGGCTGGGTACCAGCATCAGATCGGCTCCGGCGTATATGAGGTGGGAAAGGTCTTCATCGAAACCGATCTCGATGTGGCAGTCCGGGCTATCGTTCAGCATGCGTTTGAGACCCCAGAAATCGGCGTTGATGCTGGCATCCGGGCTTGAGCCTAGCAGCACGAACTGGGCGCCACGTTCCAGCCCGTAAAAGATGGCATGGCGGACCAGTTCCAAGCCCTTTTGGGGATCGAGGCGGCCGATGAAGGCGATGATCGGCTTTTCATTGTCTGCCAGCATCAGGCGGTGACGCAGGGCACGCTTGTTGTCGTACTTGACATCCAGGTTCTCGATGCCATACCGCATTGGCAGGAGAGGATCGACCTCCGGGTTCCAGACGTCATAGTCGATGCCGTTGACCACGCCGCCGTATTTGAGGTGATGCGTGTGCAGGGTCGGCTCCAAGCCGAAGCCCTGGCCTTGGTCGCGCGTTTCGTAGGCATAGCGCGGCGATACGGTGGTGATGAAATTAGAATAGACAATGCCGCCCTTGAGGAGATTCAAGGCATGGGGGTTGTAGTTGTCGCGCAGCCGGTTGTAGTCCATGAAGTACTCAGGTCGACGTAGGCCGGTCGCGCGAAGCGTCTCCTGACCGGTGACACCCTGGTGCTTGAAATTGTGGATGGTGAGGCAGACCCGTGGATGGGTCATCCCCAGGTGCTTGTAAATTTCGAACAGGAAGACCGGCACCAGCGCGGTTTGCCAATCGTGGCAGTGAATGACATCGGGATGCTTGCCGGACTTGAAGAGAAATTCCATGGCCGCGCGAGAAAAGAAGGCGTAGCGCAACAGATCGTCGCTGAAGCCGTAAATGGCCCCTCGGTTGAAGAAATTGTCCTGAGAATGGGGTTCGATGAAGAAACATTTGCGGTCGTGCACATACCCAAAATAAACGGTGCAGTGAATGGCCCCCTCGTACCAGGGCACCCAGAGATCCTGGAAGGCGACATGCAGCTCAAAGATGTGGTCGTAGCGCAGGGTATCGTATTTGGGCAGGATGATTTCGACATGGTTGCCGCGAATGGCAAGCTCCCGTGACAGGCCAAAGACTACGTCACCGAGGCCGCCGACCTTGGCTACTGGCGCCATTTCTGGGGTGATATGAACCACATAGAGACTGGGGCCCTGATAGGCGTAGGGGGAGGGATCCTGGGCCGGTACCTCGGGCGGCTCGTAAGAGAAAGGTTCCGAGAGGTGGATGGATTCCGGCTCCTCCCGGAACGGGATAGGGTCCTCCCTGGACAGGACGGGGGCTGGCGTTGCCAACTCACGGACCTCTGGATGGAATTCGGGAGGGGGTGATGGGGTGGCCGGGGGGGCGCTGGGTGCCGAGGGGCGGGGTAAGCCAACCCTGGCGGGGACCTGGGGGGGTTCCATGCCCGCCACTGGTGGCTCGGGGGCGGTGGTAGTGAGTTCGGATAAGTCGAGGGCCAAGGGGAAGGGGGTGGGTTTGGCTTCGCCCTGAGTGATTTTAGGGGCATCGGGCAAGCCCATTGCCGCCGGAGGCAATGGCCTGGCGGGGACTACTTCCACCGGTGGTGGGGACACGGCTGTCGGTGACGGGGACGCGGCCGCCGTTGACCTGGTCTCAGCCGTGTCCTTCGATTTGATCGAGGGCTTCATGGGTTCGGCAATTTTCTTAGCC
>CAZFZB010000055.1:11368-17710 GCA_964523415.1 uncultured Chromatiaceae bacterium | reverse complement strand
GTACCGGCTATCTCCGCCGCCAGTGCCAGGTCAGGATAGCCGTCCGGCAGGTAGCTACGCAGGGCGATCATGAGAGAGCGGCCGAAGTCCAGCCGATTCCCGAGCGGTTGTTCAGGTCCTTCGGTGACGGCCCCATGGGCGGGAGACCTTGCCAGCATCCCGTCCAAGGGCTCGCTCATCAGCATTGCCGGCACCAGAATAGAAGTGCTCTCCTGGCCCACGAGAATCGGAGTCTCCGGAAACGCACGGTAGCTCTCACGGCAGGGGACGAAACAGGACTTGAAGCTGATCTCCGCCGGACACCAGGCCGGTCCCTGCACCTCGCGTATCAGCTTCGTCGCGACCATGACCTGAATCCATTCCGAATAGCGCAGATCGTCGCGGTCCACGGGGCCGCGGAGGTCAATCCCGATGCGGAAGTATTGTCCGTCCCGCCGGATGGACGCACGGACATTCGTGTTCTCCAAGGGGACGATCTTGGCGAACTTCGCGAACAGGTCATACAGGGTGGAAGCGCCGCCGAGCAGATCGGCGCAGTGCGGGCTGAGGCGACTGCAGGTCACCCGCTGCGCGGCCCGGAAACCGATGTCGTCGATACCCTCCCGGCGCTCGATACCTCGGATGAAGTGCATCGCCTGGCGCACCGCAATGTAGAAGTCCGGACGGTCGTGGAGGAGCGTGGGCAATCTGGCCCTGCGCAGCTCCCGCGCAACCGGCGTACCGATCTCGTGGGCGATCTCGGCAAAGAGCAGCAGGTGCGCCGCCCGGGCCAGCATGATCGGCTCCATCAAGGTGTATCCGGGGGTGTTGAGATTGGCCGCATTCATGGTCTCCCTGTAGCTCCTGACCGGCGGCGGGCATTCGGCTGTTGCGCCCGCTCGGCCCAAGGCCGCCGGAATCGGCGAAGCTTGCAGCTTACCGGTTCTGTTCCTTGAAGTCAGGGGGTCCGCCGGGCGCTTCGAACGCGGGTATCCGCGGTGCGATCCGCCAGACGGTGGGCAAATTGGCGTGAAATGGCAAAGACATTCCCTAGCGCCATGGTTAGTCTTTGCTCACCTATTGACCACGCTAGCGGACGCCGCCATGAGACAAATCAGCAAATTGGTGATCTCTGCAACGGCAGTCGCCTTGGCTTTTGCCAGCGCCGCGGGGGCCACGCCGGACAGATCGCCGCGACCCGACTCCATCGAGCGGGAGATGCTGGTGCAGCGCGCCGCGCAGGCCGCGATCTGGGGCATGCCGGCGGTCGGTATCCGGGACATCGTCGTCGGCACGCGCCGGGATCTGGGTGGCGACCTGGGCGACATCGTCTATTTCTCCAAGCCCATGACCTCCCGCCACGGCTTCCTGACCGCCAACAACGTGACCCCCTATGTCGTTGCGTCCCTGACGACCAAGGACGGGCCCATCGTGGTCGAGGTACCGGCGGCAGCCGACAAGGCCAGCTATTTCGGCACCTTCGTGGATGCCTGGGACGTGCCCATCGCCGATGTGGGGCCGCCGGGTGACGACAAGGGCGAAGGCGCCAAATACCTTTTTCTCCCGCCGGGCTACGGAGGCGAGGTACCGGGTGGCTATCTCGTATACAGGCCAGCCACCCACAGTGTCAATTTCGCCTTCCGTCCCGTGTCGAAGAACGGCGGCACCCTCGACGAAGCGGTGGCCTACGCTCAGACGCTCAAGACCTACAAGCTCGCCGAGGCGGCCGATCCGCCCGATACCCGATTTATCGACGCCTACCCCAAGACCTGGAACACCCTCCCCACCTACGACGCCAGCTATTTCTCAGACCTCGCGGCGGTGGTGCTCGAGGAGCCTGTGCAGGAACGCGACAAGGCGATGATGGGGCTGCTGGAGAGCCTCGGTATCGAGAAGGGCAAGCCCTTTGCGCCCGATGCCCGGATGACCGCCATCCTCGAAGAAGGCGCCGCGCTGGCCTACGAGGCCATGCAGCGTTACTTCGTCACGCCCGGCAAGGCCATGGTTCCCTATTGGTCGGATCACCAGTGGCAGGTCTGGAACTTCGCGGAAGGCCAGGCCGAGGCCGGTTTCCCCTTCGTCACCGACGACCGCATCCTGATCGACGAGCGCGCTGGCGGGGCCTACTTCTGGGTCACCTACCTGCCCAAGTCTCTCGGCGGCGGCACCTTCTATCTCACCGGCCTGCGCGACAAGGACGGTAAGCCGTTCGACCGTACCGCCACTTACCGGCTGCGGGTGCCCAAGGACACGCCCGCCAAGGATTTCTGGTCGGTCATCGTCTACAGCATGAAGACCAAGGGCTTCGTCGAGGGAGCCGAGCGGGTCGGGCTGTCCTCCAAGGACCTCCAGGGAATGAAGGTGAACGAGGACGGCTCGGTGGACCTCTACTTCGGGCCCGAGGCGCCCGCCGGTCTGGCGTCCAACTGGGTCCCGACCGGCGGTGAGGAATTCTTCCTTATGTTCCGGCTGTACGGACCCGACAAGCCGCTATTCGACAAGACCTGGGCGCTCGGCGATGCCGAGAGGGTCCGCTAAATCGCCAACTCAAAGAGGAGGACCGAAACCATGAACCGCCATCTCGCCTGCCGGGTCTCGGCGCTTGCACTGTGCTGCGTCGCCGTCCCCACGTTTGCCGACGAGGAGCCATCGCGCTTCATCGAGAACGAGACCATCTCGACCGTCATCGGAGACTTCGAGTTCGCCAAGGGCTTCCCCACGCCGGAGACCAGCAAGAAGCTATTCGATATCCGCACCACCTACCGCGTCATGGAGGTGATCCAGCAGAATACCTTTGCCGCCTCCCTCTACGCCATGCGCAAGGGCTACGCGGATTTCGGGGCACCCAAGCCGAATCAGGTGCTGGTGTGGTGGGACCGCATGGACGCCAAGTCGGAGTTTCTTACCGCCAACACCGACACCGTCTATGCCATGACCTTCCTGGACCTGAAGGCCGACGGTCCCACGGTGGTCGAGGCGCCGGCGCGCATGATCGGATTCATGGACGACATGTGGATGCGCTATATCACCGACATCGGCGCGGCAGGGCCGGACAAGGGTAAGGGCGGCAAATTCCTGATCCTGCCCCCGGGGTACGAGGGCGAGGTCCCGGACGGTTACTTCGTCGCCAAGTCCAAGACCTATGGCGTGTGGATGGGGTTGCGGGCGCGGCTCGACGCGGATGGCGGCAACACCGAGGCGAGGGAGCTTTACAACAAGCTCAAGATCTATCCCTTGTCGCAGGCCGACAACCCGCCGCCGACTGAGCTGATCAACGCCTCAGGCAAGCCGATGTTCACCGTGCACCCTGAGAACTACCACCTGCTCGAAGAGCTCGGAGCGCTGGTCGAGGAGGAGCATCCGGATGCCGTGGACGGGGCGCAGAAGTTCCTGCTCGCCTCCGTCGGCATGGAGTTTGGCAAGCCCTTCGTGCCGAGCGCCGAGCAGAAGCCGCTCCTGGAGAAGGCCGCCCGTGCTGGCGCCGCGCTGCTGCGCGCCAACATGTGGGACTTCCAGGGCGACCAGAAATACATTTACCCGGGCGGCAAGTGGTGGAACCCCTTCGTCGGCGGTGTCTATACCTTCGACCCCAACGGCTACCTGGATTACGACGCCCAGGCCTTCTTCGCTGCCTACGCGACGGGCGTGACTCCCGCCATGGCGACCAAGATGGTGGGCATCGGTTCCCAGTATCTGTGCACCCATACGGATGGCAAGGGTGTGCCCCTCGATGGCGCTAAGAACTACAAGCTGCGCGTTCCGGCCAACATCCCGGCCAAGGACTTCTGGTCCATGACCGTCTACGACAGCGCTAGCCGCTCAATGATGGCGACCTCGCAGAAGTTCCCGGCGGAAAGCAGCTATACAAACGTCGAGACCAACCCGGACGGCACCATCGACATCTACTTCGGCCCCAAGGCGCCAGCCGGCAAGGAGCGCAACTGGATCGAGACCGACCCGGCCAAGGGATGGACCGGTATCTTCCGCCTTTACGGCCCCCTACAGCCGTTCTTTGATCAGACGTGGAGGCTCAATGATATCGAGTTGATGCAATGAAAATATCCCAGGGCGGGGAATGCTCTGGTATGTTCTGCCCCGAACGGAACTCGCGTAATCAAATTGGCGCGTTGTGGCACAGATGCTATCCCAATTGCAAGTAGGTAATGCCATTACTGCTGGAATGGGGTTTGTCGCGAAACGCCAAGCTTAACGAATACGCTCTTGATGCCCCCGAAAAGCATCAGCCGGAGGTCAATCTGTCATGAACCATAGAATCCTTTCTCTCATCGCGGCATCGGCTGTTGCTGTGCCTTCGCTTACGCCCGTCGCGCAGGCCCGGGACGCAGAAAAAGAAGAGCCGAAGCGACTCGAGCAGATGGCGGAGAAAGTCGGTGATTTGGGCGCTGATGAGGTCACAGTGAGTGCCGTCATCCGGGCCGCCAATAAACAGGATAGGATGAATAAGTTACTGGAAGAGCAAGGGTCTGATCTCCGTGTCACTGGGATCGAGATCGAGAACGCGATACCCCCGAAGGCAGTCTTTATTGTGACGCGCGAGTCGAAATGAACGACTTGCTTAAGACCAAGTGCGCGTTGACAGATAGGGTAGAGTTCCACCCATGGGTGGGAAAATGCGGATGCGATGCCCCACTGGAATCAGGCGAATTCGGAGGGGAGATGCGACGCTTACGGTGGAATCGTTAACGATCGAATATCAGCACGCTTAGTGTGAATGTGAACTTCAGGGGAGACATGTCATGATGAATAAGGCATACCAAACTTTTCGGCGAACTCTGGCCATATCGGTGGCGGCGCTTGCAGTAGTAGCGGTTACGTCGTCTGCGGCCATTGCCGATGTGGATTTCGCAAAAGCGTCCCTCAAGAAGATGTCGGATTATCTCGCATCCCAGGATGTGATCTCGTTCGATTATGACGCTACCTTAGAGGTGGTGACCAAAGAAGATCAGAAACTTGGCCTCGCCTCATCGGGCTCCGTGACCCTCGAGCGGCCAAACAAAATTCGCGCCACTCGGGCTGGAGGATTCGTCAATCTCGAGATGATCTTTGACGGAAAGACGCTGTCGTTGGTAGGCAAGAACGCGAATCTCTACACGCAGGTCGAAGAGCCTGGCACGAATGATCATTTGGTGGATACTCTGCGCGAAAAATATGGTCGTCCGCTTCCGGCCGCCGACCTTCTCATATCGAAGCCCTATGACGAGCTGATGAGCGAGGTCAAAGATGTCAAGGACCTCGGAAGCGGTGTTGTTGGTGGAGTAGAGTGTGACACTTTCGCCTTCCGGACCGAACAAGTCGACTGGCAGATCTGGATCGCGCAGGGCGAACATCCCTATCCCTGCCGCTACGTCATATCCACGAAGGGCGTGAAGCTCTCGCCACAGTACAGCATCCAGGTTCGTAACTGGCGAGCGGGCGGGACGCTTGCCAACGACACTTTCACGTTCAGCAACCCATCCGGGGCCTCGAAGATTGAACCAGATGAACTGCGGAAGAAAGTAAAAGAATTTCCCGAAAACTTCATGATGGGAGAACATCAATGAGCATTTCGAAGATTTCTAAGTTCCTGTTCGCATTGGTCGTTGTATTCGGGGTGGCGCAAGTTGCAGGCATGCTATCGGGACCGGGCACTCGCGGGCTTGTGTCGGAAGCGCAGGCTGTTGTCGGCCGCCCCCTGACCCCGGTCAGTGTCGCGGGCACAGCGCGGCGCACGGCGCGGCGCTGTGCAGCCGGTGTCTATAACTGTTAGGCGCGAGATAACCGGGGCAGGAATCGCGGAGCCGTGGCTATGACGACTATCCTTGGCGGTGCGCTGTTCCTGTTCCTGGCTCGCATCGGCGAAGCTGTTCATTGTCATCGAAGTATGGCGATGCGGGTTTCTCAGGATGCCGGGTCTAGACCGGCTGCATTCGGCTCTGCGATCGAAGGTAATTTACATCGCGCAATCGTCGTTTCTACTTCGCCCCCAAGGCGCCGGCAGGCAAAGATCGCCACTGGATAGAGACCGACCCGGCAAAGGGTTGGGCGGGCATCCTCTGCCATTACGGACCGCTGGAGCCCTTCCTCGACCAGAGCCGGAAGCTGCCCGTTATCGAACAGTTGAACTAGTCGAATTTGGCCGGTGCCGCCACCTGGCGAGGCGCTGCCGGCCAGGCGCACGGGCAACCCAACATCTGTCTCACGCAACCCAAGGTAACCAACCAATGAACAAGCAGACGAGTGCAATTCTTTGTGGCGCCATACTGACCCTCGGCATCAACCAGGCCAGTTTTGCGGCCGGTATGGACACCCGTGTCGAGCGCCGACACGATGCCGTGGACAACACCGCCGACCGCGTCAATGACA
>CAZFZB010000055.1:0-11268 GCA_964523415.1 uncultured Chromatiaceae bacterium | reverse complement strand
GCGCTCCTTAATGGCGCGCCGCGGCGCAGCGGCCGATGTATGACGTTCCCAACACGAGCCGTCCGATTTCAGGTGAAAACATGGGTCTAATCGACAAGGCGAAAGAGGTTTTCGGCCAAGCGGTGGAAATGGTCGGCGAGAAAGTCGGCGAACTGGGTGGCGACGACCTGAACGTCAACACAGTCATCCGGGTCGCCGCGAAGCCGGAGCGGATCTACAAGCTCTTACAGGAGAGAGGGTACAACTATCGCTTCGGCGGAATCGATGTGGAGAACAGCATACCGCCCAAGGTGGTGCTCACCTTGGCGGAACAAGCTTCACCGGGGGTACGGCCCGAGGGCTGAATGCGACCCCGCGATGCAGTTCGGATGATCACAATGCCTCCCCCAAGGGTTGAGCTAGGCATCCCGGGTGCCGGCGTCGCCGCCTGGCGAGGCGGCGTCAACCGACCTGAACCTCAATACATACTATCACATAGCATTAGTCTGAATTAAGTACACCTTATCGCGTGTGGTTAATACGCCAGGCCAGGGGAGGCTGCCGCCGATCAAGCTCACAATTCTTTGGATCTTCGGATTAAAATGGCCGTCGGGCCAAGTGGAGAATTTGGGCTAAGCTTGCTATTGCCCTGTCCACAGAATAGATCGGCCCATTCTTAGGTCCGGCCACCACTGGTATGAGGACTCCAAAGATGTTCAGTCGCAGGCGTTTTTTGTCGCTCGTAGCGGCGGTTGCCGCAGTGAATGTGCATCGGGGTATCGCCGGATCGGAGTCCAGGCCGGTGCGCATTGGCATCTTGGCCCCGTCCCACTGTGCATTGCCCGTCGTCCTTGCCGAGGCTCGTGGCTTGTTCGGACCTCAGGGCATCGAGGCCGAGGTACGTTATTTCCCGGAGATGGGGGAAATCGCTACTGCCCTGGCGGCGGGCGAATTGGAATTCGGCCAACTCGCCGTACCTATGGCGGTGGCTGTAAGCGAAGGCGTTGCCGGGATGCCCACCCGGGTGCCTTTGACCATCGTGCAAGTGTTGGGTATCAATGGCGGGGCCTTATCGGTGGGCGCTGCCACACCCATTCGCAAACTTGCCGAGTTGAATGGCAGACGCATTGGTATCCATAACCCTTGGATCATCCATCGCCTGATTTTTCTGCGCATGATGGATCAATACGGCATGGTCCCTGGGCGCGATTTCGAGTTGGTGCAGGTGCCCCTGAGCGAAATGGGTGCGGCCCTGTCACAGGGTCGTATCGATGGGTTTATAGGCCAGGAGCCGGCACCCAGCCTGTTGAATGCTCAGAGGATGGTCCGACTCTTGCTCTTTACCAAGACCTTTTGGACAGATCACCCTTGCTGTGTCCTGTCTACCCGGCGCGAGCTGTTTGAAAGCGACCCCGGGTTGGTGGCGAATGTCACGCGGGCGGTTATGGTGGCGGGCTTGACCCTGGACAGTATCGTCCTGCGCAATGATGCGATCGAGGAGGTGCACGGCTTCTCACCGGCCTATGGGCGCTTGCCCCTGGATCTGCTCCAAGGGGCCTTTGGGCCTGCCCGCAGCGACTTCTACCCATTTCCCTTCCATAGCAGCCTGAGGGTGGTGGTCGAGCAGATGGCCACGGCCGGTATCCCGGTTGTGGACCAGGATCCCCAGCAGGTGGCCACGGCCATGATCCCTGCACCCTTTTCGTTGGATATCCTGAGGCAGGCGGCACAGGAGGTCCCGAATGCCCGGATACCAGATGGCTACGAGCGCGAAGAACGGCTCCGGATCATCGGCGGCTGATCGATGGCGACGACCCTTGCTCGCCAATTCGCGTTCACCAGTGGGTGGATCATTTTTGGCACGGTCCTCGCGGCGGTTGCGGCCAACTGGATGGTCTTCCGCAGCTTTACGGACGAGCATATCCGCCTGGACCAGGAAGGGGTGGCGCTGGCCCTGGTGGAGGAGATTCACTATACATTTCAGACCGTGGATTTCGAGTCCGAGGCCCTGGCCAACCAGCCTGGCAGCGCCCAGGCCGTGGAACTGTTACAGCTGACCGACGACGGGCAACTGTGGCGAGAGTTGATCGCTCCTATCCTGCGCCAGCCCAGACGTGGAGTCCTGCTCACCGATGCCGACGGCGCCCTCCTGGACGCGACCTCGGGTATTGGCACCCCGCCGACTCTGGAGCAGGGGGTCCCGACCGACAAGATGCGCCACGCTGCCATCTCCGCCACGATCCCGCGCCTGCGCCTGACCGAGGGCGGTTTGCAATACAACGCCTGGCGGGCGATCAAGCGCTTGGGTATGCCAGTGGCCTTCGTCGGTGTCGCCTTTGTTCTGGACCAGGGTTATGCGGCGGCCCTGGCGCGGCGCCTGGGTCATGATATAGCCCTGTCCGATGGGGAGCACAACGTCGCTTCCCTTGCGGCGGTTCCCCTGGAAATCGGCGCCACCGGCCGGGAGGTCGAAATCGGCGGGGTCCCCTACCGTGTTCAGGGCAGCGATGTCGAGATCGGCGGTAAGCCCTTGCGGTTGCAGGTACTGACCGACCTGTCGGCGGTCAAGGAGCAGGAGCGTCTCGCCTTGCTGGTCTCCCTGGTCTTGGCCCTGGCCGTGTTCCTCGCCGCCAAGCTCAGCGCCCGACTCGTGGCGCGGCGCCTCGCCCGGCCCCTGAATGAACTGGCCCAGAAGGCCGGGAACATCGCCGGGGGTGATTATTCGGTACGCATGGCGGGGGGCAACGGGATCCAGGAGGTGGAGGCCATCGGTGCCGCCTTCAATGGTATGGCCGAGGCCGTCGAGTCCAATGTCGCGGAACTCAAGGCGGCCCGCGAAAGGGCCGAGCAGGCCGATGTGGCGAAGAGCCAGTTCCTCGCCAACATGAGCCACGAGATCCGCACCCCCATGAATGCCATCATCGGCATGACCAGTATCCTTCTCGATACGAAACTCGACGCGGAGCAACGTGACTGTGCCGAGACGGTGCGCACCGCAGGGAACTCGCTCCTGAGTCTCATCAACGACATCCTGGATTTCTCCAAGATCGAGGCCGGGTACCTGGAACTGGAGGAGGTCGACTTCGACCTGAGGTGCCTGCTCGAGAGCATCTCCGAGGTGATGGCCGCGAGGGCCGAGGAACGAGGCCTGGAACTGACCGTCTTCGTCGAGCCAGACTGTGAGGTCGCCTTGCGCGGCGATCCGGCGCGGCTCCGCCAGGTCATGGTCAATCTGGTCGGCAATGCCATCAAGTTCACCGAACACGGCAACGTGGACATGATCGCCGAGACCATCAAACCGGAGGGGGGGGAACACCGTACCCGCATCCGGGTGCGCGACACCGGCATCGGTATCCCGAAGGAGCGCCAGGGAGCCATCTTCGAGAGCTTCACGCAGGCCGATGCCTCCACCACCCGACGTTTTGGCGGCACCGGCCTGGGGCTGACCATCTCCAAGCGTTTGGTGGAGGCCATGGGCGGCATGATCGGCCTGGACAGCGAGCCGGGACAGGGCAGCTCTTTCTGGATCGAGATCCCCTTACCGCCCGCCCTGACCGACCCCAGGTGCGACCAGATCAAGCGTCTGGTCAGCGTCAAGGGGGCGCGCTGTCTGGTCATCGATGACAATGCGACCAATCGCACCATCGTGCGCAGGTATCTGGAGACGGCCGGCTGCGAGATTATCGAGGGCGTCGACGGGTCGGCCGCCCTGGCCTTGCTCGAGGACAGCTCCCGGCGCGAACAGCGCATCGATGCGGTCCTGCTCGACTATCAGATGCCGAACCTCGATGGGCTGGAGTTGATCAAGATCATGCGCAAGGACCCCCGATGGGCGACTATCCCGGTGGTCATCCTCTCTTCCGTGGGTCAGCGTGGCGAGGCCAAGCGCTTCAGCGCCGCCGGTTGCGCGGGCTATCTCGTCAAGCCCCTTCGCAGGGCTCAACTCCAGGACGTGTTGTCACGGGCCCTGGCCGGGTCGCCCTTCTGCGAGGGCGATGCGGACGCCCAGGAGCCAAGGCCCTTCCTCACCAGTCACAAGCTCGCGGAGTGCAAGGCGCGCCAGGCGCAGATCCTGCTGGTCGAGGATAACCTGATCAACCAGAAGGTCGCAGGCAGTATGCTCGGCAAGGCGGGGCATCAGGTGGATGTGGTCGGAGATGGCAGGGAGGCGGTGACCGCGGTGCAGGCCAAGGCCTATGACCTGGTCTTGATGGATGTCCAGATGCCCGTGATGGATGGCTACACGGCCACCGCTACGATCCGCGCCCTGGGCGGGGTCTTCGCTGAACTGCCGATCGTGGCCATGACGGCGGGCGCCATGAAGGGTGACCGTGAGAAGTGCCTCGAGGCCGGGATGGACGATTACGTCTCCAAACCGTGCAGGCCGGCGGAACTCCTGGCCGCGGTAGAGCGCTGGGCTGGTTGCGCCGTCGTCCGTGACGTCGGCGAGCGCGATGCAGCGAGTGGGGCCCAGGATCCATCCGCCATCGGGTAGCCCCCATCACGCCGATGGCGAGCCTCTGTCGCTACAGGCCTCCTCCCATTCCTCGCTGGTGATGAGCCAATCCGACTCTACCTCCGCCTGTTGTGCGTCTAGGCGCTGCTTGTCCGCCAGCAGCGTCAAGAGGCGAGGCTTGCCCTCAACCTCATAGAGGCAGGGATCCGTGAGTTGCCCCTCCAGGGAGGCGCGACGGGTCGCGATCTGATCGAGTTGGGCCTCGAGCTTTTGCAGGCGCTGGCGCAGGGGCTGGAGGCGCTTGCGCTGTTCTGCATCCTGGCGGCGCTGATCCTTGCGGTTAGCGGCGGTCTCGGGGGCCAAGCTGGTGGCAGGGTTCGACGCCTCTCCCCGCGGGTCCCCCTCCCCGTTCCCCTCCAGCTTGTCGGTTCGGATCTGGCGGCGCAGCAGCCAGGCGGGGTAGTCGTCGAGATCCCCATCAAAGGGGTTGACGCGCCCGGCGTCCACGAGCAGGAGCTGGTCTACGGTGACCCGTAGCAGGTGGCGATCGTGGGAGACGACCACCAGGGCACCCTCGAAATCCTGCAAGGCCTCGCTCAGGGCCTCGCGCATCTCCAGATCCAGGTGGTTGGTGGGCTCGTCCAGCAGAAGCAGGTTAGGACGGCTCCAGATGACCAGGGCCAGGGCCAGGCGCGCCTTTTCGCCACCGGAGAAGGGGGCGACGGGCTCCAGGGCCTTGTCGCCGGCGAAGTCGAACCCCCCTAGGTAACTGCGCAGGGCCTGCTCCGTTGCCTCCGGTGCCTGGCGTTGCAGATGGCGGAGGGGGCTGTCGTCCGGGCGGAGCTGGTCCATCTGGTGTTGGGCGAAGTAGCCGATGCGCAGTCCCTGAGCCTGGCCCTGGTGGCCGCCGATGAGGGGCAGTTGACCGGCGAGGACCTTGATGAGGGTGGATTTGCCGGCGCCATTGGGACCCAGGAGACCGATACGGTCACCTGGCTCCAGGCTGAGCCGCACCTTGTCCAGAACGATCCTGTCGCCATAACCGGCGCGGCCCTCGTCCAGGGTCAGGAGGGGGCGCGGCAAGCTCGGCGGGGTGCGGAAGTCAAAGTGAAAGGGGCTATCGACATGGGCCGGGGCGATGCGCTCCAGGCGTTCGAGGGCCTTGATGCGGCTCTGGGCCTGGCGGGCTTTGGTGGCCTTGGCGCGGAAGCGTTCGACGAAGCCCTGGATGCGGCTGATCTCCTGCTGCTGACGGACGAAGGCGGCCTGGCGCTGGCTCAGACGTTCGGCGCGCAGGGCCTCGAAGGCACTGTAGTTGCCGGTGTAGAAATTCAGGCGGCCCTGCTCGATGTGGGCGACCTGGCGGACGATGGCGTCCAGAAAGTCGCGGTCATGGGAAATCAAAAGGAGGGTACCGGGATAGTTGCGCAACCAGGTCTCCAGCCAGATGACCGCGTCCAGATCCAGGTGATTGGTGGGCTCGTCGAGAAGCATCAGGTCGGAGCGGCACATGAGGGTGCGCGCCAAACCCAGGCGCATGCGCCAGCCCCCGGACCAACTTGCCACCGGGCGGCGTTCCTCACCCGGGGTGAAGCCCAGGCCGTGCAGCAGGCGGGCGGCGCGGCTTTCGGCGGTATAGCCACCGATGGCCTCCAGTCGGGCGTGGAGTTCCCCCTGGCGCAGGCCGTCCCCCGCCCGCTCCGCCGCGGCTAGGTCGCGTTGCACCTGGCGCAGCTCGGTATCCCCGTCCAGGACCAGTTCTATGGCAGGCTGATCGCCGCTCGGGGTCTGCTGGGCTACGTGGGCGATCTCCCAGCCGGGGGGCACCAGGACCTCGCCGGCGTCCGGGTGCAGCTCGCCCTGGATGAGGGCGAAGAGGCTCGACTTGCCACAGCCGTTGGCGCCCACCAGGCCCACCTTCTGGCCGGGATAGACGCATAGGTCCGCGGCTTCGAGAAGGAGGCGGGTGCCTCGGCGTAAATCGACCTGTCGGAGCTGTAGCATGGGGGTGGCCTATCCTTGAGGGTTGCGGTCCAGCCGCCGGTAGCCGATAGCCTCGCCCAAATGGAAGGGGGTGATGGCCTCGCTGCCGTCGAGATCGGCGATGGTGCGCGCTACCTTGAGTACCCGGTGATAGGCGCGGGCGGAAAGGCCCAGGCGGCTCATGGCCCGGACCATGAGCCGCCGCCCCTCATCGTTCAATGGGCAGTGGAGGTCGACCTCCCGGGGCTCCAGGCCCTGGTTGGGTTTGCCATTACGAACGAGTTGGCGGGCGCGGGCGGTCTCGACCCGGGCGCGCACCTGGGCGCTGGTCTCGGCGTCTGGATCTGGCGGGGTGTTCATCTCCTCTGGTCGCGGGCGTAGCACCTCTACATGGAGGTCAATCCGGTCCAGCAGGGGGCCTGAGATGCGGCCACGGTAGCGGGCGACCTGCTCGAGGGTGCAGCGGCAGCGTCCCGCCGGGTCACCGAGATAACCACAGGGGCAGGGGTTCATGGCGGCGACGAGTTGAAAGCGGGCGGGAAATTCCGCCTGCCGGGCCGCGCGGGAGATATGAATGCGGCCCGACTCCAGGGGCTCCCGCAGCACCTCCAGGACCCGGCGGTCGAACTCCGGCAACTCGTCTAGAAAGAGCACGCCGAGGTGGGCTAGGGATATCTCGCCAGGGCGCGGGTTGCCGCCCCCGCCCACCAGGGCGACGCCTGAGGCGGTGTGGTGGGGGGTGCGGAAGGGGCGCTGGCGCCAACTGGCCCGGTCGAAGGCCTCCAGTCCGCTCACCGAGCGAATGGCGGCAGTCTGCAGGGCCTCCTCCTCGCTCAAGGTCGGCAGCAGGCCCGGCAGGCGGCTGGCGAGCATGGACTTGCCGGTACCCGGAGGGCCCAGAAAAAGGAGGCTATGACCGCCGGCCGCGGCGATTTCCAGGGCACGCTTCGCCTGGGGCTGGCCGCGCACATCGGATAGATCCGGGTACTGGGCCGCGACCGGTGCCAGGTCATCCGGGGCATGGGTTGCCAGAGGCGCGTCGCCGTTGAGGTGGGCGCAGACCTCCAGCAGATAGTCGGCTGGGTGGACGCGCAGGCCCTTGACCAGGCCGGCCTCGCTGGCGTTCTGACGCGGCACGACCAAGGCATGGCCGGCATCACGGGCGGCCAGAGCCGCCGGCAGCACCCCCTGCACGGGTCTCAGGGCGCCGGAGAGGGCGAGTTCGCCCAGGAATTCCAGGCCAGGCAGACCTCCGGTCCGTATCTGGCCCGAGGCGCCCAGCACCCCCAGGGCTATGGGGAGATCGAATCGCCCCCCCTCTTTGGGCAGATCGGCCGGTGCCAGGTTGACGGTGATACGTCCAGCGGGGAACTGGAAGCGGCCATTGTGGATGGCCCCGCGCACCCGATCCTTGCTTTCCCGAACCGCCAGCTCTGGCAGGCCGACGATGTTCATGCAAGGCAGACCACCGGATAGCTGGACCTCTACCGTCACGGGCAGCGCTTCCATGCCGACGTGGGCACGACTGTTGAGGATGCAGAGGCTCAAGGGGGTAGCAAGGCTGGCCTGGTCGAGGCTTGTCGGGCAGGAGGGCTACCAGAGTGGGGGTCAGGCAGGCCTCAGGGTCCGCTCCAGTTCAGCCACCTGGGCCTCCAGTTGCTCCAGTTTGGCCCGGGTGCGGGCCAGGACGGCGCTTTGGACGTCGAACTCTTCGCGGGTCACTAGGTCCAGCCTGGACAATCCGGCCTCCAGGCCGGCCCGCAGGTTGCGGTCGATGTCCTGATGGAGGGCCTGGAGTCCCTGAGGCAGGCTGCCCGCCAGGCGCCGGGTCAAGTCATCGAGATATTTGGGATCCAACATGTTTTCACCTGGGGCTGGGGTGGGCGGTAGCGGCAATTATAACCCCCCGGCCCCATCCTGACCTGCGTTCCCCTTGCGCCCCAAAATAGTGCGTCTGATCGCGATCCCGGCTTGGAATCTGCGCCAGCTTAGTGCCTGGAATCATGCCAGGACCAAAAAATATTCGATTCCGCGCCAGGTTATCCGGGCTCGCCAAGAGTTGGCACAAAGACTGCATTGGTCGATTCGTCATCTCCATTGCCCCAGACCCAATTTGAGGCACCCCTATCAATCAAGCGACTGAAACACTCTAGAGAGGTAACCGACTCATGAAATCCCAGACCCTGATCGCCGCTGGCGTTGCCAGCGCCCTCCTGTCCGCCCCACTGGCGGTATTGGCGGACGACGAGGGTAACCCGCCCCCGGAGCATAGCGTCAGCGCCAACATCGGCGTGGTCAGCAACTATATCTGGCGCGGTATCACCCAGACGGATAACAAGGCGGCAGTCCAGGGTGGCATCGACTATAGCCACAGCAGCGGTTTCTATGCCGGGACCTGGCTATCCAATGTCGACTTCAACCTCGAAGATCACAACCCCCCCGCCGAGGTCGATCTCTATCTGGGTTTCACCAACTCCATCACCGAGGATCTGACCTATAACGTCAAGGGTATCTACTACGCCTACCCTGGGGGCAAGGATCTCAACTTTGCCGAACTGGGCGGCAGCTTGAACTACAAGTGGTTCAAGCTGGGTGTTGACTACACCGTCTATGGTCAGAATGAAGGCGGTCTCTATGACCAGGGCGACTGGTATTTCTCGGGTGCCTTCACTTACGACGAGTTGCCCTATGGCCTGAGTTTCGGGTTGCGGGCCGGCTATACCGACTTCAAGAACAGTAACATCACCATTCTCGAATCCCTGAATAACGTGGATATCGAGCGCTCGGTCAATGCCGATTATTGGAACTATGGGGCCAGTATCAGCAAGACAGCGGGTGATTTCGGCACCTTCAGTCTGAACTGGGACCAGAACAACGGGGAAGAAAAGGCTGGTTTCAACAACGATCCCAAGTTTTGGGTGGGTTGGGTGAAAACCTTCTGATCGCAGGATTGAACCCCGTCGAAACACAACCTGTGCCGGGTCTGGTCCCGGCCAACAAGGGAGCTAGCTAGCATGAAACTGGTCACCGCCATCATCAAACCATTCAAGCTCGATGACGTCCGCGAGGCCCTCTCCGACGTTGGCGTATCGGGCATTACCGTTACGGAGGTCAAGGGGTTCGGTCGTCAGAAGGGTCACACCGAACTCTATCGCGGCGCCGAGTACGTCGTCGATTTTCTGCCCAAGATCAAGGTCGAGATCGCCATAGCCCCGGATCAGGTGGATAAGGTGATCGACGCCATCACCGGGGCCGCCCGGACCGGCAAGATCGGCGATGGCAAGATCTTTGTCGCCAATCTGGAACAGGCCATCCGTATCCGTACGGGTGAAACCGGTATCGATGCCCTGTAATCTCGATGCGCTGTATAGAGGATTGATAAAATGAGTAAATTACTTGCTATCCTGCTGCCGGCCCTCGGGCTTGGCCTTGCTGGGAGCGCCTGGGGCGAGGAGGCGCTGAAGCCTGCCGCCGATGTGGTCGAGGCCGTGGCGCCCCTGGTCAACAAGGGCGATACCGCCTGGATGCTGATCTCCACCGCGCTCGTTGCCATGATGGTGATCCCCGGCCTGGCGCTCTTTTATGGGGGCCTGGTACGGTCAAAAAACATGTTGTCCGTGCTGATGCAGGTCTTCATGATCTTCTGCCTGATGATAGTACTCTGGTTCATCTATGGATATTCCATTGCCTTCACCGAGGGTAACCCCTTCTTTGGAGGGTTCACGAAGCTCTTCCTGGGTGGGGTCACGGTGGATTCGGTCGCCGCTACCTTCAGCAAGGGCGTCGGCATTCCCGAATATGTTTACATCATCTTCCAGGCCACCTTTGCCGCTATTACTCCGGCCCTGATCGTTGGCGCCTTTGCCGAACGCATGAAGTTTTCCGCCGTTCTGCTGTTCATGGTGATCTGGTTTACCTTCTCGTATCTGCCAATGGCGCACATGGTGTGGTACTGGGCCGGTCCGGATGCTTACCTGGATGCCGCCACGGGTGAAGCCGCGGGTCTGACTGCGGGCTTCCTCTTCCAAAAGGGCGCCCTCGACTTCGCGGGCGGCACCGTGGTGCACATCAACGCCGCCATGGCGGGCCTGGTCGGTGCCTATATGGTTGGCAAGCGTATTGGATACGGACGGGAGGCCCTGGCGCCGCATAGTCTGCCTCTGACCATGGTGGGTGCCTCTCTGCTCTGGATTGGCTGGTTCGGCTTCAACGCCGGCTCCAACCTCGAGGCCAACGGCCTCACGGCCCTCGCCTTCCTCAACACCATGGTCGCTACGGCCGCCGCGACCTTGTCCTGGACATTCGCTGAAGGCATGATCAAGGGCAAGGCCTCTCTGTTAGGCGCGGCCTCCGGTGCGGTCGCGGGCCTTGTTGCCATTACGCCCGCCTGCGGTTGGGTGGGGCCCATTGGAGCCCTGGTCATCGGTTTGGTGGCGGGCCTGCTCTGCCTCTGGGGCGTGAATGGACTCAAGCGCCTGCTCGGTGCCGATGACGCCCTGGACGTATTCGGTGTTCACGGCGTGGGTGGTATCGTCGGCGCCCTGCTGACCGGCGTGTTCGTCAATCCGGCCTTGGGCGGAGTAGGTGTCTATGACTATGTCGCCAATGCCGTTGGCCCCTTCGACCTCGTTGCCCAGGTTACCAGTCAGGCCTGGGGGGTGGGCGTGGCCATCGTCTGGTCTGGCGTGGTGGCCATCGTTGCCTTCAAATTCGTTGACCTGGTGATCGGACTGCGCGTCCCCGAGGACGAAGAACGCGAAGGTCTGGACATCACGGCCCACGGCGAAAGCGCCTATCGCTATTGATTTGCCAGTGGCAGGGACGCCAAAGGGGCCTTCGGGCCCCTTTTT
>CAZFZB010000054.1:0-17862 GCA_964523415.1 uncultured Chromatiaceae bacterium | reverse complement strand
ACAAACATGACCAAGGCACTAAGCCTCTCCCTCCGCCACCGCATCTTCCAGTCCCTGTGGATGGGTTGGCTGACCGGCCTTATGGCCCTCTATTCCACCCTGGCTAGCCCCGATGCCCTGACTGCCCGTAAAGAGCTGCAAGCATTGGGTATCGAATACACCGAGCAACAATTCGCTCGAAGCGCCGGGGAGGGCGACCTGGTCGCCGTCGGCCTATTTTTGGAGGCGGGCATGGACGTCAATGCGGGTGGCGGTGCCGCGCTGGGCCTGGCGGCGGGCCGAGGCAAGCTGGATATGGTCCGCCTGCTGCTATCCAAGGGAGCCCAGCCAACCTCAAACGCCTTGCAATACGCCCGGACTCGGGGCCATACCGAGATCGAAGGGATTCTCGTCGAGGCGGGTGCGAAGGAATAAGCGAGGTTTGTCCTCGAATCCTTCAGCTGATTCGGCCCTGAGGCTCTTAACGTTCGTCATCCTTCCTTTTCTAGCGGGCTGCGCTGAAAAGGCACCGCCGAAACCGGACGAGCGCTTCAAGGCGGTACTACATGGGGTCCCAGTCGAACTGGAACTGAGGGATTGCGAGGTATTTCTGATCACTGACGAGGGCAAGCGTGAGCAGGTATTGACCACGGATTTTTACCCCATGTTTTCCCTATGCATGCGCCATGAAATCAGCGCCGACCCGGACTTTGTTCGCGTAACCCTGGGCCGGCAGGCGTTGGGCGCGGGCGGCTGCTGCGCCACCGGAGGCACTTGGCGCAGCCGGGATGGTCGGCTTTGGGAGCACCGGGAGGGAGAACGCTGGGTCAATCCTGGACCTGTTTCGGAGAACGGAAACTAATACTCCCGCTCGCGATTTCGATGGCCAGGCCAAGAGACCACGGCAAACCCATGATCAGCCTTTACCAGATAAAACCCCGCTTTCAGGCACTACTGCGTCCCTTGGTAGCCAAACTGGCCGCTGTAGGATTTACCGCCAACGGTGTGACTCTCGCAACCATGAGTGTCTCCTGCCTGCTGGGCGCTTTGCTCAGCTTGGCGGGTGATCCCCGGCTCTTCCTGCTGCTGCCGTTGTGGATGTTCCTGCGCATGACCCTAAACGCCATCGACGGTATGCTGGCTCGGGAGTTTGGCCAGAGATCTCCTTTGGGCGCATATCTCAACGAACTGACCGATGTCGTCTCCGACGCCGCCCTATACCTGCCTTTCGTGGCCGTGGCGCCCTTCGGCTGGGCCAGCGTAGGCTTGGTCATTTTCGCCTCCGCTCTATCGGAAATGGCCGGAGTCCTGGGACCCCTGGTGGGTGCCGGGCGCCATTACGAGGGTCCCATGGGTAAAAGCGACCGGGCGCTGCTGTTCGGCACCTTGGGCATGTGGCTGGGTCTGGCCGGTGAGTTGCCAGCCTGGAGCCTATGGATCCTGCCTTTGACGACGGCGGCTATCGGCCTCAACATCGTCAACCGCATCCGGGGCGGCCTGACGGAAATCTCCCCCAACTGCTGAGTAAAGACCATGGAGGCAGCACGCCACACCGAGGAGTCCCATTTCGCCACCCACGATGGCACCGAGATCTTCTTCCGCCACTGGCCGGCTCCCCGGCAACCCCGGCGAGGCGGCATCGTCCTGCTGCACCGGGGGCATGAGCACTCGGGGCGCATGGCTCATCTGGTAGACGAACTGGACCTCCCGGATTTTGACTTTTTCGCCTGGGATGCCCGCGGTCACGGTTTGTCGCCGGGTGAACGTGGTTATTCCCCCAGCATCGCGGACTCGGTGCGGGACCTGCAAACCTTTGTCGATCATATCGACCGAACTTATGACATCGCCCCAGAAGACCTGGCCTTAGTAGCGCAAAGCGTGGGCGCCGTGCTTGCCGCCGTCTGGGTCCATGATTACGCACCCAAGATTCGCTGCATGGTACTCGCCTCCCCCGCCTTCCGGGTCAAGCTCTATGTACCCCTGGCACTGCCTGCCCTGCGCCTATGGCAGGCCTTGCGAGGCAATTTCTTTGTCGAAAGCTACGTCAAGGCTGGTTTTCTCACCCGCGATCCGGAACGACAAGCCTCCTATGACAGCGACCCCCTCATCAGCCGCGCGATCTCCGCGAATATCCTGCTCGGGCTGTACGAGGCGGCGAAACGCGTGGTTGAGGATGCCCAGGCCACGGTCGTTCCTACCCAATTGCTGATCTCCGGTCTTGACTGGGTAGTTCACCTCGCTCCACAACACGACTATTACGAAAACCTGGGTGCGACCGTCAAGGAACGGCACCTGCTGAAAAACTTTTATCACGACACCTTCGGCGAGTTGGAGCGGGAGCAGGTGGTGGACAAGGCGCGAAATTTCCTAGTGCGCCGATTCGCAGCCCTACCCCTACGCGTGGCTCTAGGAGACGCGGACCTTCGGGGTCCCACTCGTCGGGAGGCGGATGCCTTGGCTCGCTCCCTGCCAACCCTCAGCCCGGAGGGACTGTACTGGGCCGCAATGCGGCTGTTATTGCGCAGCTTGGGGCGTCTTTCCGCCGGGGTGCGCTTGGGTCATATAACCGGTTTCGATTCCGGCGCCACCCTCGATTATGTTTACCGCAACAAGCCAACGGGCTGGGGCTTCCTAGGGCGCTTGATAGATCACAACTACCTGAACGCCATCGGCTGGCGCGGCATCCGCCGGCGCAAACAACACCTGGAGGAGTTCCTGCTCCAGGCGCTGGAGTTGCTGGCGGCAGATGAACGTCCCCTCCGCGTGCTTGATGTCGCGGCCGGCCACGGCCGGTATCTGTTGGAAGCTTTGGCGGGCTGCCCGCACCGGCCTGAATCGGTGCTACTGCGAGACGTCAGCCCTGCCAGCGTGCGCGAGGGTGCCGCGCTAATCAGGAAAATGGGAATGCAGGACATAGCCCGATTCGAACCCGGCGACGCCTTCGATCTCGACTCGCTTGCCGCGATCCGTCCCCGGCCCACGGTGGCCATCGTCTCCGGCCTGTACGAGCTATTTCCTGAGAACGACCGGGTGCGCCTCTCCCTGGCGGGCCTGGCAAGGGCCATCGAGCCAGGAGGCTACCTGATTTACACCGGCCAACCCTGGCATCCACAACTGGAGTTCATAGCCCGCACCCTCACCAGCCACCGCAATGGACAGCCGTGGGTCATGCGCCGCCGCAGCCAGGCGGAAATGGATCAATTGGTGGAAAACGCCGGCTTCGTCAAGCTGGCGCAGCGCATCGACTCCTGGGGAATTTTTACCGTTTCCCTGGCGCGCAGGCTCGAGGAGTGAAGGCGACCCCCAGGAGCCCTCCTTGGGGGCGTAGGCTGCTCTGGTTGGCATTTCTCGCGCCCTTCTTCTTTATCAGTTATGGCTTTGCCAACGCCGTGTCAGCTCGGCAGGGGGTGACCGACGCGATAGTGTTCGGTTGGGAAGGCCACATCCCCTTTCTCCCCTGGACCATCGTACCCTACTGGTCCATCGATTTGATTTACGGTCTTTCCTTCCTGTACTGCCGCAACCGGGCCGAAGTGGACCGCCACGGACTGCAACTGCTGACGGTTCAATTGCTGTCCGTGGCCTGCTTTCTGGTTTTCCCGTTGCGCTTTTCCTACGACCGCCCTCCCGCTAGTGGGGTTTTCGGCGCGTTGTTCGACCTGCTCATGGGTTTCGACCAGCCTTACAACCAGGTTCCGTCCCTGCATATCGGCCTCCTGGTGGTACTGTGGCACCGTTACGCCAAGGCCGGTGTGGGACGCTGGCCCTGGCTGACCCGCGTCTGGTTTCTTCTCATCGCCGTCTCGACCCTCACCACCTGGCAACACCACTTCGTGGATATCCCCACCGGCGCATTGACGGGATTTTTCGCCCTGTGGCTTTGGCCCGAAAACCAGCGCTCCCCATTGGCTGGTTGGAGCGGGAATGTCCATCCCCGACGTCGGCAACTGGCCTGGCAATATCTGGGCGCAGTGGGTCTGCTGATCGCCCTTGCCTGGTCCGCGGGCGGTTGGGCCTGGTGGTTGCTGTGGGTCGCCATCGCCTTGGTCTTGGTGGCGGCCTGTTACGCAGTGCTGGGTCCGGCCGGATTTCAGAAGCGGCGTGAAGACGGCCGGTTGAGCCCCGCCATGATGGCGCTCGCTTGGCCTTATCTCCTGGGCGCCTGGTGTAACTCCCGCTGGTGGACACGGCACCATCCCCAAGCCGATCACCTTCTGGACGACGTCTGGTTGGGACGCCTGCCAAGGGCGCGAGACATGACCCTCGGCGGTTATGGGGCGCTGGTGGATTGCACGGCTGAGTTGCCCGCTCCCCGAGGGGCTTGGCACTATTGCAACCTGCCCTGGCTGGATCTGGTGCCACCGCGATCGGAGCAGTTGGCGGAGGCCGCTCGGTGCATCGAAACCGCCCGGAGCCATGGCCCGGTACTGGTGTGCTGTGCCCTCGGCTATTCCCGCAGCGCCCACGCCGCCGCAGCTTGGTTGCTACAGAGCGGGCGCGTGGCGAACCTGGAAGAAGCGCTGGCCCTGGTACGCGAGCGGCGACCGGGAACGGTGCTGGGAGAGTCCCACCAGGCCGTACCTGCCGCCTGCCTGGAACATCGACCAGGCTAGGGTTGCCGCAGAAAGGGTTGGCGCCATTGTTCAATTCACCGCCCGCCGGGTACCTCTGATCCCAATCCGGCGGGTAAAGGCCGCCTACCGGGCCCGTGCTCCTCTTATCTTGCCGGTATTGGCCACTTTTGACGATCGAGGAAACCCAATGGAGGCCGAAGAGACCCTGGTGACGGTATTCGGAGGGATCTTTGCGGTACTGGCCCTGGCCAGCCTGTTGGGACTAGCGCTGAAATGGGGGATTTCCCCCCAGACTCCACACGCTACCCTGGACAACCTCAACGCCCGCCTGGGGGCTTGGTGGATGATGATCGTCCTGCTGGCCCTGGCATTCTGGGGGGGTAAGCCCACTTTAATCATCTTATTCGCCTTAGTGTCCTTTCAATGCTTGCGCGAGTTCGTGCCCCTTACCCGCGTGCGGAGTGGCGACCACCGGGTACTGCTGTGGTGCTTCCTATTCTTTCTTCCCCTCCAGTATTCCCTAGTGGCGGTGGACTGGTACGAGTTGTTTACTCTTCTCATACCGGTTTACGCCTTTCTACTGTTACCCATGCTCGCGGCGCTGGGCAACGACACTACCCATTTCCTCGCGAGGGTCGCCCAAATCCAATGGGGCTTGATGATCTGCGTCTACTGTCTGTCCCACCTGCCGGCCCTCATGACCCTGGCCATTCCCGGCTACGCCGGCCGCAACCTGCTGCTCCTCCTGTTCCTGATGCTGGTGGTACAGTCCAGTGACGTGCTCCAGTACCTCTGGGGCAAACTGTATGGGAGACGTAAACTGGCCCCACTCATTTCCCCGTCCAAAACCCTAGAAGGACTGGTGGGCGGCATACTCAGTTCCAGCGCCCTGGGCGCGGGTCTCTGGTGGATCACGCCGTTCAACCTCTGGCAGGCTGGACTGATCGCGCTCCTGATCAATGTCATGGGCTTCTTCGGCGGATTCGTGCTGTCCGCCATCAAACGGGAACGGGGCATCAAGAACTGGGGTAATCTCGTCAATGGCCACGGCGGTCTGCTGGACCGGGTGGACTCCCTCAGCTTTGCCGCCCCCGTATTCTTCCATATCGTCCGTTACGGATGGACAGACTAACCCCTTGACAGCATTACCGCCTGGAGTCAACACTGGCGATACGCCACCACCCTGGAATGCGGGCTATGAGTTATAGCGACCTGATTCAACTCTATTTTGAACGCTCCGACGCCTTGCAGTCCTACTGGACTCTGTACGTGGTAATCATCGGCGGCTTACTGGCCTTCTCCTCGCTTCGCAGCCGGCCGGACCTAGTTACCACCCTCCTGCTGACGGTGCTGTTTTCCATGTTCGCCTACAAGAACCTCGGCGCTATCCACGACACCAGCGAGCAGCGCATCGCCGCCCTGCACGCCATAAAGCAGTATGACGCCTCCGCCCCGAGTGCGGGCGACGTGAGGAAAACCCGGACCTTGCTGGAACCGACCCTTAACCCACCGGATTACGAGGGCGTACGGAACTTCCACATCACCAGCGACCTCTTTACCCTGGCAACCCTATGGGCCATGGAATGGCGACGGCGCCGGATGGCGCGGGAAAACGGCAGTTCGGCCCAGCGACCAGTATAGGCTTGCGGGGAACCAGGAGATCTTCGGCCCCTAAACGATCACTGCCTCAGCCGATGGTCAAGGGCTGACCCTGGATACCGAGGCTGAAGGCCAGAGTCCAGGGCACCGTGCCCTGGCTGGTGAGTTTCGATCGATCATAAGGGTTGGGCGCAGGATGGGTCAGTCAGGCTCGATCCTGTCGTAATCCGTTGGTAGCCAGTCCCGCTTGTCCAAGTGCAGGCGTTCGTCACCGATCCGGCGGTAATACCATTCGCCTTGGGCGTCCACCCCTAAAGCGTATGGCGTCCGCTGGGAAAATAGACCTGGTCGCAAGTGCAGGCACCCCCCAACAGCCGATGTACCCCTTCCTGGACGCAATAGTCGGCCACCGAGGGCATCTCGCAACTCAACTTGTTGCGCGGGGTTGGGGTGGGTGTGAAGGCAGGGCAGAACCACGAAATCCGGGGAAAGGCCAAGCCAGAATGCGATGTCCGAAAAGGCGCCACCAATAACACCGTGGGTGGTGAGTGCAAAGCGGCGCTTGCGGCGGCGATCGTAGACCAGATCCAGCACCAGCTCCGAGCCGGTTACGGCCTGGCAGCGCAGGGCCAGAGCGGGATGCGCGACATCCAGAACCGAGCACTTATCCGCAGGAAGCAAGGCCAGCAGTTCGTCCAGGTCGCGAATGCCCGGACAGTCCGGCCCCGGGCCTGGGGAGTCGATGGCAACCAGCGTTGCGCGGATCGCGTGCTCCGAGCGGGCACGCTCCTCCAGCACCTCGCGGAAGTGGCGGGCGATCTATGGATTCTTGCCGGGTGGCAGCGGTTCCCGCAGCGCCTCCGCTGCCCGAAGGATGGACCGCATGCACATTGGGACGCGCCCTCCTTGTTCCCGCGGGTGGATTGGTAAGCATTTTTTGCCCTGGTATGCCGAGTTTGCAATCCGAGCCGCCCAGGTCCTCCGGGACCACCCTGGGTGAGATACCCGGTTATCTGTACATCTCAACCGCCGATTTCCGGGAGTTGTACCACCTGGCCTATCGTCACGGGCAGGAACGGCTGTTTCGTAGTATCAGCGCCGGTCGGCTGATGCACGCGGACATCCAGCCCCTGCTACCCAACATGAGCCTGAAGGAGGCCATTCCCCTCTTCGTCCGCCAAGGGCTGAAGGCCTTGCCCGTGGCGGACGCGGAGCGCCAGGTTATCGGTATCCCAACGGAGACGGACGTCCTGCGTACCTTGGGGGCGGAGACCTTCCTCGCCCTGCTCGCCCGTCTGATGGCCGAACCGAATTTCCTCCGTCCCGCGGACTGCCAGCGCCTGGAGCGGGATCTCGTCATCAGCCCGGCGATGTCCGTCCCCGTGACTGCTAGCTTCCGACTGTTGATAAAGGCCTTCGCCAGCCACCCCGGCCGGGCCATGCACGTTGTCATCCCCGAGGGGTGGCTGGCGGGTCTCCTGCTACGCAAGCAGTTTCTCCACGCCTGCCACCTGGATGCGCCAGCATCCTCTTGAGCCGCGGCGCGGCATCAGTCCCTATCGTACCGGGTCCTGGCTTCCTAGCCTCCCACCGCTCCAGACCCCTCCTCATCAACCGCCACTTCTGACACCAGTTCCCGCAGCGCCCCCAGGGCCATAGCCAATACCTCGTTGTCCGACTCCCGAGGGTAGACCACATAGGCCGGCATCCGCAGGATTGGGCTCCCCGCCACCCGATGCAGGCAACCGCCCCGCAGATATGCCGTCGCGACCCGTTCGGGAACGAAGCAGGTGCCGCCATCGGCCAGGATCAATTGCAGCCCCAGCCAGCCGATATTGGCAGTGCGGGCCGGCCGCTCGAAATCCGGGTAGACCTTGCGGTGCTCGGCGTAGAAGGTCGCTCCCCAGTCCACGAACACATAGTCGTCATCGACCCCAGGAACGGCAGCCCGGCCATTGGTCAGGGTCGAAGCTAGGTCCGAGCCCATGACCAGTTCCGGGTCCAGATCCCGGTCCTGGTCTCGGCCAGGGTACAGGTCAAGCGTCTGCTCTTGTTCCCGTCCACCCCGCTTGGCCCGCGATGGCTCCGGGGTCACTAGAATCAGTGTCTCGTCGAACAGATGGTCCACCCGCAGGCCCGCCCCCTGCCGGGGACCGTACATTAGCGCCAGGTCCATGGTGCCGGCAATCACCCGGCGCATCAGGTCCTCCTCGAAGCCGATCTCCGTATTCAGCGATACATCCGGCGCCAGGCGGCGCATCCGCGCGGCCCAGCGCGGCAGGAGTTCATCCCAGAGGGCGATGCGAGCGCCGATGGTCAGGCTTGCACGAAAGCGACTCGGCAGGCCCACGTCGTACCGTGCCTGCTCATAGGTCAACACCAGCGTCTTGGCGTGACGCAGAAAGCGCCGCCCAGCCGGCGTCAGGACCGCCCCAGCGCGATTGCGGGTGAAGAGCCGCGCCCCCAGGGCCTGTTCCAGGTTCTGGATGCGTGCGCTGACCGTGGACTGGGTGACATGCACCCGATTGGCCGCCTCCAGGAAACTTCCATTGGCGGCCACTTGGAGAAAGGTCTTGACCTGATCAATGTCCATAGCCAGGGATTGTATACCCATCTCAGGCCAATTTCGGCCAGACCTAATCCCGTTCGGACTTGGGGGGAAAGTCCACCGGGCCCGGACTGGAGGGGGAGGGTCGGGGAATACGGAGAGAATGCTTGCGACGACTATCTATCGGAAAATTCGATACCATGTGCGGATTAAATTCGTTTGTCATCCTTATAAGCGACGACTAATCTTTACTCCAACAGTCGGGAATTTGCCAGTCGGGAGTACCCAAGGGTGCTCCCAAAGATAGCTAGGTCCGCAAGCCAAGAGGCCCAGTGCGCCAGATAGCCCGGCTGAATCGCTCACCGCACCGGAGATGAAAGATGATCGCCGTCAGAGTATCGATGAAAGCCACCCACGAGCCCCTCAAACGCACCCCGGTGGTCCTGAAACTGGATGAGAATGACCTTGAAACCCCGCCGGTACTGACTGATCGGGCCGGCGTGGCGTGCTTCGACCTGCCCGCCACCAGCGGCCGAGTCCTGGTGTCCGGGCGACAGCGCTACGATGGGCGCCTGGAAGGTGAGATCCTCATCGAGCTCTGGTCCATCACCGAGGCCGACCAGGATGGCCGCGGCCTCGCCGCGGGCCTGCCGGCGGGCAGCAATGCCTACCCCGGCATGACCACTCGCTACGTGGTGGTGGGCCAGAACTGGCTGCTTACTGACAGCGAAGGCTACCTGGTCGATCCCACGCAATGGTCCGAGGACTTCGCCCGGGTCCTTGCCGCCGAGGAGGACCTGGCCCTGACCACCGAGCACTGGGAGGTGATCCGCTTCCTGCGCGCCAGCTTCGCCCGCCACGGCACCCAGGCGACGGTGCGGGACATGATCGCCCACTTCCGCCGGGTCTGGGGGCCGGAACGCGGCAGCAACCGCTATCTGCACCGCCTCTTTCCGCGCGGTGGCCCCCAGAAACAGGGCAACCGCCTGGCCGGCCTGCTCCGGACCAAGGGTGAGCATTAAAACTGGCCATAGCGCTGATGGCCCGCGCAGAGGGTGGAACGGTCCCAACGGCCAGAGAACAGATAGGAGAACAGTTTGGAGTTCCAGGTAGAGTTGAGAGCAGTCATCCGGCGATCTTAGACTTGGCATATCTGTTTCCGCCCCTTTCGTCTGGCGGTCCCTCTTTAGCAAAATCCTAGTCACCGTTGCCTGCCCTCTCTCATCAAACCGTGCATACGGTTCTCCCGCACACGGCTTTCCGATGCGCGTCACGCCGAGGCATGCGCCGAGCGCCAGCCTTCGTTGGAGGGGGGCTTGAATAATCCGAGACGGTCGTAAATGTACGCGTTTGGGAAGCGCTGCCAGCCCTGCCATCGCGTGCGGACTTTGTGCCGCTCGCGCAGATGGGTACGAACACGCTCCTCGATAAACCACAGCGCACACGACCGAAGACCTTCCTGCAGAGCCTGTAGTGGAAATAACTTAACCAACCGCACAGGGTCTGGTTGACCTCGGCGATCAGCCGCGGCATCGGAATCGGGGCGCGGCGCCGTGCGGTGAGATCCTTGATGCGCGCCTTGATCCGTTGTTCGGCGCGCTTACTTGGCTCGACATTGGGGTAGCCCTTGCCAGTTCGTCGGCTGCGTGCCCATTGGATGCTGAACCCCAGAAAGTTGAACGCCTGTTCGCGGGCATCGACCACGCGGGTCTTGTCCCGGTTGAGCGTCAGTTCCAGACGGTCCAGTACTGTTTCGAGCACGGCCATGGCCGGTTGGCTATCGCCGCGACACAGGATCACCGCATCGTCGGCGTAGCGCACCAGGCGTGCGCCCAGTCGTCCCTCCAAGTCGTGCCGTTCCCAAATCCGGTCCAACAGATGCAGGTAGAGGTTAGCCAGCAGCGGGGAGATGACCCCGCCCTGCGGCGTCCCCTTCCGATTTCCCTTGCCGCCACTCGGGCGTCGCTTGCCCTGCTCGTCTTCCTCGATGACCGGGGCCTTAAGCCATTGCCGAATGAGGGCGAGGACACCTCCATCGACAATGCGCTCGGCGACCACCGCCATGAGCTTGGCATGGGGAATGGTGTCGAAATACTTCGACAGATCGGCATCGATGACTTGGGTCTTTCCCTGAAACAGGCCGTCGGTGACGGCCTTCACCGCATCATGGGCCGAGCGCTTCGGGCGAAACCCATACCAATGCTCGCAGAAGTCCGCCTCGAAGATCGGCTCCACCACCCGCTTGAGCGCCATTTGTACGATCCGATCCCGGATCGTGGGAATCCCCAATGGGCGCTGGCTGCCATCCGGCTTGGGTATCCAGACCCGACGTACCCCGTCCCCACGGTACCTCTTCTGTTCCAACTCCCCTTGCAGTTGTACCAAGTAGGCGTCTTTTCCGATTCCGGCCTCGATGCCCCTGAAGGTCACGCCGTCAATTCCCGGCGCGCCCCGGTTGGACCGGACACGGTCATAGGCGTGACTGAGAATGTCTGCCCGGCTGACCTTGTCGTACAAGGCATAGAAGCGGAACGCTGGCTCTTGCTTGGCCTTGGCGTAGAGCGTCCGCTGCAGCGTCCTGATCCGATTCGGAGTTGTTAGCGACATGGCCGCAATCTCCTGATCCTCCGCTCTTTGGTTGCGTGCACAAGGTAGGGTCCCTTCCCTCGGGCCGAATAGCTCCTGGAGCTCAGCGCCGTCAGGATCGCGTGCTTCAGGCTCGTCCCCAGGGCGAGCAGGTGGCGCACCTTCGTGCGCACCTTGCGTTACTGTTTCCAGTAGCCCATGCGGATGCGCCGGCGCAGCCAGTGATCCAGCTCGCGCCATTGCTGACGGGTGCGTTGTCGTTGGGAGAGCATGATTTCCCCCTTGCGTTGATCAGCTCGGGTACCTGGGCTCCTCCCCGCCGACAGTCCCATGGTGCCACGAAGGATTAGCCCTCCCGGCTATACACCCTCGATTTTGCCCCGATCCTCAGCCAGGCCTCCCCTAGGGGTCCGGAAGGACCGCCCCAATATCCTTTTCAACCAGGTTGCGCACACCCAGGGCTCGATGCGCATGTTGGGGTAACCAACTTTCACAACCCCCTGCAACGGGAAGCACCGGATGACATTGGCCTTCGATAACTCCTACGCACGGCTGCCCGAGCGCTTCTATGCCCGGGTGACCCCGGTCCCGGTCTCGCAACCGCGACTCATCAAGCTTAACGAGGCGCTCGCCAACCGGCTCGGGCTGGACCCCGAGGCGCTGCGAACGCCAGAGGGCCTGGCCATGCTCGCGGGCAACCAGGTGCCTGAGGGTGCGGACCCACTGGCCATGGCCTATGCAGGTCACCAATTCGGCGGCTTCGTGCCGCGACTTGGCGATGGTCGGGCCATTCTGTTGGGCGAAATCCTGGACCCGGCAGGCGAGCGCTTCGACATCCACCTCAAGGGTTCCGGCCGGACGCCCTTCTCGCGCGGGGGCGACGGGCGGGCCTGGCTTGGCCCTGTCTTGCGGGAGTACATCCTTAGCGAGGCCATGTACGCCCTTGGCATCCCGACCACAGGCTCGCTGGCGGCAGTCGCGACGGGTGAGTCCGTCCTTCGCGAGGCCGGGGCACTACCCGGCGCCGTGCTGACACGCATTGCGCACAGCCATGTGCGAGTGGGCACCTTCGAATACTTTCAGGCGCGCCAGGATACCGATGGCCTCCGGCTCCTCGCCGATTATGTTCTGGCCCGGCACTTCCCAGAGGCGCAGGCGTCGGACCAGCCCTATCGCGCCTTGCTGGACGCCGTGATTACCCGGCAGGCGGAACTCGTCGCCCGGTGGCTGGCCATCGGCTTCATCCATGGCGTGATGAATACGGACAACATGTCGATCGTGGGGGAAACCATCGATTATGGTCCCTGCGCCTTCATGGATGCTTATGACCCACATCAGGTCTACAGCTCGATCGACCAGCATGGCCGCTACGCCTACCACAACCAACCCCCAATCGCCCAGTGGAATCTCGCCCGACTGGCCCAGGCGCTGTTGCCACTTCTCGACCCCGACCCGGCCCTGGCGATTGACAAGGCCCAGGCAGCCATCGACGGCTTCGTTCCCGCCTTCGAGCAAAGCTATCTGACCTGCTTCCGGGCCAAGCTGGGCCTCCTCGAGGCACATTCCGACGATGCCGAGTTGATTGCTGGCCTCTTGCGGCTGATGGCCACGACCGGCGCCGATTTCACCAACACCTTCTTCGCCTTGAATAACGCCGCCGCGGGCGCGGAGGCATCGCTCCAGGCCCAGCTTGGCGCGGAGGCCTCCTCCGATGCCTGGCGCGTGCGCTGGCAGGCGCGCCTGGCCCGCGAGGAGATTGCCCCAGAGGCGCGCGCAACCCTCATGCGCCAGGCCAATCCGTCCCTCATTCCTAGAAACCACCGGGTCGAGGCTGCCCTCGATGCGGCGGTGGCGGGCGACCTGAAGCCCTTCGAAGGCCTATTGCAGGCCCTTGCCCAGCCCTGGAATCCAGACCCCAGGTTCGATGCATTCCGGCAGCCACCGGCGCCGCATGAAGTCGTCCGGCAGACCTTTTGCGGCACCTAGGGTTTGGCGTGAATATTCGAGCTTTATCCAGGCCACCCGCTCCGAGGCTAGCGGTTATAATGGGCCAATGAATCTGCTCAATAATGTTCAAATCCTGGCGATCATGGTCTTACCCGTGCTCTTTGCCATCACGGTGCATGAGGCCGCCCATGGTTGGGCCGCCGGGAACCTGGGAGACCGCACAGCGCAAATGCTGGGCCGGGTGACCCTCAATCCTCTCAAGCATATCGACCCCATCGGTACCGTCCTTGTGCCGCTGGCGACCTATTTCCTGACGGGCTTTCTTTTCGGCTGGGCCAAACCGGTGCCCGTGGATGTACGCAACCTGCGTAATCCCCGCCGTGACATGGCCCTGGTCGCCCTGGCCGGTCCCGGCGCCAACCTGGTGATGGCGGTCATCTGGGGGCTGGCCATTCAGCTTGCCCTCGCCCTCTGGAATATCTCACCCTGGCTGGCCCAACCCCTGGCCTACATGGGCGCCGCTGGGGTCCTGATCAATGTCCTATTGATGGTGCTCAATCTCTTCCCTCTCCTGCCATTGGATGGTGGACGGGTACTCAATGCCCTGCTGCCCCGTCATCTGGCCATCCCCTTTTCGCGTCTGGAACCCTATGGTCTTATCCTGCTCGTCATCCTGCTGGCGACGGGCGCCCTTGGCTCCCTGCTGGGGCCCCTGGTGAATCTGACCATCGGCCTCATGCCAGGGGCGGGCGTGGTCCGTGAAATCTTCATGACCTGAAGCCAGCCACAGGCAGGTTCCGCACCCAGTTTTCGAATCGGCATCCAAACCCACGGGGAGCTCCCGCTTTGAACTCCGCAACCATCCCTCTTGGCCGCGTCCTCTCCGGTATGCGGCCCACTGGCCGCCTGCACCTGGGTCACTACCATGGTGTCATCAAGAATTGGCTGGCCCTGCAGCAGGAATACGACTGCTTCTTCTTCGTCGCCGACTGGCACGCCCTGACCACCCACTACGAAGACCCCTCCATCATCCCCGCCAGTATCTGGGATATGGTGGTGGATTGGCTGGCCGCCGGCATCGACCCCGACCAGGCGACCCTCTTCGTCCAATCGCGGATACCAGAACACGCGGAACTCCACCTGCTCCTCTCCATGATCACCCCCCTGGGTTGGCTGGAACGGGTACCCAGCTTCAAGGACCAACAGGAGCGGCTGAAGGAGCGTGACCTCGCCACCTATGGGTTCCTCGGCTATCCCCTTCTCCAGAGCGCCGACATTCTCATGTACAAGGCGGGCCTGGTCCCGGTGGGGGAGGACCAGGTGGCCCACGTGGAGTTGACCCGTGAGATCGCCCGGCGCTTCAACCACATCTTCGGCCGGGAGCCGGACTTCGTGGAACGGTCCGAGCAGGCCAAGGACAAGATGGGCAAAAAGAACGCCAAGCTCTTCGACAAACTCCGCAAGGCCTATCTGGAGCAGGGCGATCAGGAGGCCCTGGAGATGGCGCGGGCCCTCCTCGAATCCCAGGGCAACCTCGGCGTCAGTGACCGTGAGCGTCTCTCTGGCTACCTGGAAGGCAGTGGCCGCATCATCCTCCCCGAACCTCAGGCCCTCCTCACCCAGGCCTCCAAGATGCCGGGGCTGGACGGCCAAAAGATGTCAAAGTCCTATGGCAACACCATCGCCCTGCGCGACCCGCCCGCCCAGGTGGAAAAGGCCCTGCGCACCATGCCCACGGACCCGGCGCGCGTCCGGCGCACCGACCCTGGCGAGCCCACCAAATGCCCGGTCTTTCAGTTGCATCAGGTCTATTCCAGCGACGAGACCAAGGACTGGGTCACGGCGGGCTGCCGGTCGGCGGCCATAGGCTGTCTCGACTGCAAGCAACCGGTCATCGAGGCGGTACTGGCGGAGCTCAAACCTATCCAGGAACGCGCCCGGGAGTTCGAGGAGCAACCCGAGCGGGTACGCGACCTGATCTCCGCGGGCTGCGAGGCCGCTCGCCTGGTCGCCAGCAAGACCATGGACGAGGTTCGCCAGGCCATGTCCCTGCAATTCCGTTGAGCGGGACGCCCGCCGCGATAGCCCCCTCCACGGATGCGGCCTCAATCGGGGCGGCCGGGCGCTCGATGCAGCAGGAGATGCCCTTCGCCATCGTGCAGGGCACGCCCCTGTTGGTCCTGCCCCTGGACCTCTACATTCCCCCGGATGCCCTGGAGGTGTTTCTCGACACCTTCGAGGGGCCCCTGGACCTGCTCCTTTATCTCATCAAGCGCCAAAACCTGGATATCCTCGACATTCCCATCGTCCAGATCACCGATCAGTACATGGCCTACGTCGAACTCATGAAGGACTTTCGCCTGGAACTGGCGGCGGAGTATCTGGTGATGGCCGCCCTGCTGGCGGAGATCAAGTCACGCATGCTGTTGCCACGCCCCGCCGAAGCCGAGGAGGAGGCGGACCCGCGCGCCGACCTGATCCGCCGCCTCCAGGAATACGAGCGTTTCAAGAAGGCCGCCCAGGAACTGGACGAACTGCCCCGCCTGGAGCGCGACCACTACCTGGTTCAGGCCCCGGTGCCCCCGGGCCATCGTCGCCTGATCCCCCCCGAGGTCGATCTGCGCGAGGTATTCCTGGCCCTGCGCGACCTCCTGGCGCGGGCGGACCTTTTCACCAATCATCGCGTGGAAAGGGAGTCCCTGAGCCTGCGAGAGCGCATGACCCTGATACTTGCCAAGCTACAGGGCATGGGCTTTGTCCCCTTCGCCCATCTTTTTGAACTTCATGAGGGTCGGGCCGGCATCGTGGTCAGTTTTCTGGCCGTGTTGGAATTGATCAAGGCCACCACCATCGAACTGGTCCAGACCGAGCCCTTCGCCCCGATCCATGTGCGCCTCTGCACCGGCCACTAAGGTATGAACGGGCGGCCCTCCCTCAAAAGCATCGTCGAAGGCGCCCTCCTCGCCGCGGGCGGACCCCTCACCCCGGAGACCCTGCTGGGGCTCTTCGAGAGGGATGAAGAGACCCCGACCCGGGAGGCCCTGATGGCCGCCCTCGCCACCCTGGCGGAGGACTACCAGGATCGCGGCATTGAACTGGCCCAGGTCGCTGGGGGCTACCGCATCCAGGTGCGGAAGGATTGCGCGCCCTGGATAGCGCGACTCTGGGACGAAAAGCCCCCGCGCTATTCGCGCGCCCTGCTGGAGACCCTGGCCCTCATTGCCTACCGGCAGCCCATCACCCGGGGCGAGATCGAGGATATCCGGGGCGTCGCCGTCAGTACCCATATCGTGAAAACCCTGCTGGAGCGGGAATGGGTGCGCGTCGTCGGCCACCGCGACGTCCCTGGCCGCCCCTCCCTTTACGCTACCACCCGCAAGTTTTTGGATTACTTTGGTCTCAAGTCCCTCAACGAACTCCCTACCCTCGCGGAATTACGCGACCCCGAATTCCTGGGGGACGACCTGCCCCTGGAGGAACCGGTACCCATAGCGGGTGTTGACCTTGCCGACCCTGATACGCCCACGCCCAAGCCACCACCCCGGCCCCACTGACATGATCAAAGACAAAAACCCTGCCCCCAAGCCCCTGGTTTCCCGGCGGGCCAGCCCGCCTCACGCCCCAGGCCCCACTTCCAAACCCGGCGGAGCGGCGCCCGTTCGCATTCAGAAGGTCCTGGCGGATGCCGGACTCGGCTCGCGGCGTGAGATCGAGGGCTGGATCGAGGCGGGAAGGATCGAGATCAATGGCCAGATCGCCAAACTGGGTGACCGCATAGCCCCGGGGGACCGGGTGCGCCTGGACCGCCGCGACCTGCGACTTGCCCCCCACAAGGACGAGCCCCTGCGTGTCATTGCCTACAACAAGCCCGAGGGCGAGGTCGTCACCCGCCATGATCCCGAGGGCCGCCCTACCATCTTTCGCCATCTGCCCCCCCTGAAACAGGGGCGATGGATCGCCGTGGGGCGCCTGGACATCAACACCTCCGGTCTGCTGCTGCTGACCAACAGTGGCGAACTGGCCAATAAGCTGATGCACCCCTCCCAGGCAATCGAGCGGGAATACGCCGTGCGTATTCTGGGCGAGGTGCCCAACGAATCCCTCCAGCGCCTGGTCCACGGCGTCGAACTTGAGGACGGGCCGGCCCGGTTCGAGGAGATCGTCGAATCCAGCCCCGCCCAAGGCGCCAACCGCTGGTTTCATGTCCTGCTGCGCGAGGGCCGCAATCGCGAGGTCCGCCGCCTTTGGGAGGCGGTAGACCTCAAGGTCAGCCGCCTGATCCGAGTCCGCTTCGCCAATGTCATCCTGGGGCCACGGGTCTTCAGCCATCACTGGCGCGAAGTCACCGAGGAGGAACTGGATGGCCTGCTGGCCATGGTCGGCATGAAAAAACTCAGCCCCCCCCGCCCCAAGCCCGAGACCAGAGGGCCCTGGCAGGGAGCGCGACCTGGAGCGCCTAAACCCCGAGGTCCGCGCCGGTAGCGCCTCAGACCAGTCCTTTCTGCCCTTAACCCTAGGTCCGCCATCAACCGCTTCCCGAGTCCCAACACCAACGCCTGCGGCAAACCACCGAACAGGGGCACCCAAAGAAATAGGCTATGTCTGCGTTACCTGTTGGCTTTGCCCGTA